>NZ_JBEZDW010000051.1:0-51872 GCF_040802045.1 Microbispora sp. NPDC049125 | reverse complement strand
GCCTGGTCAGCCTGCCGACCGCGTCGAGCCTGGCCAGCCCGCCGAGTCGATGCCCCCCCCCCCCCCCCCCCCCGGCCCCCCCCCCCCCGCGCCGCGTTCACCCGTCGGTACGGCGGGGGCCGGGCCGGATCGGCGGGCCGGATGGTTGGGGCCGGATCAGCACGTCGCGGGTTTGACCCAGGAGCACTCGAGGTCGGCGACGGGATGGGCGGCGGCTCGCAGGGGTTGCGCCGCGTCCACGGGGGCCGACCGGCTGAACTGGGCCAGCCTGATCGCGATCTTGTCCTCCAGGTCCTTCACGGAGCTCGCCAGGTAGCCGTTGGACACGACGGAGAAGACCAGGGGCTCGCCGTCCGCGCCGGTCACGTAGCCGGACAGGGCGGACACCCCGGTCAGCGAGCCGGTCTTGGCGTGGACGTTCCCGGCCGCCGGAGTGCCCTGCATCCGGCTGCGCAGGGTGCCGCCGACCATCCGTTCGGCCTGCCCCGCCACGGGAAGGGCGTCGTACCACGTCTGGAACCACGGCTTGCCGCGGACGGCGGCGAGCAGCGCGGTGATGCCCGAGGGCGTCAGCGCGTCGACCCTGGACAGCCCGGATCCGTCGCGCAGCCGCAGCGTCTGCACCCCGTTGGCCTTGGCGAACGCCGTGGTCACCGCCAGGCCGGCCGCCCACGTGCCCGCGCCGGAGACCTTCCGCCCCATCGCCTTGGTGAGGATCTCGGCGTGCATGTTGTTGCTGAGCTTCAGGAACGGCACCAGCAGCTCGCGCAGCGGCATCGACTCGCGGGTGGCGATCGCGGCCGCCCCCTGCGGCGCCGCGCCGTGCACGGTCGCGCCGAGCACCCGGACCCCGTGGTTGGCCAGGCCCTTGCGGAACAGCGAGGCCGCGTAGAGCGCCGGGTCCCAGACGGTGACCCACTCGTCGTACGGCGCGGCCACGGTGCCGGTGACGAGGACGGTGTTGGTGCCGTGCTGCCGCTCGACGGTCACGTCGGTGGCGGCACCGGTCACGGCCTTGTTGTCGACCTTGATGTAGCCGGTCTCCGGAGTGGTGGAGATCTTCGCGGGCGCGCCGGGCGCGCTCCCCGGCGCGACCGACACGATCACCGATCCCGCGTCGTAGTCGGTGTCCGGGGAGGCGGTCAGCGCGGAGATCTGTCCCGCGTAGTAGTACGGCTCGTCGTCCCAGGCCCAGTCGGTGCCCAGCCGTACGGCGTCGAACCAGGTGTCGTCGGCGATCAGCCGTCCGGTGACGACCCGGACACCGGACTGGGCCACCTTCGCGGCGAGCGCGTCGTAGTCGGCGGCGAGCATGGTCGGGTCGCCGGTGCCCTTGAGGACGAGGTCGCCGGTGACCTGGCGGCCCGGCTTGGACGCGGTGAGGACCTCCGTCCTGAACCGGTAGTCGAGGCCGAGCGTGTCGATCGCGGCGGCGGAGGTGAGCAGCTTGGTGTTGGACGCCGGGGCGAACAGCTTGCCCGCGTCGAGGGTGTAGAGATCCTCACCCGTGGTCACGCTCTTCACGACGACTCCGGCGCGTGCGGGCGCGAGCCGGGAGTCGCCGAGGATCTGATCGATGTCGTGGGTCAGGTCGGTGACGCCCGGCGCCGGGTCGAGGGCTTCCGCCGGGCCGCCGGAGCCCGCGATCCCGGTGGCGAGGACGACGCCGGCCAGCATGATCGATGTTCGTCGTGACAATCGCACAGTCGGCTCCCGATGATTGGCTTTCCGCGATCGTCGGCACAACCCGCCTGATCATCAATACGGAAATATGCGTATCCGCCGGTGTTGTGCCGCAGGTATGCCCTCCACCGGTCAGGCGGCGGCCGACACCATGAAAGCGCAGTCACCGAAGGAGATCTCGTCGCCCGTCCGCACCCTCGCGGGCCCGACCAGCCGCCAGCCGTTGAGCCGGGTTCCGTTCATCGAGCCGAGGTCGACCAGCAGCCAGTCGTCCTCTTCGCGGAGCAGCTCGGCGTGGACCCGGGAGACCGTGAGGTCCGCCAGGACCAGGTCGCAGGAGGAGCCCCGGCCCACGACGTAGCGGACGCGGCCGTCCGTGGGCAGGGCCAGCCGTGGGAGGCGGGGGCGCCGCCAGGCGGACTCGATCCGGTGGGAGAGGTCCGACACCGAGGAGACGGCCTCGGTGATGCGCCTGCGCCAGCGCCCTCGGTGGGGCAGATCCGCGATCAGCTCGTCGAGCTCGCTCCGGCTCCGCGCGCGCAGCGCCATGTCGACGCGTCCGACGAAGGTGTCCATGGACAGCCGCCCCTCGGCGGCCCGGTCGCGGAGCTCGCTGAGCGCGCGGTCGCGGTCCCCGTCCGAGGCGCGTACCGGGGGTGAGCTCATGATTGGAGTATCCGACGCGCCCCCGCGAAGTGTCCAGAAGAGCGCCGCATTCCCTCCCAATCCACCTGTGTCTGGCGTACTCCCGCCCTTCCGTACGTGGTGCGGCAGGCGCGGGGCGCATCGGATGCTTCGCCGTACGTGATCACATCCAACCCCGCCGGCGCGAATCTGACAAGATCCGCTTTCTCCAATGTAGTGATCATTGTCATGTACGAAATGTGCATTTTCTGGCGCATGAACCGCCTCGCACACTTCTCGGGTCAGCAACGTCTACCTGAGGAGATCCGTTGGTCCGCTCTCCCCTCCGTGTCCGGTGGCTGCTCGCGGCCCTCGTCGTGGCGGCCGTCACGATGATCGACGCGACCCCGGCCTCCGCCGTCCCTCATCCCCCGCCCTCTGGGATGAGCACGCAGGGCTACTACGCCCTCAACGCGAGGTACAACGGCACCATCGGCAACACCCGCGGCTGGTCGATCACCTGGAAGGTGCCCGCGCTCAACAACGACAGCACCGCCTGGGGCGCCGTCGGCACGTGGTACTACGGCCTGGAGGCCGGCATCTACCACGGGCCCGGTTCGTGGTCGGTGTACTACTACGGCGACGAGAACGGCACCGTCGGGAACAACCCCCTGTGCGACACGAGCGGCTGGGGAGTCGGCGCCACCTGTAGCGGCGTCATGACGAACCTTCCGGCAGGAAAAGAGCTGGTCTTCACCTACGAGTGGTGCGACTCCAACCACTCGGCCAACGTGAACGGCACCCTGGTCTGCGTGTTCGTCGACCTGAAGGACGGCGTCGGCAAGCGGTTCCTGGGGGACGACCTCCGGGACACGGTGGAGATGTACTCCCACGACATCGAGGACTTCTCCGACTCCGGCCCGGCCTATCCGGTCCCGTCGATCAGTTGCACGCAGCCCACGATCATGAAGGCGCAGTCGGTGAAGTCCACCTCCGGCACCTGGACCACGATGACCGGCAGCCTGTGGAACTTCGAGGACACCAGCCCGATCTACAAGTTCCAGAACCAGAACCTGTCCGTGAACCCTGCCACCTGGCAGTCCTGCACGGGCTGATCTTGACCTGATCTGGCCGGCCTCCGCTCCCGGTCCCGGCGTCACGGGACCGGGAGCGGAGCCGGTGGCCCCGGCTAGTGCTTGCCGAAGTCCTGGGTCCAGTACGAGCCGCCGGCGGCGACGTAGCCCACGCCGATGTCGGTGTAGGCGCAGTTGAGGATGTTCTGGCGGTGCCCTGCGCTGTTCATCCATCCCTGCACGACATCGCTAGGCTTACTGAGGTCCTTCATGATGTTCTCCGCGGCCGCGGTGAAGGAGTAGCCGGCGGCCTTGATGCGCTGGTCGAACGTGCGGCCGTCCGCCGAATCGTGATCGAGCGTGTTCCTCGCGGACATGTCGGCCGAGTGGCCGTACGCAGCGGCGTGCAGCCGGGCGTCGTGCTTGAGCGGGCCGCAGCCGGCCTTGGCCCGCTCGGCGTTGGTCAGCTGGACGACCTCGTTCTCCAGGGCCGTGCCCACGGTGGAGGGTGCGGGTGCGCAGGTCAGCCGTACGGGCTTCGACTTCGACGTGTGGCCGCGGTAGTCGGTGATCGCGGTGTAGAAGACGCCGGCCGCGCAGCGCACGGACACCGTCACGCGGGCGTTCCTGACCACCTTGGAGCCGCTCTTCACGACGCGGTCGGGGCCGGTGCGGGACTTCAGGACGCGGACCCGGAACAGGGCCGTGTCGACGCAGCCGGCCCGGGAGCCGGCGGCGTGGATCTTCCCGTCCTGGGCGACGTACGGCTTCGTGGTGGCGACCCGGCAGCCGGTGTGCCCGCTTTCGGCCTGGGCGGGGCCGGCGGACACACCGATGGCCGCGACGCTCCCAAGGCACAGGGCCGCTCCGAGCACTCTGTTCACGATCTTCCTCCAGAGGGGTTAGACGCTGGACGGAAGTCGTCATTATGGTCGCCCTCGACCACAGTTGTCCGAAAAATCACTCTTATCCCTTAAAGATCTACCTTCTCTTCGGCCTCGTCTGCCTCAAATTCACCACTGGTCACCGGACACGTCGCCTCGCAGTCGCTTTCGCCCAGGACTCCGCGCGCGGCGTTCCGTACGGACGGAGCCACGCCCCGCCGCGCATCGGACAAGCCGCCGGGTCAGGCCTCGGGTGCCGTGGAGCCGGGCGCGGACGCGTTGGGAGCGTCCTGCGCCGCGCCGGGCGCCGCGCCGGGCGACGCGGCGGGGGAGGCGCTGGAGGAGACGGCGGCGGCCAGGCGCGTGGCGGTCAGGTCGTACTTCAGGGTCATGAGGACGCCGGCCAGCGTGATCAGCGCGGGCACGGCGGACAGGCCGACCACGACGGCCACATGGGCGCTCTCGGGCTGCGTCACGGGGTGGTCCGGATCGGACGACAGGAACCCGCCGAGGGCCAGCACCGCGCCGTAGATGGCGGCGCCCAGGGCGCTCACCGCGTTCTCGACCGCCGTCCACAGGCCGGTGAAGACGCCGCCGCGCCGCTTGCCGCTGACGATTCCGTCATAGGCGATGACGTCGGCGAGCATGGAGAACTGCAGGAGTTGCAGGCCCGCGTAGCCCACGCCGATCACCATCACGATCAGATGGGCGTACAACGACCCGAAGGCCGGCGCCGCCGCGATCAGCACCCCGCCGAAGGTGAACAGCCCGCCGGAAAGGACCATGGCGCCGCGCTTGTCGAGCCGCCGGGCCAGCCACACCCACAGCGGCATCGTGACGAGCATCGGGCCGACGAGGGCGGCGAACAGCGTGCTCGTCGCCCCCGGGTCGTGGAGCGTGTAGGCCGCGAAGTAGGGGGCGCCGGCGAGCATCACACCGACCGCGAGGTTCTGCGCCGAGCTGAGGCCGAGGAGCCACATGAAGGGCCTGCTCGAACGTGCCGCCGCGATCTGCGATCGCAGCGTTCCCTCGGTCTGCTGCTGGCCGGTGAAGGGTGCGCGGGCCGTCCCGAGGAAGGAGCCGATCATGGCGGCGAAGAGGATCACGCCGAACACGATCCCCATGAGGCGGTAGCCGTCCAGCGACTCGTCGGCGATGAGCGGTGCGACGACCCCGCTGAGCGCGACCGAGATGGCGATGAACACCATCCGCCACTGCAGCAGCGCGGTCCGCTCGTGGTAGTCGGTGGTCATCTCCGCGGGCATCGCCTTGTACGGCACCTCGTACAGCGCGAATCCGGTCGCGGCGATCAGGAAGGTCACGCCCACATAGACGGCCGCGGGCGTTCCCTTGAGCGGGAACCCGGCGAACATCAGGGCGAACGACACGGGAAGCACGGCGGCGCTGGCCAGCAGCCAGGGCCGGCGCGGCCCCCAGCGAGAGACCGTCCGGTCCGACCACCGCCCGACCAGCGGGTTGGCGATCAGGTCCCACGCCTTGGGCAGGAACAGCACGATTCCCGCGAGCACGGGAGGCACCGCCAGCAGGTTCGTCAGGTAGAACAACAGCAGCAGCCCAGGGATGGCCGCGAAGTTGGCCGCGCAGAACGAGCCGACTGCGTATCCGAGACGGACGCCGAGGGGCACCGCCGTGGGGGAGGGCGTCGCCGCAGTGGAAACCATGGCGACATTCAAGCCGAACAAGCGGCCGACCGGAATACTCGTGAGTAACGGATGAGCGGCGGACCCGTCCCCAGGACGTCCCTGGTTTTCCTCACCATTGGACGCCCCGGCTTCCGGCCGCGGCCGGAAGCCGGGGCGTCCCGCTCCTTGACGGAGCCGCTGGAGCGGGGACCGGAAACGACCGGCCGGCCTAGTCCCTGACGTCGGCGCACACGACGTGGGCACCGATCTCGATCATCCGTCGCTCGGTGTGCGCGTCTGTGAGGCGTGCCATGAGAACCGGCGCCTCGCTGGCCGCGAGTTGCGGCAGCCGGGCGCGGATCCTGCGGTGCAGGTCCTTGACGATGTCGTCGCCGACCGCCGTGTGGACCTTCACGTGCAGCATGATCCCCCACGCGCCCGAGACGGTCCGCGCCTCGGAGATCCACACGTGGTGCACGTGCGGGTAGTCGCGCAGCAGCTCGCCGATCGCCACCCGCAGGGCGGGCAGGATCGGGTGCGTGGTCCGGCGGTAGCCGGGGTCGACCACCTGCATGGCCCCCGACAGGTGCTGGCGTGGCGCGGGGATCCACTGCGGTGACATGGGCGCGGGCCCGGCGGGTGCGGGAACCGGCGCGGGCGCGGGGGCCGCCGCCTGCGCCCCGTGCGCCACCTGGGAGCGGGTCACCGTCGCCATCGCGCCCGTGGCGTACGCGGTGGGCACGGGGACGCCCAGGGCGGACAGCGCGGGCGTCGGGCCGGTGCGCGTCGCCTGGAGGTAGCGCCGGAGGTCGTCGATGGGCACCGCCGCCGCGGCGGGACCGGCGGCGTCGATCACGATGTCGCGCACGCCGGTGACGCGCTGGATGTCGAGCACTGTGTCGGCGTCGCACACCGACAACGAGTGGCTGCCCCGGTGCCGGGCGTACGTCGCCGGGCTCGTGTAGCCGAGCAGCACGCGTTCCCCGCCCTGAGTAGTGCCGAGCACCACCGAGCGGTCGGCTCTGACCGCCACCAGGATGCCCCACTCGGCGAGCGCCGCCAGCAGTTGCTGAGGGCTCCCGTGCCGCGCGAGAACGTCGCCCAGGGAGGGGTTCCCGATGCTCATAAGCTGAACGATAGGGACTGGACCATGGCGAATCAGGCTAATCGTGAAGATTAGGTGCGATCAATACCAAGAAAGCGGCAGTGTGGATGGGACCGGTCCAAGAGGGGTACACGTCCTTGCTTGGGCTCTTACGTGAGTGATGCTCATGTTTCTCGTCAGCCACAGAAGCCCCTGGACATGCCGTGCGCCACGGCTCGTGTCTCGGATGCCGGATCGCTCGTGAGGCCTTTCACAAGCCTCGATAGACTCGGGGACGTCCGTGCCGTCGCACTTTCCGAAGGACTCACCAGTGAGCAAGCCCGTCGTACTTGTCGCAGAAGAGCTCTCCGATGCGGGTCTCGCCGTGCTCGGCGCGGATTTCGAGGTCCGTCACACCGACGGCTCGGACCGGTCGCAGCTGCTGCCGGCCCTGGCTGACGTGGACGCGCTGATCGTCCGCAGCGCCACACAGGTCGACGCCGAGGCCGTCGCCGCCGCGCCGAAGCTGCGCGTCGTCGCGCGGGCCGGCGTGGGCCTCGACAACGTCGACGTCGAGGCCGCCACCAAGGCAGGCGTCATGGTCGTGAACGCGCCGACCTCCAACATCACCAGCGCCGCCGAGCACACGATCGCCCTGATCCTGGCCAGCGCGCGCAACGTCGCGCAGGGCCACGCCGCGCTCAAGGGCGGCGAGTGGAAGCGCTCCAAGTACACCGGCGTGGAGCTCGACGAGAAGGTCGTGGGCATTCTCGGCCTCGGCAAGATCGGCCAGCTCGTCGCGCAGCGCCTGCAGCCCTTCGGCGTCGAGCTCATCGCGTACGACCCCTACCTGCAGCCGGCCCGCGCCGCGCAGATGGGCGTACGGCTGGTCTCGCTGGAGGAGCTCCTCCAGCAGTCCGACTTCATCACGGTCCACCTGCCCAAGTCGAAGGAGACCGTCGGCCTCATCGGCGACCGCGAGCTTCACATGGTCAAGCCGACCGTCCGGGTCGTCAACGTCGCCCGCGGCGGCATCATCGACGAGAACGCGCTCCACTCCGCCCTCAAGGAGGGCCGGGTCGCCGGCGCCGGCATCGACGTGTTCGCCAAGGAGCCGTGCGTCGACAGCCCCCTGTTCGAGTTCGACCAGGTCGTGGTGACGCCGCACCTCGGGGCGTCCACGCACGAGGCGCAGGAGAAGGCCGGCACCCAGGTGGCGCGCAGCGTCAAGCTGGCGCTCGCCGGCGAGTTCGTCCCCGACGCCGTGAACGTCCAGGGCGGAGCGGTCGCCGAGGAGGTCAAGCCCGGCCTGCCGCTCACCGAGAAGCTCGGCCGGATCTTCACCGCTCTCGCCGGCGAGGTGGCGACCCGCCTCGACGTCGAGGTGCGCGGCGAGATCGCCTCCCAGGACGTCCGCGTGCTTGAGCTCGCCGCGCTCAAGGGCGTCTTCACCGACGTCGTCGAGGACGCGGTGACCTACGTCAACGCCCCGCTGCTCGCCAAGGACCGCGGCACCGTGGTCGAGCTGCTGACCAGCACCGAGAGCCCGGACTGGCGCAACCTCGTCACCGTGCGCGGCGTCCTCGCCGACGGCCGTACGGTGTCGGTCTCCGGCACGCTCTCCGGCCCCCGGCAGGTCATGAAGATCGTCGAGGTCAACGGCTACGCGATGGAGATCGAGCCGACCGAGCACCTGGCCTTCTTCACCTACACCGACCGCCCCGGCATCGTCGGCATCGTCGGCCGCCTGCTGGGCGAGCACCGCGTGAACATCGCGTCCATGCAGGTCTCCCGGGACGTCAAGGGCGGCAAGGCCCTGATCGCCCTCACCGTCGACTCGGCGATCCCGTCCGATGTGGTCGAGCAGATCGCCGTCGAGATCGGCGCCGACAGCGGCCGTACGGTCGACCTGGAGGACTGAGCCCGGGGCGGGACGCGGAGGTCGCGAGCCGAACGAGAGAGGGTGTCCCGAGGGGTCGTCACGACCCCGCCGGGGCACCCTCTTCCCATGTCCGGCGTCTCGGCATCTGAGATACTAGGTCGTCCTACGAGATTCTGCGGTACTGTGGCCGTAATGACGCGCCAGGAATCCGTACTCATGACCTACCGTCGCGGGGCCCAACCGGGACACTGACCGGGACATCGACCGGGACATCGACCGGGGCAGGTGGGGCCCGTCGCGGCGCCGCCGCCGGCACCGGCTTCGCCCAGAGGACGCGCGATCCGCGTCCGGGACCGGAGCCGCATGGCAGTGATCCACGCGGGTGATCCATGCGAGTGATCGACGCGGCGGGAATCCGCTCTCAGCATCCCTCTGTCCGGAATGAGATCCGCCATGTACGAGATGTATCCCTGGAACGCCCTCGAGGACGCCGAGGACGAGGCGGCCACCGCCCTTCAGACGGCGCTGGACCGCCGCGACAACGGGGGCGCGCCGCAGGGCTGACCGGCCCTCGGCGCGCGGGAGGGGGCGCCGCGCCCGCGGCGCCCGTACGACCGAATGGTGAGATGGGTGCTCGGCTGTCGAGACACCCGGTAAGGTACCCGCATGGAGTCGAGCACAATCCGCCTGGCGGTAATCCCCGGTGACGGGATCGGCACGGAGGTCGTCGCCGAGGGCCTGAAGGTCCTCCACGCGGTGGGCGTCAAGGCCGACACGACCGAATACGACCTCGGCGCGCGGCGCTACCACGCGACCGGTGAGACCCTTCCGGACGCGGTGCTCGACGAGCTGCGCGGCTACGACGCCATCCTGCTCGGCGCGGTCGGCGACCCCAGCGTCCCGCCGGGCGTCCTGGAGCGCGACCTGCTGCTGAAGCTGCGCTTCCGGCTCGACCACTACGTGAACCTCCGCCCGGTCAAGCTGTTCCCCGGCGTCGCCACCCCGCTCGCCGGAGTACGCCCCGAGGACATCGACATGATCGTCGTGCGCGAGGGCACCGAGGGCCCGTACGCCGGGGCCGGCGGCGTGATGCGCCGCGGCACCGACCAGGAGATCGCGACACAGGAGTCGCTGAACACCGCCTACGGCGTCGAGCGCGTCGTCCGCTACGCGTTCGAGAAGGCGCTGGCCCGGCCTCGCCGCAAGCTCACCCTCGTCCACAAGACCAACGTCCTCACCTACGCCGGCGACCTCTGGGCCCGCACGGTCGACCGGCTCAGCGTGGAGTTCGCCGACGTCGAGACCGACTACTGCCACGTCGACGCGGCCTCGATGTTCTTCGTCAGCCAGCCGGCGCGGTTCGACGTGATCGTCACGGACAACCTGTTCGGCGACATCCTCACCGACATCGGCGCGGCCATCGCGGGCGGCATCGGCCTGGCGGCCAGTGGCAACGTCAACCCCGACCGCACCGCTCCGTCGATGTTCGAGCCCGTGCACGGCAGCGCCCCCGACATCGCCGGCCAGGGGAAGGCCGACCCCACGGCCACGATCCTGTCCGTCGCCATGCTCCTCGACCACCTGGGGCACGCCGACGCGGCGGACCGCGTCGAGCAGGCCGTGGCCGACGACCTCGTCGAGCGCCAGGGCGGCTGGACGGCCCGTTCCACCCGTGAGATCGGCGACGACATCGCTGCTCGAGTAGCCGGCTGATCCCGGCCGCTCATCCCAACTACGCGCATGGCGGCCCGGTTAGGGCCGCCATGCGCTTTTTCATACCTTCCCGATGCCCTAGGTTTCCGTTAGCCGACTCGTCGCACAATGACTATGACGACGTAGAGAGAAGGACCCGCATGACCACCCACCTCAGCTTCGACGTGCAGCTCAACCAGAAGGCCCGCAGCGCGGCCGAGCGTGAGCGGGTACTGGCCAGCCCGGGCTTCGGGCAGATATTCACCGATCACATGATCTCGATCGACTGGGCCGAGGGACGGGGCTGGCACGACGCCCGGCTGGAGCCGTACGGCCCCCTGGTGCTCGATCCGGCCACGGCCGTCTTCCACTACGCCCAGGAGCTGTTCGAGGGCCTCAAGGCGTACCGGCAGGTCAACGGCTCGATCGTGACCTTCCGCCCGTACGCCAACGCGGCCAGGTTCAACGCGTCGGCCCTGCGGATGGCGATGCCGGAGCTGCCGCAGGAGACGTTCGTCGAGTCGCTGGAGCTGCTCGTGCAAAGCGACCGCGACTGGGTGCCGACCACCGAGGGGCACAGCCTCTACCTGCGCCCCTTCATGATCGCCACGCAGGCCGGTCTCGGCGTCAACCACCCGTCGAGCAGCTACCGCTACATGGTGATCGCCTCGCCCGCCGCGTCGTACTTCACGGGCGGGGTGAAGCCGGTCAAGGTGTGGCTGTCCACCGAGTACACCCGCGCCGCGCCCGGCGGCACCGGCTTCGCCAAGTGCGGCGGCAACTACGCGGCGGCGTTCGTGGCGCAGCGCCAGGCGGTGGAGGAGGGGTGCGACCAGGTCGTCTGGCTCGACGCCTTCGAGCACCGCTGGGTCGAGGAGATGGGCGGGATGAACCTGTTCTTCGTCTTCGGCGACCGCCTCGTCACGCCCGCGCTGACCGGGACGCTCCTGCCCGGCATCACCCGTGACTCGATCCTCAGCATGGCCGGTGAGCTCGGCCTGAAGGTGGAGGAAGGCAAGATCTCCATCGACGACTGGCAGGCGGGCTGCGAGTCCGGCGAGCTGACCGAGGTCTTCGCCTGCGGCACGGCCGCCGTGGTCACCCCCGTGGGCTCGGTCAAGGGGGTCGGCCGCGACTGGACCGTCGGCGACGGCAGCCCCGGCCCGGTCACCCAGAAGATTCGCGAGGAGCTCGTGGGCATCCAGTACGGCACCCGCCCCGACACCCGCGACTGGATCCACAAGATCTGCTGAGGCCGTCTTCGCCGTACGCCAGGAGGGAGATCACCCTCCTGGCCTGCGGCTCAGCCCTCGATCAGCGTGCCGGTTCTCCGGATCCCACATCCGGGGCTCGGCGGGGACGATGAGAAGGTCCGGCTTGTGCCGGTCCATCTGCGTGCCGAGAAAGAGCTTGAGGTCCCACAAGGGTGACCAGCCTTGCTCTGTGGCGAAAGTGAGGATCTGCCGCAGCAGGTGGAGGATCACCCGTGCGTGGTCGATCGTGGGCAACTCCCTCACCACGATCCGGCCGTTGATGATCTCGACCCTGCGGTCAGGCCACTGGTCGTTGACCTCTTGGTAACGCTTGGCAGCCGATCAGGGCGTAAAGCTTCCAAACCGCTTCAGCTCCAGCCAGGTCCATCTCAGGCACTCACTGAGAAAGTGCCACACCCGGTTGGTTCGAGGGGATTGACAGCCCTCAGGCCAGGCCCCCGTCGGCGGGCCTCCAATGGGTGGCCTGGATCCGGAAAGCGTCAAGGATGCGCATACCGGAGTTGGCGCGCCGCCAGCGGTAGCCGCTCTTGCGGATGACGAGGCCACCGCGGTATTTGTTCTCCAGGTAGGTCAGGACATCGAGGTGGCCGGCCTGGTCCCATACCAGCGCTCGGGGGGTTTCGCCGACCGGGACCTTGATGGCGGATCCAGCGGATGCGCCGGTAGCCAGATTCCAGAACCGGATGTAGGTAGGCCTGCTGAACTGCGCATCGACGTAGGCGACGATGGACCCGCCCATGCGCAGCGCACCGACCTGCGTGCCGCGATATACCACGGTCCAGGTCTCCGTGGAGAACACCTCGGTGATGCCGGGGTCGCGGCTGACGAGATTGGGATCGGTCGCGCGATGGAAGAGCACATACTTGTTGTCGGGACTGAAAGACAGCTTTCCGTAGTATCCAGAAGGAAGCGTGTGGGTCTGCCCGGTAATGGTGTTCACGACCTGGTACGGCTGGCCGCATACGACCAGGAAGCGGCCTCCAGGGGAAAGCTTGCAGAGTCCGCCCTCGCGCGAGAATCTTCCAGGTACGGCACGGACCTTACCGGTGCTGAGGTCACGGACGACTAAGGCGCCGTCGGACTTGCGGTAGTAGGCCACCTGGCTTCCATGTGGCGTGAGAATGGGCCAAGAAAGTGGGTCGGTGAACATCGCGTCCGTCAGGCGAATCAGCCGGCCGCCTCGCAGTCGCAGCCGCCAGGGGCCGATGGGGTCTTCATCGGGATGCGTTCCTACCGGGGAGCTATCCACGACGTAGCGGGCGAAGACCTTCTTCGTGGTGGCCGCGTCCGCTGCTGCCGGCGTCGGTCGCACTTGTGTGATCATCAGTACCGCGACCGTGGTGGAGGCGACGACCCATCGCAAACCCGGCACCATCGCGAGCCCCCTTGATCGACCTGTGGTATGCCCCGATTATCACGGGAACCGCACGCGACAACCAGCCACTCAACCTGGATCGGGGCCTTGCGGATCGAGGCCTTGCGGATCAGGGTGAGGCCGTCGGCGAAGGGGAGGAGGACCGAGGTCACCCGGTCGTCGCCGGCCACCAGGTCGTTGATCGCCCGCGTTCCCGGCACGTTGCCGCTCGCCGAAGGGGCGACGATCTCGCCGTGCTGGAGGGTGTCGTCCACCGCGATGAGCCCACCTGGAACCAGCCGTCCACGAGCGGTTCACCATCACATGTCTCGTAATATGAGATCGCCGTGCCGAATGGTGAGGACGTGTGGCAGACTCGCAGGCATCATGCGCAACGGTCTGCTCATTATCAGTAGGCGCGCCGGTTAAGGGACACCGCCGGCGCGCAGACCTCTCACGTCCGTGAGGGGTCTTTTTGTTTGGGCTGACAGCGCACGGCGACGGACATCCGCGAAGGGACAGACAGATGGCCGACGACGGCTTCCACGTGTACGACACGACGCTCCGTGACGGCGCCCAGCAGGAGGGGCTCAACCTCACGGTGGCCGACAAGCTGGCCATCGCTCGTCACCTGGACGGCCTCGGCGTGGGCTTCATCGAGGGCGGATGGCCCGGCGCCAACCCCAAGGACACCGAATTCTTCCGGCGGGCTCAAACAGAGCTCGACCTGGAGCACGCGCAGCTCGCCGCGTTCGGCGCGACCCGCCGAGCCGGTGTGAAAGCCGCCGACGACCCGTTGGTGGCAGCCCTGCGCGAGTCCGGCGCACCGATCGTGACCCTTGTCGCCAAGAGTCACGACCGGCACGTTGAGCTGGCCCTCCGTACGACCCTGGAGGAGAACCTCGCGATGATCCGCGACACGGTCTCCCACCTCCGTACGGAGGGCCGGCGCGTCTTCCTCGACGCCGAGCACTTCTTCGACGGCTACCGATCCAACCGGGCCTACGCCCTGGAGGTCCTCCGTACCGCGGCCGAGGCCGGAGCGTCGGTGATCGCGCTGTGCGACACTAACGGCGGCATGCTCCCCGACGAGCTGGCCGAGGTCGTCCACGACGCGGTCGGCACCGGGGCCCGGATCGGCATCCACTGCCACGACGACACCGGCTGCGCCGTCGCCAACACCCTCGCCGCCGTCAAGGCCGGCGCCACGCACGTGCAGGGCTGCGCCAACGGGTACGGCGAGCGGTCCGGCAACGCCAACCTGTTCACCGTGGTCGCCAACCTCCAGCTCAAGCGGGGGTTCGACCTCGTGCCGCCCCGGGCGCTGGGGGACATGACGCGCATCGCGCACGCGATCACCGAGGTCACCAACGTCACCCCCAACTCCCACCAGCCGTACGTCGGGATGTCGGCCTTCGCGCACAAGGCCGGCCTCCACGCGTCCGCGATCAAGGTGGACCCGAACCTCTACCAGCACATCGACCCCGCCCAGGTCGGCAACGACATGCGGATGCTGGTCTCCGACATGGCCGGACGGGCCTCGGTGGAGCTCAAGGGCCGCGAGCTGGGCTACCAGCTCACCGGCGACCAGTCGCGGGAGCTCGTCGACCGGGTGAAGGAGCTGGAGGCCAAGGGCCACACCTTCGAGGCCGCCGACGCCTCGTTCGAGCTCCTGCTGCGCGACACCGTGCGAGGCGAGCGGACGCGCTACTTCACCGTCGAGTCGTGGCGGGTCATCGTCGAACGGCGCCCCGCCGGGGACATCGTCAGCGAAGCCACGGTCAAGCTCCACGCCAAGGGCGAGCGGATCATCGCCACCGGGGAGGGCAACGGCCCCGTCAACGCGCTCGACAAGGCCGTACGGCTCGCGCTGGAGAGGCTCTACCCCGAGCTCGCCGCGGTCGAGCTGATCGACTTCAAGGTCCGCATCCTCGAAGGCGCCCACGGCACGGACGCCGTCACCCGCGTGCTGATCACCACCAGCGACGCGACCGGCGAATGGGCCACGGTCGGCGTGGACGAGAACATCATCGAGGCCTCCTGGCAGGCCCTGGAGCAGGCCGTCACCTACGGCCTCCTCCGCGCCGGGCACAGCGTTTAACCGCGCTCGCTCCGCTCGCCCGGTCTCGGGACGCCCTTGAGGCCGTGAGGCCGCGCCGAAGGCGCGAAGGTAGGCGGCCACCGCTCCGGCCGGTTCGCTCGCGCGCTTTCCTCATGTCGCGCTGGAGAGGCGACGGAACCGACTTTGACCTGCGCAAGTCTGGATTTGTCAGCATTAGTGTTTGTTGCTGCTGTGACTTATGGGACAATAGTTGCCTAGGCGGACGGGCTTTGAGCCTGTGGCTCACGATGTGGGCCATGGCTCGGCCTCGTCGTCTCATGCTTCTGGCCTCGACGGAGGGTGACGGCAGATCCACACCACCTTCACTCGCCCCGTACTCTCCGCCGCCCTGGGCGGGTTCCTCGCCCGAAACGGCCGCGCGCTGAGTGCCGGAGAACGTCCTTTCGTATGACCGGCGTCATGACCGAGCCGAGTTCGGAAAATCATCGAACGTTGTCAACCGGCTCGCCCGACGCCCGTCCTGTCATGGAGGTTTTGTGACCACCTCGCCCTCTTACTACGACCAGATCGGCGGCGCCCCGGCTGTCCGCGACGCCGTCGAGCGCTTCTACGTGCTCGTGCTCGACGACGCCGACCTGCGGCCGTATTTCGCCGGTGTCGACATGCCGAGGCTGAAGCGGCACATGGTCGTGCTGCTGTGCTCCGTCCTGGGCGGCCCGGAGCCCTACGAGGGGCGCGACCTCGCCGAGGCGCACAGCGGCATGGGCATCACGTCCGAGCACTACGCGAAGGTCGGTGAGATCCTCGTCTCCGTCCTTCAGGAGGCCGGTGTGGGCGACGAGATCGTGCAGCACGTCGTGCTGGTCTTGAGGAAGGTGGAGTCGTCCATCGTGGCGGAGCCCGTCGAGACGGCCGGCTAAGTGGACGCGCAAGCTCTGAAGGACAGCTGGCACCTCGTCGCCCGATCGGGTGATCAGGTGCCGCTGTTCTTCTACTCGGCCCTGTTCCTCACCGCCCCGGAGACACGGGACCTGTTCCCGGTGTCGATGGCGCGCCAGCGCGACCGGCTCGTCGGCGCGCTCGGGCAGATCGTCAGCAACGTCGACCGGGTGGAGGAGCTGGTCCCGTTCCTGCAGCAGCTCGGTCGCGACCACCGCAAGTTCGCCGTCGTCGCGGAGCACTACCCCGCGGTCGGCAGGGCACTGCTCGCCACCCTCGAACATTTCCTGGCCGAAGGGTGGACGCCCGCCCTCGCCCAGGACTGGACGCAGGCGTACGGCCTGGTCGCCCAGGTCATGTCGGACGCCGCGGCCGACGCGTCGGCGACCACTCCGCCCTGGTGGGAGGGGGAGATCATCAGCCATGAGCCCCGGGCCCTCGGCATCGCCGTGATCCGGGCGCGGCTGAACTACCAGTACCCTTACCGGCCCGGCCAGTCGGCCTCGATCTCGTTCGCCCTGCGACCGCGGATCTGGCGCTACTACTCCTTCGCCAACGCGCCGCGCGAAGACAACACGATCGACCTTCACGTACGCCTCGTAGACGGCGGCATGCTCAGCTCGGCGCTGGTGCACGGCGCGCGTCACGGCGACGTCCTGCGGGTGGGAGCGCCGGTGGGCGACCGGCTGACGCTCTCCGAGGAGCGGCCCGGCGACCTGCTGTTGATCGCCGGCGGCACGGGCCTCGCCCCCCTCAAGGCGCTGGTCGAACAGGTGATGCACGAGGGCCCGCTGCGCAAGGTGGACCTCGTCGTCGGCGCCCGTACCTCCCGGGAACTGTACGATCTCGAGGCGCTGGCCAAGATGGACGCCGAGCACCCGTGGCTGACCCTCACGCCGGTCGTCTCCCACGACCCTCTCTACCGGGGCGTCCGGAGCCACGCGGTGGACGCGGCGCTCCCGGCCTGGCGCGGCCAGGACGTCTTCGTGTGCGGGTCGGAGGAGATGGTGCAGAGCACCGTCGCACGGCTGCTGGACGCCGGCGTGCCACCGGAGCGGATCCACTTCGACGAGTTCACGAGCGACAGGGGTCGGGAGTCATGACGGCAGAGATGGCCTGGGGAGATCGCCCACTGAGCGGCCGGCAGCCACTTACCCCGGATCGGGTGCGCAAGCAGGAGTTCTCGCGGACCAAGCTCGGGCACCGCGGCTACAGCGAGGACGAGGTGCGCACGTTCCTGTACCGCGTGGCGGAGGACATCGCGGCCGGCGACAGGGAGAAGGCCGACTTGCGGGCCTCCGTCGACCGCATGAGGCAGTGGTACAAGGCGCACGGCGTCAACGTGGACGGCATGGCCGGCCTGCAGACAGGGCTCAGCGTCGATGCGATCAACCTCCTGTCACGGGCGCAGCAGGCGGCCGACGCCCAGATCGCGGAGGCGGAGGACTACGCGCGCCGGCTCGTAGGGGAGGCCCGCCAGCAGTACGAGCAGATTCTCCAGGAGGCGCAGCGGCAGGCCGAGGAGGCCGCAGACCAGGCCGTCGGCGCCTACCGTTCGGGTTCTGGCGTGCAGAGCGCCGACGCGGAGGAGCTGGAACGGCGGATCGCCTACCTGCGGACGTTCGCGCAGGTGACCCAGGTGCAGTTGCGCGCCGTGCTCGAAGGGCTGGCCCAGGAGGTCGACAAGCTCGGCCACCTGCCGGATCAGGGCCGGCAGGTCGTCAACGGCTCCTCGCCGGTCCATCGCTAGCCGCGATTCCAGGCGTCACCGCGGCACACCGCACTCATGGGGGCCGCGGACGACGACCGGCCGCCGAGGGCTACGACAGGTTCCCGCCGCTCGCACGCAGCGTAACGGGGCCGTCGGGGGTGTGGACGATCACCGTACGACCCGAGCAGGTGACGGCGGGGCTGTCCGTCCCGGGCACCACGATCGTCAGCAGCGACTTCGCCACGGGTGAGATGACGGCCGAGGCGGGCACCTTGCGCATGTACGCGGGTGACACCCACCCCTGGTAGGGGCTCGTCTGCCCGCGGACGACCCGCTGGCCCTTGATCGGCTTGCAGGCGGGCATCGTGAGCTGCACGAGCGACGCCCGCCAGGAGCCGTCGGCCACCACGACCGTGCCCTTCGCCGACGACACGACCTTCAGGGACGGGTCGAGGTGCCACAGGTTGCGCAGCGCGGCGCCGCCGGTGTCGAGCACGGCCATCACGTCCTGGTGGTGGTTCACCAGCACCGCGCGGGTCCGGCGGACGCCGTACGCCCGGTCGGTCAGCGTGAACGACTGCCGCTCCTTGCCGACGGACCTGCGCACCAGCGAGGTCGGGGTGTGGCCGCGGAACCTGGCGCCCACGACGACCGGCACGTTGTGCGCCTCGGGGGTCATCGTCCACTTCCGGTACGGCGTGCCCTCGTAGGAGTGGAACCCGGCCTCCGTGAGGATCGGGCGCCCCTGGGCGTAGTAGGTGACGCCCAGATGGTCCTCGTGCCCGTGGAACTTGAGCCCCGGGCCGAACCTGATCGAGTAGTACGCCGACTGGGGGTCCCCCCAGGTCGTGCGGCCGAAGACGTACCCCGCCCTGAAGATCTGCACGGTCGCGTCGGCGTGCGCGAAACCGGCGGGCTGGACGTCGGCGGGGCCGTCGCCGATGGGCACGAGGTATCCGTTCGGCTGGGTGGCGGCGCTGATGTGCTCGGGCAGGTGCTCCCAGCGGGCGGCCAGGTCCGCGGGCACCTTCAGCCCGCAGTCGTGGATCGTGTCGATCGCGACCCGCAGCCGGTCGTGGACGTAGATGGCGTAGCGGGGGGCCTGTTCCCTCAGCGCGCCTTCGGAGTCGATGTCCGTCCGCATCGAGCTCGTCATGCGCCGCAGGGCGAGGCTCTTCCACGTGCCGTTGCCGTAGCGGCAGCCGATCCGCAGCAGGCCGATGTCCTGGTCGAGCCCGTGGTTGTGGCCGGCCTCGTAATGCTTGGGGTCGGACAGCAGCTTGGCGTGCAGCGCGAGGCTGTCCTTCAGCCACCCGGCCGTGACGTACCTGCTCAGGCAGACGAGAGCGGGGGCGCGCAGGGCGATGGGATGCTCCGACCAGGCGTACTTGGCGGTGTGGCGCCCCCCGGGCGGGTTGTCGGCCACCCAGTCCTTGGCGATCTCGGTCGCCCTGCTGAGGTACTCCTGCCGGCCCGTCGACTCGTAGTCCGCCACCAGACGGCCCATCCAGCGCAGCGACTGGAACACCATCTGCCAGGACCTGTTCTTGTACGGATCCGTCCGCCAGTCGACGTCCTTGCCGACGGTCACCGTGGGGAGGTCGAGGAACGACAGCTTGCCGTTCATGATGTCGGGGGACGTGGGGGTGGCGGGCAGCCAGTCGCCCTGGCATTCGGCGGTCCGTTGCGGCTGCTGCGTGCCGGCCCGCGCGGTCCCGTCCCGCGCGGTCCCGGCCCGCGCGGGAGCGGCGAGGAGACCGGCCAGCAGGAGGACGGCGAACACGCCGATGACTGGAGAGCGGCTGCGCACGCAGTTCCTTCCGACCGATCAAGACAGGGGATGGGGAGGATGCTGGCCGAATCCCACTCATATCGTCAAGTCACGGCAGTAACAGGGCATGCGTTCCGAAAGGTACCTGTGCAGAACGTGGCGCGGCAGGGCGCAGTATCGGTGCCGGCGACGAGCTTCGCCACGTCCCGGCTGTCCCGCACGACATCGGCCTGACGGCGGCGCGGACCGCCGCCGACCCGTTCGACGCTCCTGTCGTGGAGTGAGGCTCAGCCCTGCTTGGGGGACGCGCTCTGGACGACCTCGAACGACCAGAGCTCGGAGTCGGTGGCGGCGGGCCCGCCGTGCCCATGGCCGTGCCCCTGGCCCTGTGCGTGCGGGTGGCCCTCGCCCCCCGCGTGGCCGTGCGCCTCACCCTGGCGGCCCGACTCGGCGGCGGCCCGCGCGTGCCCCGCCTGGAACGCCATGCTCTGCTGCCAGCGCTGGAAGTCCTCCTCGCTCCGCCAGCGGGTGTAGACGAGGTAGCGCTCGGTGCCCTCCACGGGCCGGAGGAGCTCGAACCACTCGAACCCGTCGGACGACTCGACCATCCCGGCCCGGTTCGCGAACCGCTTCTCCAGCTCCTCCCGCATCCCCGCGGGCACCGTCAGCACGTTGATCTTCACGACCGAAGGCACATGGACTCCCGTACGACTCGATTCCCCACGTGATCCGAGACCAGCCACGGACACGACCTACGGACACCACCTTACGAGGCGGCCCCGCCCGGTACGCGGGAGGCGGGTCCGCGGTTCGTCCACAGGACGGCCACGCCGAACATGACCATCCGGCAGTCGGCACTAGGCTCGTGACGTGCGTATCGCGAGGTTCTCCACGGGCGACGGGGTCGCGTTCGGAGTGGTGGAAGAGGGCGAGCAGGTCATCGCCAGGATCGCCGGCCACCCGTTCGGCGGCGTGGAGCTGACCGGCGAGCGGTATCCGCTGGCCGAGGTCCGCGTCGTCGCCCCCATGCTGCCCAGCAAGGTCATCGGCATCGGCAAGAACTACGCCGACCACGCCCGCGAGATGGGCGGGGAGCCTCCGGCCGAGCCGGTGGTGTTCCTCAAGCCCAACACCTCGGTGATCGGGCCGGGGGAGCCCGTCATGCACCCGGAGAAACTGTCGAGCCGCGTCGACTTCGAGGGTGAGCTGGCCGTGGTCATCGGGCGGCTGTGCCGGGAGGTGCCCGCCGAGCGCGCGTACGACGTGGTCTTCGGCTACACCTGCGCCAACGACGTCACGGCCCGGGATCTCCAGGCCAAGGACGGGCAGTGGGCCAGGGCCAAGGGCTTCGACACGTTCTGCCCGCTCGGCCCCTGGATCGAGACCTCCCTCGACCCGGCCGACCTCGCGATCACCACCACGTTGAACGGCGAGCTCAGGCAGACCGCGCGGACCTCACTGCTGCTGCACCACATCCCCGCGCTCATCGAGTACGTGAGCGCGGCGATGACGCTGCTGCCGGGCGACGTCATCCTCACCGGCACTCCCGCCGGAGTCGGGCCGATGGACGTGGGCGACGAGGTCAGCGTCTCCATCGAAGGAATCGGAACTCTCACTAACCGGGTGATCTCACGTGACTAGGGTGCGCTTCGCGCCGTCGCCGACCGGCATGTTCCACGTCGGCGGCGCCCGCTCGGCACTGTTCAACTGGGCCGTCGCCGAGCAGACCGGTGGCACGTTCGTCCTGCGCATCGAGGACACCGACGCCGCGCGCAACCGGCCGGAGTGGACCGAGGGGATCATCTCGGCCCTCGCCTGGATCGGCATCAACGGCGACTCGCCGCACTTCGAGGGGCCCTACTTCCAGTCGGCGTACGAGGAGCAGCACCGCGAGGCGGCGGCCAAGCTCCTCAAGGACGGCAAGGCCTACCACTGCACCTGCACGCGCGACGACGTGAAGGCCAGGACCGGCTCCGAGCACCAGGGCTACGACGGCCACTGCCGCGATCTCGGCCTCACCGAGGGCGCCGTGCGGTTCCGCACCCCCGACGAGGGCGTGACCGTGGTGGACGACAAGGTCCGCGGCCGGGTCGAGTTCCCCAATGCCGCGATGGAGGACTTCGTCATCGTCCGCGGCGACGGCTCCCCGCTGTTCATCCTCGCCAACGTGGTCGACGACATCGAGATGCGGATCACCGACGTCCTCAGGGCCGAGGAGCACCTGTCGAACACGCCCAAGCAGCAGCTGCTGTGGGAGGCGCTCGGCGCGGAGCCCCCTGTCTGGGCGCACGTGCCGGTCATCGTGAACGAGAAGCGGCAGAAGCTGTCCAAGCGGCGTGACAAGGTGGCCCTGGAGTCCTACCGCGAGGAGGGCTACCTCGCGGAGGCCATGGTCAACTACCTGATGCTGCTCGGCTGGGGCCCCGGCGACGACCGCGAGATCATGCCGTGGTCGCAGATGGTGCCGCTGTTCCGCCTGGAGGACGTCAACCAGGCTCCGGCGTTCTTCGACGAGAAGAAGCTGCGGGCGTTCAACGGCGAATACATCCGCGCGCTGCCGCCCGCCGTCTTCATCGCCCGCTGCGACCCGTGGCTCGACCCCTCGTGGGACCGGGACGTCTTCGCCCGGGTGGCCGGGCTGGCCCAGACCCGGGTCGCCGTGCTGTCGGAGATCACGGCCAACGTCGACTTCCTCTTCCTGGAGGAGCCGGCCGTCGACCCCGCGGCGTGGGACAAGGCGATGAAGCCGGGCGCCGCCGAGATCCTCTCCGGCTACGCCGAGCGCCTGGAGTCGGTCAGCTGGGACCCGGACTCGCTGAAGGAGGCGCTGGAAGAGGTCGGCGCCGCCCACGGGCTGAAGCTCGGCAAGGCCCAGGCCCCCGTACGGGTGGCGATCACCGGCAGGACGGTCGGCCTGCCGCTGTTCGAGTCCATCGAGGTCCTCGGCCGTGAGCGATCACTTGATCGGATCCGTACGGCTCTCGCCCGGCTCTCCTGACACCTGCGGGTGACGGTCTTCGGCCGTCACCCGCAGACGCGGCGCTGAAAAGGGGCTTTACAGCAGGCCGCGGCGGGTGAGCAGAGGGCCGATCTCCGGGTCCCGGCCGCGGAACCGGCGGAAGGCCGTCATCGCGTCGACGCTGCCGCCCCTGGACAGCAGCTCCCGGCGGAACCGGTCGCCGTTCTCCCGGCGCAGGCCGCCGTTCTCGGTGAACCACTCCACCGTGTCCGCGTCGAGGACCTCGCTCCAGATGTAGGAGTAGTACCCGGCGCTGTACCCGCCCGCCCAGATGTGGGCGAAGTAGGTGCTCCGGTAGCGCGGCGGCACAGCCGGAAGGTCCACGCCCGCGTCTTTGAGCGCCCGCGCCTCGAACTCCTCGGCGCCGCCGCCCGTGTACGCCGTGTGCCAGGCCCAGTCGAGCAGCGTGGCGGACAGGTACTCCACGGTCGCGAACCCCTGGTTGAACTTCTGGGTCTCCAGCATCCGGTCGACGAGCTCCTGAGGCATGGGCTCGCCCGTCTCGTGGTGACGGGCGTAGTTGGCCAGGATCTCCGGATGGGTGGCCCACATCTCGTTCACCTGCGAGGGATACTCCACGAAGTCACGCGGCACCGACGTGCCGGAGAAACGCGGGTAGCGCACGTCGGAGAACAGGCCGTGCAGGGCATGGCCGAACTCGTGGAACATCGTGTTGACCTCGTCGAACGTCATGAGCGTCGGCTCGCCCTTGACGATGTTGAGGTTGTTGACCACGACCGGCCCGGTGCCCTCCAGGGCCGACTGCCTGACCAGGCTGTTCATCCAGGCGCCGCCCCGCTTGGAGGCCCGGGCGTGGAAGTCGCCGAGGAACAGGCCGATCGGCGACCCGTCCTCCTCGGCCACCTCGAAGACCCGCGCCTCCGGGTGGTAGCCGTGCAGGTCGGGCCGCTCGGTGAAGGTGATCCCGTACAGCCGGTTGGCGGCGTGGAAGACGCCCTTCTCCAGCACGGAGTTCAGCTCGAAGTACGGCCGCATGCGGGCGCTGTCGATGTCGTAGCGCTCCTTGCGCACCTTCTCGGCGTAGAACGACCAGTCCCACGGCTGTACGGCATGGCCGGCGAGCTCTTCCAGGTCCGCCTGCTCCTTGCGGGCGTTCGCCACCGCCGGAGGCACCAGCCGCTCCAGCATCGCGGTGACCGCCGCCGTGGTCCCCGCGGTCTGGTCGGCCAGGACGTACTCCGCGTGGTTGCCGTAGCCCAGCAGGGTGGCGTGCTCCTGGCGGAGGGCCGCCATCTCCGTGATCAGCTCGGCGTTGTCCGCGCCCCGGCCGACAGAGGCGGCATGGATCCGCTCCCGCAGTGACCGGTCGGTCAGCTCGGCGAGGGCCGGCTGACCCGTCGGCAGCACCAGGGTGATGAGGTATCCGCCGTCCAGCCCGCGCTGTCTGGCCGTCTCGGCGAGCCCGGCGATCGCGTCCTGCGACAGGCCGTCGAGCTCCGCGGAGTCGTGCACGAGGACGGCCCGGTTGTTGGTGTCGGCCAGCAGGTTCTGCTGGAACGTCGTGGACAGCGTGGACAGCCGCTCGTTGAGCCACCGCAGGCGTTCCTGCTTCTGCGGCCCCAGCCGGGCGCCCGCGCGGGTGAAGTCGGTCAGATAGCGCTCCAGCAGCCACCGCTGCTCGTCCCCGGACGGCTCGACCGCCTGGATGCGGGCGAACAGCGCCGCGTTCAGGTGCACGGCGTCGGCGTGCTTGGCCAGCTTGGGCACGACGTCCTTCTGGATCTCCTGGATGCCCGGCGTGGTGTCCGAGGACGCCTGGTTGAAGAAGACCGCGGAGACCCGCTCCAGCAGCCGTCCTGACCGTTCCAGAGCTTCGATGGTGTTCTCGAACGTCGGCGGCTCCGGGTTGTCCGCGATCGCCTCCACCTCGGCCAGGTGCTCGGCCATGCCCTGTTCGAACGCCGGCGCGTAGTGCTCCTCCCGGATCTCCTGGAAGGGGGGCAGGCGGTAGGGCAGCGTGCTGGGGGTGAGGAAAGGGTTCGCGGCCGGGGTCATCTCTGGCGGCTCCTCGCGTCGTGCGATGGGTGGGCTGGCGCTTGCCCAGCCTGGCACACGAGGGACGGCTCGGGGATCGCCCGGGGGCTCGCCGGGAATCGTTTTGGTAGTGGGTCCCAAGCTGGGCTATCCTTTCGGAGTCGCAAGCGGGGCCCTGGGTCTCGTGAGCAGATGGGGTATGGGGTAATTGGCAGCCCGGCTGATTCTGGTTCAGCTAGTCTAGGTTCGAGTCCTGGTACCCCAGCTGGATCCCCCCAGTTCAGGGATTCTGCTGGAAGAACAACAGCGCAGTGCATGGTCCCGTCGTCTAGTGGCCTAGGACGCCGCCCTCTCAAGGCGGTAACGGCGGTTCGAATCCGCTCGGGACTACCACACTGCACCTGGCTCCGTCGTCTAGTGGCCTAGGACGCCGCCCTCTCAAGGCGGTAGCGCCGGTTCGAATCCGGTCGGGGCTACATCCCATAGAAACCCTCGGCATCCACCTGCCGGGGGTTTCGCCGTTACGGGACGCCGCGCCCTGTTCACGGCCCGCTGCGCGGGCGCGAATCCGGTCGGGGCTACATCCCATAGAAACCCTCGGCATCTCCATCGCCGGGGGTTTCGCCGTTACGGGACGCCGCGCCCTGTTCACGGCCCGCTGCGCGGGCGCCAGTCCGGTTCTTTGGCCCTTCCCAGCTCACGTTCATCTCTCGGCCAACCGCCCTGCCTACGGTGAAGGCCCATGACGTGGAAGACGAAGGTCAACTCGGCCCTCGAAGGCATCACCGGCTACACCATCGTCCGGCCCAGGCCGCAGGCCCCGCCCCCCAAGGACACTCCACGCCCGCCGGCCGATCCGAAGATCGACCGGCTGCTGCGCGCACCCGTCTTCGTGCTCTCGCCCGTCAGGTCCGGCTCCACGTTGCTCCGCGTCATGCTGAACAGCCATTCGCGAATCCATGCGCCGCACGAGCTCCACATACGGAGGATCGCCGTCAGCCTGACGACCGAGCCGGTGCGGCAGGCCATGGACGCGCTCGGTCATTCCCCGAGCGACATCGAGCACGTCCTCTGGGACCGCATGCTGCACCGGGAACTGGTCGCGAGCGGCAAGGACATCATCGTCGACAAGACGCCCAGCAACGTCTTCGCCCACCGGCGCATATCCACGTGCTGGCCCGACGCCCGCTTCATCTTCCTCATGCGTCACCCCGCCTCGATCGCCGGCTCCTGGCATGAGGCCGACCCGCAGGAGCGGCCCATGGAGGAGGCCGTCCGGCACACCCTGCAGTACATGCGCTACCTCCAGGAGGCCAGGCGGCGGTACGACGGGCTCGACCTGAGATATGAGGCGCTCGTCGACGACCCCGAGGGCGAGATGCGCCGTGTGTGCACCTATCTCGGCATCGGCTACGAGCCCGGCATGATCGAGTACGGCCGGCACGACCACGGCGAGTTCGTGAAGGGCATCGGAGACTGGCGCGACAAGATCCGCAGCGGCCGGGTGCAGCGTGGCCGGCCGCTTCCCGCCCCCGAGGACGTCCCGGAGGACCTGCGCGAGGTCGCCACCGCCTGGGGTTACCTCCAAGAGTCCTGACACCGCGGTCAGACGGTGCTCGTGATCGGCCGTCTGCCGCTACCGCGCACCCCCGCGAGATTCCCGATCACGCGGACGGCCGGGGATCGATTCAGGAAGGGCCCAGGAGAGGGGCCAGCGCGCGCAGGCCCGCGATCACCTCCGCTCCGGTGGGAGCCCGCTGAGGGTCGGTGAGCCACTGCGTCAGGACTCCGGACAGCAGGGCGAGCTGGACGGCGCCGAGCGTGCGTACGGTGGCCTGGTCGACCGTGTCCTCCTCGACGCCGGCCAGGAGGGCCGCCAGCCCACGGCGGCCCTCGCTCTGGCCGTCGGACAGGTAACGCCGCAGCTCCTCCGAATGCTCCGCCTGGATGAGGGCCTCGACGGTCGCCAGCCACAGCTTGCGGTTCTCCGCGAGAGAGGCGATCACCCGGTCCCACATCGCCTCGTACCGCTCGGCCGGGGTTGACCCGGCCTGGCCGAAGTCGGCGAGCACCCGCCCCGTCTGAGCGCCCCAGTCGTCGATGGCCTCGATGAGGGCGGCGTTCAGCAGCGCCTCCCTCGAACCGAAGTGGTAGCCGATGGCCGCCATGCTGACACCGCCCGAGGCGGCCGAGATGTCGCGGACCGTCGTCCGTGCCCAGCCCTTCTCCTCCAGGCAGCGCCGCGCTCCGGCGATCAGGTCCTCCCGATTTCCCATGCGGGAATGCTACCGGCCGATGAGGCGATCGTCCTAGGCAAATGCCTTAGGCGTACGTCTTGCGCGTACGCGCAAACCACCGTTAACGTGGAGACACCGACAACCAAGGGGGATCCCGTGAGCCACACCATCAACCGCGCCGAGCTGACCATCGACGGCCGTCGCCTGTCCTACCTCGACTTCGGCGGCCCCGGCCGTCCTCTGGTGGCCCTGCACGGGCACATGTCCGAAGGCGCCTCCTTCGCCGGCCTGGCTGCGCGGCTCGGTTCCGGATGGCGGGTCATCGCCCCCGACCAGCGCGGGCACGGTGACTCCGACCGGGCGGCCGACTACAGCCGCCAGGGTTACGTCGCCGACGTCCTGGCGCTCCTCGACCATCTCGGCCTCGACCGGGTGGTGCTGCTCGGGCATTCGCTGGGCGCGATCAACGCCTACCAGTTCGCCGCCCGCCACCCCGCTCGCGTCGCGGCCCTCGTCAACACCGAGGGCCCGGCCGAACTCGGCCTGCACGGCCCCAACCCGCTGTCCTTCGTGCTGGATCTGCCGTACCAGGCGCCCACCCGTGAGGCGCTGATCGAGGGGCTCGGGCATTTCGCCCCGTTCTTCGCCGACGGCCTGCGTCGCGACGCCGACGGTGGCTGGCGGCTGCCGTTCGTCCCCCGCGACATGGTGGACTCCGAAGAGCTGGTGCACGGCAGTCACTGGGCGGACTGGACGGCCGGCTCATGTCCGGCGCTGCTGGTCCACGGCAGCCGCGGCGTCATCCCGGCCGAGCAGGTCCAGGAGATGATCAGCCGCCGTCCCGGCACCCGCCGGGCGGAGCTGGACGGCGACCACTTCGTCCACGCCGCCGACCCGGACGGGTTCGCCGCGGTGGTCCACGAGTTCCTGCGCGGGCTTTAGGCGGACGACCGATTTGCGCTGAAGGTGGTCTGGGTTCCAAAGTTGAACCCATGACGACGACGGCCACCTCCCGCACCCATTCCTGGGCCCCTCCGACGGTTCCTCCCGGCGAGCTGAGCGGGCTGGAGTTCCTCCACGAGATGATCGAAGGCCGGATCCCCGCGCCGCCGATCGCCGGGACGCTGGGCTTCACACTCGTCCGGGTGGAGCCGGGACTGGCCGTCTTCGAGGGTGAGACCGGGGAGCACCTGTACAACCCGATCGGCTCGGTCCACGGCGGCTACTACGCCACGCTGCTCGACTCCGCGCTCGGCTGCGCGGTGATGACCCGGCTGCCGGCGGGGGCGGGCTACACCACCACGAACCTGACGGTCCACATGGTGCGCCCGGCGTTCGCGCACACCGGCACGCTGCGCTGCGAGGGGACCGTCCTGCATGTGGGCAGGTCGATCGCCACCGCGGAGGCGAGGATCGTGGGCGCCGCCGACGGCAAGCTCTACGCCCACGGCACGACGACCTGCGCTATCTTCCCGATCGCGCCTTGAACAGCGCCCGCTTGGCGGCCTTGCCCACCTGCTTGTCCGGATGGGCGTCGTCGATGGCCTCCATCAGCTCCTCCACGTGAGGGTGGGGGACCTTCCAGATCACGTCGAGCAGCTCGATGAGCGTCTGGGCCGGGCCGATGTCGTGCAGGCTGCTCACGAACTCCGGCCGCCCGAGCCCGGCGGAGATGGTCCACATGTCGAGGATCAGCCAGTGCGTGTCCTCAGGCGTCGGCTCGGGCGCCTCCTCGACCTCCAGCTGGGTGAGGTGGGTCGCGGCGTACGGCCGCAGCGACGGCTCCTTCAGCGCCTCCCGCCAGGCCGGCACGGCGGCCTCTCCCAGTGCCCCGACGAGGCTGGCGGCCTGGACCCGGACCAGGGCGTCCGACTCCTCCTCGGCGGCGGCGGCGAGCAGCTCCGAGGCGGCCTGCGGGGTGTCGCGCAGCCTCAGCCAGGCGGCGAACTCCTCGTCGGCCTCCTCCTCGGACATGTCGGCGCTGAACGACAGCAGGTCGAGGGCGGTCATCGCGTCGATGGCCGGCCGCGCGTCGATCTCGATGTCGGCGTCGTCGAGCATGTGGACCATGCCCTCGGTGCCGAGCGGCGTCAGCCGTACGACGTCGTCCTCGACGGTCACCATGCCGTAGCCGCCGAGCCAGGCGATCACGGGCGCGAGCGGGTCGCCGGCGGCGGCCCACGCGTCGGGGCCGAGGTCGTCGTACTCGGCCACCGCCTCGGCCAGCTCCCCCCGCAGGTCGGTGAGCGACCGCTCGCCGCCGCCCAGGAGCAGGCGGATCAGCAGGGCGCGCGTCAGCCCGGACAACGCGAGGGTCAGATCGTCGTCGTCGAGCTCGGGGTCGCCGTAGTCGAGCGAGTGGAGCCCGAGCAGCCAGGCGTCCAGCACGTCCTCGTCGTCGTCGAACGGCCAGGCGGCGGTGTCGGAGTCCACGCTCACCGTGTCGTCGCCGTCCGGAGCGAGGAACTCCAGGTCGATGGCGAGGTTCCACAGGTTCCAGATGTTGTGCGCGTCGGGCAGCCCGAGCGTCCGCACGGCCTCGTCCACCTCGTCGTCCCCGAGCAGCGTCTCCTCACCGACCTTGCGGCCGGTCCCGACCCACAGGGCCAGGTCCCTGGCCTGGGCGATGAGCGTCACCCCCCGGGCCGCCTCGGCGAGCTCGGAGTCGGGCCGCAGCCGGATCGTGGGCAGGGCGCCGATCTCGTCGGCGAACGTCTCGAAGTCGCCGAGACCCTCGTCCTCCTCGTCCCCGTCGAGCTCGTCCTCCTCCTCGTCCCAGTCGCGCTCGGCGATGGCGTCCTCCATCGCGTCGACGAAGTCGTCCTCGATCTCCTCCAGCTCGGCGAGCAGGGTGGGGAGCGTGGCGGAGCCCGGCGAGAGCCGGCCGGTCGACGACAGGAACGTCAGGTACGCCCGGATCGCGCCCACCATGCCGTCGGCGGCGGCGTCGGGGTCCTCGACCACCTGCGGCATGCGTTCAAGGAGCACGGTGCGCAGATCGCCGCGCTTCCAGAGCCCGACGTCCTCGCGGGCGATGAGGCGGTGCCACAACGCGACCGGCCCCACGAGCTCCGGATCGCTGCCGGGTGCGTTGGCGGGCGCCCAGAGTATGAATTCTTGGAGCAGGGGACGCAGCTCACCGGCGGCCGCCTCGATGCGATCTGTCACCCCGCCAGCCTAGGGCTATCGGGACGCCGCTCTCTAATCAGTTAGCGCGCCTGTGGATGACCGGGCCATGTCTTTTGGATCTTCTCGCCTGCCGCCGCCGCTCAGATGACGTCTCGCCGTGTCGTCGCCGCACCCGCGAGGACTCCTCGCAAGCCCCGAATTCCCGCCGGGGCCGGGTTCGCCGGCCCGCAGAACACCGCTACGGGGGAGGACCGGCTAGTTTGCCCGCCGCATGGCCTCGGTGATCCTTTCGGCGGCGGCGACGACGGGCGCGGCGTGCATGCGGCCGGGCGTGCGGGTCAGGCGCTCGATGGGGCCGGAGACCGACACGGCCGCGATGACCTTGCCCCCGGAGCCCCGTATGGCGGCGGAGACGCTGGCGACGCCCTGCTCCCGCTCGCCGACGCTGTGGGCCCAGCCCCTCCTGCGTACGCTGGCGAGGGTGGCGGCGGTGAACTTGGCGCCGCGCAGGCCGCGGTGCAGCCGGTCGGGCTCCTCCCAGGCCAGCAGTATCTGGGCGGCCGAGCCCGCGGTCATCGGCAGGGCCGAGCCGACCGGCACGGTGTCGCGCAGGCCGCTCGCGCGCTCGGCGGCGGCAACGCAGACGCGCTCGTCGCCCTGGCGGCGGTAGAGCTGGGCGCTCTCCCCGGTGAGGTCGCGGAGCTGGATGAGCACGGGACCGGCGACGGCGAGCAGCCGGTCCTCCCCGGCGGCGGTGGACAACTCCGACAGCCGGGGGCCCAGGATGAAACGACCCTGCGTGTCGCGGGAGACGATGCGGTGGTGCTCCAGCGCCACCGCGAGCCGGTGAGCCGTGGGCCGGGCCAGTCCCGTCGCCTGGACGAGCTGTGCCAGGGAAGCGGGGCCCGCCTCCAGGGCGTTGAGTACGAGAACCGCCTTGTCGAGTACTCCGACCCCGCTAGAGTTGTCCATACCCCGATACTGCCGTCTCGCTATCCGAGATGCAAACGCAATATTGGGATTCACGAGATACAGTGTCCATATCCCGATATTTGCGTCTCATGATAAGAGACATCCGGGGGTCGAACGCAAGGAGGCGTTACACCTATGGGTCGCACACTGGCTGAGAAGGTATGGGAGCAGCACGTCGTACGCCGCGCCGACGGCGAGCCCGACCTGCTCTACATCGACCTCCACCTCATCCACGAGGTGACGAGCCCTCAGGCGTTCGACGGCCTCCGTCTCAGCGGGCGGACCGTGCGCCGGCCCGATCTCACGATCGCCACCGAGGACCACAACGTCCCGACCGTGCTCGGGCCGATCTCCGACCCGGTGTCGCGCGCGCAGGTGGAGACGCTGCGGAAGAACGCGGCGGAGTTCGGCGTCCGGCTGCACCCGATGGGCGACGCCGGTCAGGGCGTGGTGCACATCATCGGCCCGCAGTTCGGCCTGACCCAGCCCGGCATGACGATCGTCTGCGGTGACTCGCACACCTCGACGCACGGCGCGTTCGGCGGCATCGCGTTCGGCATCGGCACCTCCGAGGTCGAGCACGTGCTCGCCACCCAGACGCTGCCCGCCTACCGGCCGAAGACGATGGCCATCGAGGTCGCGGGCGAGCTCCCGGTCGGCGTCACCGCGAAGGACCTCATCCTGGCGATCATCGCCCAGATCGGCACCGGCGGCGGGCAGGGCTACATCGTGGAGTACCGCGGCGAGGCGATCCGCGGGCTCTCCATGGAGGGCCGGATGACCGTCTGCAACATGTCGATCGAGGCGGGCGCCCGGGCCGGCATGATCGCCCCCGACGAGACCACGTTCGAGTACCTGCGCGGACGCCCGCACGCCCCCGAGGGCGTCGCCTGGGACCAGGCCGTCGAGTACTGGAAGACGCTGCGCACCGACGACGACGCCGAGTTCGACAAGGTCGTGAACATCGACGCCTCGACGCTGACGCCGTTCGTCACCTGGGGCACGAACCCCGGGCAGGGCGTCCAGCTCGGCTCGGTCGTGCCGTCCCCGGAGGACTTCGCCGACCCGGTCGAGCGGTCCGCGGCCGAGCGGGCGCTCACGTACATGGGCCTGACGGCGGGCACGCCGCTGCGCGACGTCCAGGTCGACACCGTGTTCGTCGGCTCCTGCACGAACGGCCGGCTGGAGGACCTGCGCGCCGCCGCCGACATCCTGCGCGGGCGCACCGTCGTCACGCGCACGCTGATCGTCCCCGGCTCGATGCAGGTCAAGAGGGCCGCCGAGCAGGAGGGCCTGCACGAGGTGTTCAGGGCCGCCGGCGCCGAGTGGCGCGAGGCCGGATGTTCCATGTGCCTCGGAATGAACCCCGACATCCTGCAGCCGGGCGAGCGCAGCGCCTCGACCTCCAACCGCAACTTCGAGGGCCGCCAGGGCAAGGGTGGCCGTACGCACCTGGTGTCGCCGCAGGTGGCCGCCGCGACCGCGGTGACCGGCAGGCTGACCGCGCCCGCCGACCTGTGACACGCAGCCGGCTCTGCCCGTCCCGGCGGGTGACCAGCGGCCGGCCCACCCGTCCCGACCTGTCCTAGGAAAGATCACTCATGGATGCCTTCACCACACACACCGGCCGCGCGGTGCCGCTGCGGCGCAGCAACGTGGACACCGACCAGATCATCCCCGCCGTCTGGCTGAAGCAGGTCAGCCGTACCGGCTTCGAGAAGGGCCTGTTCGCCGCCTGGCGGGAGGACCCGTCCTTCGTCCTGAACGACCCGGCCTACGCGGACGCCTCGATCCTGCTGTCCGGACCCGACTTCGGCACAGGCTCCTCGCGCGAGCACGCCGTCTGGGCGCTCCAGCAGTACGGCTTCCGCGCCGTGATCTCCGCCCGGTTCGGCGACATCTTCCGCAACAACTCCACGAAGATGGGCCTGCTGCCCGTCGTGCTGCCGGAGGACGTGGTCGAGCGCCTGCAGGCCGCGGTCGAGGCCGACCCGTCGGCGGAGATCACCGTCGACCTCGTCGACCGGCAGGTGCGCATGGGCGACCTCGTGGCCTCGTTCGAGATCGACGACTACACGCGGTGGCGGCTCCTGGAGGGCCTCGACGACATCGGGCTGACCCTGCGTCACGCGGACGCGATCGGCGAGTACGAGAATGGACGGCAGCCATGGCTGCCGACGACCGTCTGAACGATCATCAGACCCTGGAAGTCCTGCTGGCGCGGCGACTGCGTGATGCGCATCGCCGCGTCAGGGCGTTAGCCTTACCACAGGAGGAGCGGGCTCGCCTGACTCGACGGCTGCTCTCCATCTGTGACGTGGCAAAGCGGGACATAGGCCATGCGGCCGTCCGGCTGGACGCCTTCATCGCCTACCTGGACGGCGTATCCGACACGCCGAGCAGGCGAAACATGCCCCCCGGTGATTGAGTCCCGCTTCCTCGTCCCCTAATTTCAAAGCGCGTAAGGGGGAGGAACCAAATGAACAAGAAGGAACTCGTCGACGCGATCGCTGATCGCGTCGGTGACAGGAAGACCGCTACCGAAGCGGTCAACGCTGTCCTTGACGCGATCCAGAACGCGGTCGCGGGCGGTGACAAGGTCTCGATCACCGGCTTCGGCGCTTTCGAGATGGTGCACAAGCCGGCTCGTACGGCTCGCAACCCTTCGACCGGCGATCCGATCAAGGTAGCCGAGAGCTGGGCTCCCAGGTTCCGCCCGGGTGCCGAGTTCAAGGAGCAGGTCAACGCCGGCGGCAAGGCGTCCGCGAAGAAGAAGTAGGCGGCGCACAACCAGGCCAGGGACGGCGTCCGGATCCTTCCGGGCGCCGTTCGTGTCTCCGCACAACGGCGCACACCGGCGTCGGGCGGCGCGGGTTCCCAGATTCACGGGTTCACGGGTTCAAGATTTCACGGGTCACGGCAACGGGAACGTGGACAGCGTCACGTAGGTGACGCGGCCGCCGGCCATCACGAGGGCGACCCGCTGGCCGGGGCGCAGGTGCCGAAGCGGCCCCGCGTCGAACGCCTCCGCGTCGAACGGGATCTCCGTCCCGTCGTCGAGGAACACCGAGCCCGAGCGGGTCGCGCGGTCGAACGTCTTCACCGTGGCCTGCACGCGATCAGCGTACTCGGCGGCCTCGGCTGGGTCCCGCCCTCACCGGCCTCGGCCCACCCGTCCACTCGCCGTCCATCGCGCCCCCGGCCTCACCAGCCTCGCGGCCCGGTCGCGAGCCCCTCCCGCGAGCCCCTCCCGCGACCCCCTGGTGGCCTCTGTTGCGGCAGTCCTCGTCCCGCACGCGAACGATCTGCCCGCGAAGCGAAACCTTTTGACCGTGGACGAGGCTCCTGCGAGGATTTCCCGGCATGACAGCCGGAGAGGGGACCCGTAGCCTCTGGCAGGTCCCCTCCTTCCGCCGCTACGCCGGGGCGGACGCGATCAGCAAGCTCGGCAGCGAGATCACCCTGGTCGCCCTGCCGCTGACGGCGGCGATCACCCTTCATGCGAGCCCGTTCCAGGTCGGCCTGCTCACCGCCGCGGGGATGCTGGCGTTCCTGTTGGTGGGGCTGCCCGCCGGGGCCTGGGTCGACCGGATGCCCCGCCGGCCCGTCCTCGTCGTGACCGACGCGATCCGCGCCGCCGCCCTGCTGTCGGTCCCCGTCGCCGCCGCACTGGACGTGCTCTCACTGCCCCAGTTGTACGGTGTGGCGCTCCTGACCGGGCTGTGCACGGTCTTCTTCGACGTCGCCCAGCAGAGTCACCTCCCCGCGATCGTCGACGGGCGGGACCTGACGCGCGGCCACGGCGCGCTCGCGGGCAATCTCTCACTGGCCCAGCTCACCGGCCCCGGGATCGGCGGATGGCTCGTGCAGCTGCTCACAGCGCCGGTGGCGATCCTGGCCGACGCCGTCAGCTTCGCCGTCTCCGCCGTGCTGCTGCTCGGCGTCCGCGCGGGGGAGGAGCGTCTCCAGGAGCGGCGGGGGAGCCTGCGGGCCGAGATCGCCGAGGGGGTCCGGTTCGTGGCCGGCCATCCCGTGCTGCGGGTCGTCGCCGTCACCGGCGCGCTGACCATGCTGGCGTTCGGCCTGTGGACGGCCACGCTGCCGCTCTACCTGATCCGCGAGGTGGGCGTGAGCCCGGCCGCGTACGGCCTGCTGCTGTCGGCGAGCGCGGCGGGAGGCGTGGGCGGCGCCTGGCTCGCGCCACGGGTGGCCCGGCGCCTCGGGACCGGGCCCGCCATGTACGGATCGGCCGCGCTCGCCGCGGCGTTCATGCTCCCCGTGGCGCTGACCGGCCCGGGATGGCGGTTGCTCGTCTTCCCCGCCGGTCTGGCGCTCAGCGGCCTCGCGGGCACGGTGTTCAGCGTGGTCCAGGGGGCGTACCGCCAGTCGATCTGCCCGCCGCACCTGCTCGGCCGGCTGAGCGCGACCATGCGCTTCCTGATGTGGGGTGCGATGCCGCTGGGCGGGCTGCTCGCCGGCACGCTCGGCCAGCTCGCCGGGGTGCGCGCCGCGTTCGTGGCGGCCTGCGCCTGCTACTCCCTCGCCCACGTGCCCGTGCTGGCGACTCCCGGGATCCGTTCGGTCCGGTAGGTCACTTCTCCTCGATGTAGGAGGCCAGGCCTCGCAGGATGATGTCCAGGCCGAGATCGAACCGGTAGTCGTTGGACTCGTCCACCATCAGGTCGGCCAGCGCCACCATGTTCGGGAACCGGTCGGCCGGCAGTGCGGCGAAGTACTTCTGGATCTCGGCGCGCATCTCCGGCCACCCCTTGTCTCCGGTGCCTCCGGACTCGCCGGCCTCGACGCGGCGTCCCTGCCAGATCGACTCCTGGAGGATGAACCCGTCCATGAACGTCGACAGGATGTCGCCCGCTATCGCCGCGACCCGATCAGGCAGGCCGGCCTGCCGGAAGATGGCCAGCAGCTTCTCGATATGCGGAAGCAGCTCGGGGGTGAAGGGCGTCTGCTCCATCGAGATCCTGGCCATGTCGCGGTGGCTCAGCATCCGGGTCCGCCCGTCCCGCGCGAACTCCTTGATCTGCTCCTGCCAGTTCTCCGGGTCGGGATCGGGCAGCTCGACGCTGCGCAACATGCGGTTGTACATCAGCTGCAGCAGCTCGTCCTTGGCGCTCACATGGGCGTACAGGGCCGAGACGGCGACCCCGAGCTCCGCGGCCACCTGCCGCATGCTCATCTTGTCGTAGCCCTCGCGGTCGAGCACGGCGAAGGCGGCGTCGATGATCCGTTCCCGGGTCAGGGGCACGCGTGCCGGGGCGGGGCGCTTTCTCGGACGCTCCCACGGGGGTACGGGCACATCCTGCTGACTCATGGGGACCTCCGCTGTCCCAGCCATCGTAATGAACAGTGCTTCCCAGGACGAACGACGCTCTGTATCGAGACATATCTTGTTCACGGAGAGATCGAGATATATCGTAAGAACGTCATACTTGCGGATGAACGCTGATCGAGTGTAGAACAGTGCTCACTAAATCATGAACGCTGTTCAAAAGATCTGGAGGGACAATGGGAAACCCACCCGCGCCGCCGTCCACCCCTTCCCTGACGGCTCCGCCGGCCGGTACGGCGGCCGAGACGCCGCCGTACCGATGGCGGTGGGCGGCTCTGTTCGTGATCCTCGCCGCGGAGGTCATGGACCTCCTCGACGCGATGGTCACCAACATCGCGGCGCCGACGATGCGCGCCGACCTGGGCGGCTCCGGCGCGACGATCCAGTGGCTCGGGGCGGCCTACACGTTGTCGATGGCCGTGGGCCTGATCACCGGCGGCCGGCTCGGGGACATCTTCGGACGCAAGCGCATGTTCCTGATCGGGGCCGTGGGGTTCACGATCGGGTCCCTGCTCTGCGCGGTGGCGCAGTCGCCTGAGATGCTGATCGGCGCCCGGGTGCTGCAGGGGCTCTTCGGCGCCGTCATGCTGCCGCAGGGGCTCGGCATGATCAAAGAGTTGTTCCCGCCGAAGGAGATGCAGACGGCGTTCGGGATGTTCGGGCCGATCATGGGCCTGTCCGCGGTGGGCGGCCCCATCCTGGCCGGTTGGCTGGTGGACGCCGACTACTTCGGCACCGGCTGGCGCATGATCTTCCTCATCAACCTGCCGCTGGGCCTGGCCGCGCTGCTCGCCGGGCTCCGCTTCCTGCCCGAGTCGCGCTCGCCCCACCCGCTCAAGCTCGACATCCCCGGGGTGGCCCTCGCGTCGGTGGGCGGCTTCCTGGCGATCTACCCCCTCGTCCAGGGACGGGAGAACGACTGGCCGGCGTGGGCGTTCGTCATGCTCGCCGCCTCGGTCGTGGTCTTCGGGTTCTTCGGCTGGTTCGAAGCGCGCAGGAGCCGCCGGGGCGGGGACCCGCTGATCGTTCCCAGCCTGTTCCGGAAACGGGCGTTCACCGGCGGGCTCCTGACCGGCATGGTGTTCTTCTCCGGGATGGCCGGAATGATGCTCGCCCTCAACCTGTACACCCAGATCGGGCTCGGCTACTCGACCCTCAAGGCGGGCCTGGCGATGGTGCCCATGTCCGCCGGCATGATCGTCGGCTTCGGGATCGCCCAGGCGGTGCAGAAGTTCGGGCGCAAGGTGCTGCACGCCGGCGTCCTGCTCATGACCCTCGGCGTGCTCGGCCTGCTTTACACGGTGAGCGTGACCGGCATGCACGTGACGCCGTGGCAGCTCGCCCCCGGCCTGGTCGTGGGCGGCATCGGGATGGGCCTGCTCATGGCGCCGTTCTTCGACATCGTGCTCGCCGGTGTCGAGCAGCACGAGACGGGCTCGGCGTCCGGCACGCTGACCGCCGTCCAGCAGCTCGGCAACGCGTTCGGGGTGGCGCTGCTCGGCACGGTGTTCTTCGACGTGCTCGGGAACGTGCCTACCCCGGACGGCTTCGGCGACGCGATGAAGATCACTCTGTGGGTGGTCGCCGGGATGCTGCTGCTGACCTTCGCGGTGGCCTTCCTCCTCCCGCGGCACGCCCGTGAGGAGGTCGAAGAGGGAGCGGAGACCGTCGCCGCGTGACCCTCGCCATGCGTCCCCGCCGCCGCCCGTGACCCCGTGGCTTCCGCCGCGGGGTCACGGGCCGTCCTGAACGAACCCGTCCCGGAGGAAGAGGGGCACGACAGCCGAGGTGGCGGGGCCGAGACCGAGGGCAACGGCCTCCCGCAGGTCCTCGACCGTGTCCACGTCCCGGCGCACCGAAGACACACCGGCCAGGGTCAGCTCCTTCGCCCCGCCCGACAGGTGCCTCGCCCTCGACTCGCCGCCGAACCGCGGCACGAACGGCACACCGGGCCGTACGCCGTAGAACGTCGTCCCCACGTCGGCGGCGTCGGGGAGGAACGCCTGCTCGAACTGCGGCGCCGCCGCCAGCACCGCCTCCAGCTCGGCGGGCCGCAGCGCCGGCAGATCCGCCTGTAACGCTCCGACGGCGTCGCCGGGCGCGAGCCGTACGGCCTCCGCGGCGCCCGCGCGCAGCGCCGTGTTGAGCCCCATGTCCGGATCGTTCACCACGTGCGCGCCCAGCGCCGCCAGGCGCTCGGCGGGCAGCGGGTCGGCCGTCACCACCACCACGCGCGCCACCAGCCGGCAGCGCAGCGCCGCGGCGACCGTGTCGCTCGCCACCGCCACCGCCAGGTCCGTCCGGTACGGCCCGGCCGCTCCGGCCAGGCGGGTCTTCGCCCGGATCAGGGTTTTGACCGGCACCACAATGGACCATCGTGCGAGCTGCATGGTTGTAGCATCCCGCCTCGACATTGCCCACGGCCAACCGGGAGACTTGTGCCGCATCCCGGTGATTTGGAGACCCAGTGAGCCAGCCCAGCGAGCGACCGTCCGGCGCGGAGGAACCGTTCCCCAGCGCCCCCGACCCCACGGTCCCGTCCTCCGCCGCGCCAGTGCCCTCGGTTGAGCCCGCGGTCGAGCCCGCGCCCGCTGATCCGGCCGTGCCGGCGAGAGCCGCGCGCCCCGTCGCGCGTTCCCGCGACGCCGAGGCCGTCCCGGCGACGCCGGGCCGCCGCGCCGGACGCCCGCCGCGCTTCTGGGAGGCCCTGGCCGTCGTCATCGTCAAGCCGCTGTCGCGCCTGTTCGTCAAGCGGAGGTGGCGCGGGGGAGAGCACATCCCGCGCACCGGCGGCCTGATCATCGCGGCCAACCACCTGTCCTGGTCGGACCCGGTGCTGCTCGCGCACTACCTCTACAACAACGGGCGCTGGCCGACGATCCTCGCCAAGGCGGGGATCTTCAAGGTGCCGGTGCTCGGCCATGCCGTCACCCAGCTCCAGGCCATCCCCGTCCACCGCGGCAGCACCGAGGCCACCCAGTCGCTGAAGACCGCCGAGCAGCGGCTGCGCGGCGGTGCGTCCATCCTGTTCTACCCGGAGGGCACGATCACCCGGGACCCGGGCAACTGGCCGATGACCGGTAAGACCGGCGTCGCCAGGCTCGCCCTGACGACCGGCGTGCCGGTGATCCCCATCGCCCACTGGGGCGCCCAGGAGCTGCTGCCGTACGGCGCGAAGAAGCCGCGGCTGCTGCCCCGCACGACCTTCCACGTGGTGGCCGGGCCGCCGGTCGACCTGTCCAAGTACGCCGGGCTGCCCCTGCGGGCGTCGGTCCTGCGGGAGGCGACCGCGGACATCATGGCGGCCGTCACCGCCCTGCTCGCCGAGATCCGCGACGAGAAGGCGCCCGAGGTCCCCTACGACCCCAAGAACGCGGCCGGCGGCTGACCCGGGCGTACGGTGAGGAAAAACGGCGGGGAGCCGGCCCGCCGGACCAAGAGAGACAGGTGCGACCAGTGAGCAGGGCGGGCGTTTTCGGTACGGGCTCGTGGGGCACCACGTTCGCGATGATCCTCGCTGAGGCGGGCACCCGGACGACGCTGTGGGGCCGGAGGGCGGCGGTCGTCGACGCGATCAACGACACCCACGAGAACCCGGACTACCTGCCGGGCCTCGCGCTTCCCGAGACGCTCCGGGCCACCACCGACCCGGCCGAGGCGATGCGCGGAGCCGACTTCGTCGTGCTCGCGGTCCCCGCGCAGACGCTCCGGGAGAACCTCACCGCCTGGCGGCCGCACATCCCGGACGGCGCGGTCCTGGTGAGCCTGATGAAGGGCGTCGAGATCGGCACGTGCAAGCGGATGAGCGAGGTCATCTGCGAGGTGGCGCAGGTGCCGGAGAGCCGGGTGGCGGTCGTGTCGGGGCCCAACCTGGTCGGCGAGCTGGCCCAGCGGCAGCCCGGCGCCACCGTGGTGGCCTGCGCGGACGAGGAGGTGGCCGGCAGGCTGCAGGACGCCTGCCACCTGCCGTGGTTCCGCACGTACACCAACCACGACGTCGTGGGCGTCGAGCTGGGCGGCGCGGTGAAGAACGTGATCGCCGTCGCGGTGGGGGTCGCGGCCGGCATGGGCCTGGGCGACAACGTCCGCGCCATGCTGATGACGAGGGGGCTCGCCGAGATCGCCCGGCTGGGCGCGGCGCTCGGCGCCGACCAGCACACGTTCGCCGGTCTCGCCGGCATGGGCGACCTCGTCGCGTCCTGCACGTCACCGCTGGCCAGAAACCGCACCTTCGGGGAGAATCTGGGGCGCGGGATGACCATGGCCGAGGTCGTCGCGGCGACGAAGCAGACCGTAGAAGGAGTCAAGTCGTGCGAATCGGTCCTGCAACTGGCCAGGAAGCACGATGTGGAGATGCCCATCACCGAAGTGGTCGTCGGCGTCGTCCACGACGGTATGACCCCCGGTGAGGCCGCCATGCTGCTGATGTCACGGACGCCCAAGCCCGAGCGCTACGGCGTATGAGCTCCGCGAGGCGCGCTCGCCGGATGCTCGGGGAGAACTCAAGGGCCGTCCACCTGCCGTCTCCTCCGCTGCCCCGGCAGGTGCCGATCGGCCTGCCCGTGTGGCGGACCGCCGCCTGGGGCTTCGAGAGCTCGGCCGAGTACGGCGACGTCCTCGCGGGCCGGGGGCCGGGCTTCGCCTACAGCCGCGTCGACAACCCCACGGTCGCGGCGTTCGCGGCCGCCGTGGCGGCGCTGGAGGGCGCGGCCGCGCCGGAGGACGTGGCGGGCGAGGCGTTCTCCTCCGGCATGGCCGCGATCAACGCGGTCCTCATGACCTTCCTGCGCGCCGGATCCCACGTGGTGGCGCCCGCCCCGCTGTACGGCGGGACCTACTCGCTGCTGACCGGCGTGCTGTCCCGGTTCGGGGTGACGGCGGACTTCGTGGACTACGCCGACCTGCGGCGGGTCCACGCGGCCGTGCGGTCCACGACGAAGGTCGTGTACGCGGAGACGCTGGCCGGCGCCACGATGTCGGTCGCCGACCTGCGGGGGCTGTACCGGATCGCCCGTGAGGCGGGGGCCCTGCTCGTCGTCGACTCCTCCACCGCCACCCCCATCGTCTGCCGCCCGCTGGAGCACGGCGCCGACCTCGTCGTCCACTCGGCCACGAAGTATCTCGGCGGCCACGACGACTGCACCGGGGGAGTGGTGGTGGGCCGGCCCGACCTGATGGCGCAGATCCGCGAGGTCAGGATCGACACCGGCGCCTCGCTCTCCCCGGACGACGCGTTCCTGCTGCGCCGCGGGCTGGAGACGCTCACCCTGCGCGTGCGCCGGATGTGTTCGACCGCCATGGAGTTCGCCGCCGCTGTGGCCAAGCACCCGGCCGTCCGCCGGGTCGACTACCCCGGGCTGGCGGCCCACCCCGGCCACCAGCTCGCCCGCCACCTGTTCGACTCCGGCCCGGAGGGCACCCGGTTCGGCGGGTGCGTGACCGTGGTGCCGCACGGCGGATACGCGGCGGGCATGGCGCTCGCCGACGCGCTGCGGCTGACCGGTGTCGCCTCGTCGCTCGGCGGCACCCACACCCGGGCTTCCCACCTCGCCTCCGCCGCCCGCTCCGGCGAGGCCCTGTCCGGCGTGGACGCGGGAGCCGTACGGTTCTCGATCGGGCTGGAGGACGCCGAGGACATCGTGATGGACGTCACCCAGGCACTCGACACGCTCGGCACGACAACCGCGACGCGCGGCTGACAAGCCATTTTGCCCCTCGAACAGGGTAGATTCGGGCATCATGAACGAGGATCGCGAGCCCGGGTCGCGCGTGCGCGTGGCAGTCGTATTCGGCGGCAAGAACTCCGAGCACGCCGTCTCCCTCATGGGGGCGGGCAGCGTGCTTGAGGCCATCGACAGGTCGAAGTACGAGGTCGTCCCCATCGGCATCGCCCAGGACGGACGCTGGGTGCTGGCGTCGGACGACCAGGCGTACGCGATCGAGTCGGGGACCCTGCCCGAGGTGGACGCCACCGGAACGGCTCTCGCGCTTCCGTCGGAGCCGGGGGCGCTCGTCGCCCTCCAGCCCGGTGAGATCCCGCGCTCCCTGGGCGGCGTCGACGTGGTCTTCCCGGTGATGCACGGCCCGTTCGGGGAGGACGGCACCATCCAGGGCCTGCTGGAGATGGCCGGCGTCCGCTACGTCGGGTCCGGCGTCCTGGCCAGCGCCGTCGGCATGGACAAGGCGTACATGAAGGTGGTGCTCCAGGCCGCCGGGCTGCCGGTCGGGCCGTACGTGGCCGTGCGCGACCGCGACTGGCGCCTGGACCGGGGCCGGGTGCTCAAGGAGATCGAGCAGCTCGGCTGGCCGGTGTTCGTCAAGCCCGCCCGCGCCGGGTCGTCCCAGGGGATCTCCAAGGCGCACGACTCCGAGTCTCTGGAGGCCGCGATCGAGGCGGCCCGCGCGCACGACCCGAAGGTGCTGGTCGAGGCCGCCATCTCCGGGCGTGAGATCGAGTGCGCCGTGCTGGAGTCGCTGGACGACGCCGCCGCCGAGGCGAGCATCCCGGGAGAGGTGCTGGTCCAGGGCGAGCACGAGTTCTTCGACTTCGAGGCCAAGTACTTCGCCGGGCAGATGGCGCTCGACGTGCCGGCCGACATTCCCGGCGAGACGATGGAGACGCTGCGCGCCATGGCCGTGCGGGCGTTCGAGGCGCTCGGCTGCGAGGGGCTCGCCCGGGTGGACTTCTTCTACACGCCGTCGGGCGAGCTGATCGTCAACGAGATCAACACGATGCCCGGCTTCACGTCGTTGTCCGTCGCGCCGCAGCTGTGGGCCGCCACCGGCCTGCCGTACGGGGAGCTGGTCGACCGGCTGATCCAGCTCGCGCTGCGCCGAGCGCCGGGCCTGCGCTGAGCCGGGCCCTACTCGGGAATGGTGGCCTTGATCGGGGCGGCGAGATCGACCAGCACCGCCCCGGCGGGGTGCTCGCGCGAGATGGTCACCTCGACGTACGCAACCCGGTTGACGGCGGTGAACAGCGTCCCGGCCCGCGGGTCGGCGAACCAGCCGACGCCGTTGATGTCGGAGACCTCGGCGGTGGGGGACATCGCCGCGGGCCGGTCCACGCCGCAGCGCAGCGCGATCTCCCCGGCGCCCCAGACCGCGACGTACGGTGACGACGGCTCGGTGGCCACCCGGTCGAGCCCGTCGAGGGTGCGGGGGAGCGCGGGGCCGAGCTTCGCGCAGGCCTCGGCCGCCTTCCCTGTGGGCGCCGGCGGCTCGATCCGCACCGTCCCCGAGCACGCCGCCAGGGCCGCCAGTGCGGCGGCGGCCGCCGCCACGCGCGCCGTGCTCAGCATCGCTCGACCACCGGGTGTCCGATCAGATGTGGACGATCGGACAGGTCAGCGTGCGGGTGATGCCCTCCACGGCCTGGATCTGGGCCACGACGAGTTTGCCCAGCTCATCGACGTTGCGGGCCTCGGCGCGGACGATGACGTCGTAGGGGCCGGTGACATCCTCTGCCTTGGTGACGCCGTTTATCGAGGCGATCTCCCCCGCGACGTTCGCCGCCTTGCCGACCTCGGTCTGGATGAGGATGTAAGCCTGCACCATGACGCCCTCCGGGTAGAGATCAGTGCCGGAGCGTAACCGTACCTCGAATGCACAAGGGGTGTGTCATCAGAGTCGGAGATCTCGGCGAATTCGGAGTGATTCAGCGTATATCCGGACGTCTGTCGCAGGGAGCGCAGGTGCTGCTCGGCCCCGGAGACGACGCCGCCGTCCTCGCGGCGCCCGACGGCCGGGTAGTTGTGACCACGGACCTCCTGATCGAGGGTAGGCACTTCCGCCGCGACTGGTCCAGTGGCTATGACATCGGCCGTAAAGCGGCGGCTCAGAACCTTTCCGACGTCGTTGCCATGGGAGCCGACCCGACGGCGATCGTCGTGGGGCTCGGCCTGCCCGCCGACACGGCGGTCGCCTGGCTCGAAGCGCTGACCGACGGCTTCCGCGACGAGTGCGCCCTGGTCGGGGCGTCGGTCGCCGGTGGGGACATCGCCCGCTCGGACATCGTGGTGCTCGGCGTGACAGCGCTCGGGGATCTCGGCGGCCGCCCGCCGGTGACCCGGGCGGGCGCCCGCCCAGGTGACGTCGTGGCGGTCGCGGGCCGTCTCGGCTACGCCGCCGCCGGGCTCGCCCTGCTGGAGGGCGGCCGCGGGACGCAGACGCACCATCCTGTGCCGGGCGAGGCGGCGGCGGGCCGGGTGGCGCTGATCGACGCCCACCGGCGGCCCCAGCCCGCGTACGCACAAGGCCCGGAGGCGGCCAGGCTCGGCGCGACGGCGATGCTGGACGTGAGCGACGGGCTGCTGCAGGATCTCGGCCACATCGCCGAGGCCGCCGGTGTGGGGCTCGTGCTGGACCCCGCCGCGCTGCCGATCCCGGAGATCATCGCGGAGGCCGCGGCCGAGCTGGGGGCCGATCCGCTGGACTGGGTGCTGACGGGCGGTGACGACCACGCGCTCGCGGCGACCTTCCCCGACGGCGTACGACTCCCGCCTTACTGGACCCCGATCGGCCGGGTGGTCGCGGGACACGACGTGCAGGTGGAGGGACATACGAGGACAAAGGGGGGCTGGGATCACTTCAGGGGATGATGTGAAATTTGTGACAAAGGCGTGCTAGATCTGTTATTAAGTATGGCGGTCGCCAACAGGAAGGACCGCCATGGGTCGCCACACGACAGCACGAGATCCCGGGGAGGGCCACCCCTCTCCGGCCCCGGATGATCCGGCGGATACCGGCCGCCTGGTCGGTGGCCTGACCTTCCGCTGGCCCGACTCGCCTGCCGTGGGAACGGCGCTGCCGGGCGACGGCGACGCCCCCGCCCGTCCGGGCCATCTCACCGCCGATGACCGGCCCGGCCGTGACGCCTCCGCCCGGCCCAGCCGTGACGCCCCGGCATGGCCGGACCGCGATGTCTCCTCCTGGCCGGACCGCGACGATCAGCGGCTGGATCACACGGCGCCGTTCGCCGCGCTGTCGCCCGAGAGCCTGGCCGCCGAGGCGGCCACCGGGGCCTTCTCCGGCTCCGCCTGGAGCGGCCTGGCAGAAGAGCCGTGGAAGGCGAGGACCGAGGAGCTCGGCCCGGAGGGGGGACGGGTGCTCCCCGCCTGGAAGGGAAGCGACGAGCCCAGCCGCTCCGCGCTCGCCGGCGGCGCACCGGCGCCGAAGGGCGGGCAGAGCGTCGTGGGAGCGTCGGGGACGCCTGCCGGCACGGGCCGGCACGGCTCCCTCCCCGGGGATGAGCGCGACGGCAAGGGCCGGCGCGGCTTCCTCGGCTCGGGATGGAACGACGAGCCGCGGCCGCCCCGGCGACTGCGCCGGATGGCCCTCATCTCCGGATTCTCCGTCGTGCTCGCCGTCGGCCTGACGGTCGGCGGCGTGAAACTGGCCGCCGGGCGGACCGCTCTCACCATGGAGCCGCCCTCCTCCGAATGCGCGACCGCCGCCCAGTGCGACTCCGCCCCGGGTGGCACGCTCGCCGCCGGAGGCGTCACCGCCCCCGCGGCTCCGGGGACCTTCGGCGCTCCGGACAGCGCCGCGCCCCTGCCGGGCGACACCGGTGACCTGGGGAGCGACGCCGGGCCAACCTCATCGGCGAGCCCGTCGGCCCTTCCCTCCGCCGGGGACGCGCCGGCCGGCGCCGGGACACCCACCACCCCCGGCTCCCGTACGACGAAGGCGAGCGGGGGCAAGCACACGCGCGAGCCGTCGGCCACGGGTTCTCCCGCCGGCGTGCCGGACGACACCTCCGCCTCCTCGGACGACTCACCGGTCTCCGGCGGCGACTCCCCGGCGGACACCGGCTCTTCCGCGGCGGCCGGAGGGACGACCGGCGACGACGCGGACACCCCCATGGCGGCCGACGCCGACGACCCTCAGGCGAGGGCGGACGCCCCGGGCGACGTCAGCGTGGACTTCGCGGTCACCGGTCGCGACCGGCGCGGCTACGCCGCCCAGCTGGCCGTACGCAACGAAGGGGCCGCCCTGTCCTCCTGGACGATCGAGCTGCCGGTCGGCGGCAGGGTCACGGGAGTCGAGGGGGCGGACTGGCGGCAGGACGGCGGCACCCTGGTCGTCACCTCTGGCGACCCGCTCACCGAGGGCGGCGAGCTGCGGATCGCGTTCGACGCCGTGGGCGACCCCCGCACACCCGGGGAATGCGTGCTCGCCGGGGGCGACTGCGCGGTGGCCGCCACCTCGTCGCACGAGCGCCGGCGGTCCGGGCACTGAGGGCTCACGAAGGTCCCGAGGCGACCTCCTGTGCGATGAGCGGCAGGTGGCGGATCTCACCCGCTGTGAGGTCCTGATTTGATGGGCGCATGACGACTCCTCCGCGTGTCCTGACGATCGCCGGCTCCGACTCCGGCGGCGGAGCAGGGATCCAGGCCGACCTCAAGACGATGCTGGCGCTGGGCGTGCACGGCATGAGTGTGATCGCCGCCGTGACCGCGCAGAACTCGGTGGGCGTCCAGGGCTACTGGGAGCTCCCCCCGGAGGCGGTGCGGGCCCAGCTCGACTCGGTGCTCGGGGACATCGGCGCTCAGGCGGTCAAGACCGGCATGCTGGCCTCGGCCGCGCTGGTCGAGACCGTCGCCGAGGTGCTGTCCGCCGTGAGCGTGCCCGTCGTGGTCGACCCGGTCGGCGTGTCCAAGCACGGCGACAGCCTGCTCGCGCCCGCCGCCGTCGGGACGGTGAAGAGCCTGCTGCTGCCCGTCGCGACGGTGGTCACCCCGAATCTGTGGGAGGTCGAGCAGCTCACCGGTGTGAAGGTGGAGGACGAGGACGACCTGCCCAGGGCGGCGGAGGCCGTGCTCGCGCTCGGCCCCACATGGGCGCTCATCAAGGGGGGACACCTGCCCGGCGAGCCGGTCGACCTGCTCACGGACGGCTCGGCCGAGCACCGCTTCCGTGCCAGGCGGCTGGACAACCGGCACACCCACGGCACGGGCTGCACGTTGGCCTCGGCCATCGCGTCCTATCTCGCCCTCGGCGAGGACGTTCCCGGCGCCGTACGGCTGGCCAAGGAGTACGTGACCGGGGCCATCGAGCACGGCTTCCCTCTGGGAGCGGGCATCGGCCCGGTCGACCACGGCTGGCGGCTGCGCGCCTCCGCCTAGCGCCTCACGTGCTGGGAACGCGAAAGCCCGCCACCGGGATGAGACTCGGCGGCGGGCTCAGCGAGTGCGGGAGGTCAGCGAGTGACCTTGCCCGCCTTGATGCACGAGGTGCAGACGTTCATCCGCTTCGGCGTCCCGTTGACCACCGCGCGCACGGTCTGGATGTTGGGGTTCCAGCGGCGGCGGGTGCGGCGGTGCGAGTGGGAGACGTTGTTGCCGAAGATCGGCTTCTTGGCGCAGACGTCGCAGACGGAGGCCACGGTAGTCACTCCTTTGATTCAGTCGATCGGCCCGGCGCCGGTACAACGGCTTGTCCGAGCATGCCGGGACAACCGGCTGGCCGTACGAGGATATCCGATGTCCGAAGGTGCACGCCAAACGGTGACCCCAGGAGGCAGGCATAATCTCGTATCCGCCAACGGTAGCGCATGCGAGCACCGTGGCGTCGCAGGAAGGATGCCCGAATGCTGGAGGTGCTCGACCCCCCGGCCGTGAGGCGCTGGTCAAGGCACTGCGCGCAGGCCCTGGGGCGGGCCCGGGCGGAGATCGACGCGCTCAACGTCTTCCCCGTGCCCGACGGGGACACCGGGACCAATCTGCACCTCACGCTCCTGTCGGCTGCCGAGGCCCTCGACGCCCTGCCCCGCGACGCCGGCCGCGACCCGACCTGGCAGGCGTTCGCACGCGGCGCGCTGCTCGGCGCCCGGGGAAACTCGGGGGTGATCGTCAGCCAGGCGATCAGGGGGCTGGCCGAGGTGCTCAGGCAGGCCGAGGGGCGCGGGGCCGACCTGCGCGACGGCCTGCTCAAGGCCGCCGAGCTGGCCAGGGCCGCCGTCGTCCGTCCCGTGGAGGGCACCGTGCTGAGCGTGCTCACCGCCGTGGCCGGAGCCGTGCGGGACGCCCCCGACGACCTCGCCGAGGTGGCGCGGCGGGCGGCGGACGAGGCGCGCCGGGCGCTGCGACGCACCACGGGGCAGCTCGACGTGCTGGCACGCAACGGCGTGGTGGACGCGGGGGCCGCCGGGCTGGCGATCATCCTGGAGAGCCTGGCCGAGGTGGTCGCCGAGGCCTACAGCGACCGGCACGACGTGCCCGCCCCGACCTCGAAGATCACCGTGGAGACCGAGGACGGCCCGGGGTACGAGGTGATGTACCTCCTCGACGCGGGGCAGGACGAGGTGGACCGCCTCAGAGCCGAGCTCGACGAGCTCGGCGACAGCCTCGTCGTCGTCGGCGGCGACGGCCTGTGGAACGTCCACGTCCACGTGGACGACGCCGGGGCGGCCATTGAGGCCGGTCTGCGCGCGGGCCGTCCGCACCGCGTCCGTGTGACCTACCTCGGCGCGCGTACGCACGAGCCGAGCAAGGGCCGCGGCGTGGTGGCGGTGGCGGCGGGGGACGGCCTCGCCGCGCTGTTCCGGCAGGCGGGGGCGACCGTGGTGCGGCGCGAGCCCGGCTCCTCCCCGCCGCTCGCCGCGCTGCTCCAGGCCATCCGCGAGGCGGGCGCGGAGGTCGCCGTGCTGCCCAACGACGGCGGCGTCAACGCCGTCGCCGTGGCGGCGGCGGAGGTGGCACGCGAGGAGGGCGTCACGGTCAGCGTGCTGCCGACCAGGGCGTCGGTCCAGGGCCTGGCCGCGCTCGCCGTGCACGACCCGCTGCGGCGCTTCGACGACGACATCGTGGCGATGGCCGACGCGGCCGGCCACACCCGCCACGGGCACGTGTGGATCGCCGACCGCGAGGCGATGACCAGCGCCGGGCTGTGCCGTCCCGGCGACGTCCTCGGCGTGGCCGACGGCGAGGTGGCCCTGATCGGCGACGATCTGGCCGCGACCGCCGTCGCCGTCATCGGCCGCCTGGTCTCCAGCGGCAGCGAGCTGGTGACGCTCGTGACCGGGGCGGACCCGCCGCCCGGCCTCGTCCACGCCGTACGCGACCACCTGGAGCGGGCCCGCCCCGACCTGGAGGTGGTCGTGTACGAGGGCGGCCAGGGCGGTTATCCCCTTCTCATCGGTGTCGAGTGAGCCGGAATGTCGGCCCGCCAGGGTAGGAATTGGTGTCGTGACGAGCTTCGACGAGCCCCTCAAGCGGGCGGTGGGCAAGACGGCCGCGTCGCTGGAGAGTGCGCTGGGCATCACCACGGTGGGCGAGCTGCTGCGCCACTACCCCCGGCGCTACGTCCACCGGGGGGAGCTGACGCCCATCGCCTCGCTTGAGCACGACGAGCACGTGACCGTGGTCGCGAAGGTGTCGTCCGCGATGCGCCGGCCGATGAAGAACCGGCAGGGCACCTGGCTCGACGTCGAGGTGAGCGACGGTAAGGACAGGCTGCACCTCGCCTTCTTCGGCAAGGGCGGCTACGTCGCCGAGCAGCGGCTTCCCCCGGGTACCGAGGCGATGTTCTCGGGCAAGGTGAGCGTCTTCACCACGGGGAAGACCAAGCGCGTCTCGCTCACCCACCCGGAGTACGAGTCGTTCGACGAGACGGGCGAGACGGCGGAGGAGTTCGCCGCCGCTCCCGTGCCGATCTACCCGTCCGCCCAGGGCCTGCCGAGCTGGAAGATCCGCCGGGCCGTGCGGATGGTGCTCGACGTGATCAGCCTCGACGACCCGGTGCCCCCCGAGGTGCGGGAGCGGCTGCGGCTGCCCGCCTTCGAGGACGCGCTGCGCCGCGTGCACCGGCCACGCGACGCCGACGACTGGGTGCGGGCGCGCGGACGGCTGAAGTTCGACGAGGCGTTCACGCTCCAGGCCGTGCTGGTCCGGCGGCGGATGGCGGCGTCCGCCTGGCTCTCCCGGCCGCGCCCCGGGAGCGCCGGAGGCCTGCTCGACGCGTTCGACGCCGGGTTGCCGTTCCAGCTCACCGAGGGGCAGCGGCAGGTCGGTGAGGAGATCGCCGCCGACCTCGCCTGCGAGCACCCCATGCACCGGCTCCTCCAGGGAGAGGTCGGCGCGGGCAAGACCGTGGTGGCGCTGCGCGCCATGCTCCAGGTCGTCGACTCCGGCGGTCAGGCCGTGCTGCTCGCCCCCACCGAGGTGCTCGCCCAGCAGCACCACCGCTCGATCACGGCCATGCTCGGCGACCTCGCGACCGGCGGCATGTTCGGGGGCACGGCCGTGGCGCTGCTCACCGGCTCCATGGGCGCGGCCGCTCGCAGGAGCGCGCTGCTCGACGCGGCCTCCGGCGCCGCCGGGATCGTGATCGGCACCCATGCGGTGCTCCAGGAGCACGTCCAGTTCGCCGACCTCGGCCTGGTCGTCGTGGACGAGCAGCACAGGTTCGGCGTGGAGCAGCGCGACGCCCTGCGTGAAAAGGGCGGGGGAGGGCGCCCGCACGTGCTCGTCATGACGGCCACCCCGATCCCCCGTACGGTCGCGATGACCGTCTTCGGCGATCTGGAGGTCTCCACGCTGTCGCAGCTGCCCTCCGGCCGCGCGCCGATCACCACGCACGTCGTGCCCGCCGCCGACAAGCCGCACTTCCTCGACCGCGCCTGGCAGCGGGTCCGCGAGGAGGTGGGGCTCGGCCGGCAGGCGTACGTCGTCTGTCCGCGCATCGGGGACCAGGAGGGCGACGAGGGCGACCAGGGCGACGTGGAGGCGGGCGACGACGAGCGCCGTCCCCCGCTGGCCGTGCTCGACGTCGCGCGGGCGCTCGCCGAGGGCCCGCTGGAGGGGCTCCGGGTCGAGGTGCTGCACGGCAAGCTCGCGCCGGAGGACAAGGACGCGGTGATGCGGTCCTTCACGCGGGGCGAGGTCGACGTGCTGGTGGCCACGACGGTGATCGAGGTGGGCGTGGACGTGCGCAACGCGTCCGTCATGGTCATCATGGACGCCGACCGGTTCGGCGTCTCCCAGCTCCACCAGCTTCGCGGCCGGGTGGGCCGGGGCGGCCTGCCCGGGCTGTGCCTGCTGGTGAGCGAGGCCCCCGAGGGCACGCCCGCGCGCCGGCGGCTCGACGCGGTGGCGGCGACGCTGGACGGCTTCGAGCTGTCCCGGGTGGACCTGGAGCAGCGGCGGGAGGGCGACGTCCTGGGGGCCGCCCAGTCGGGGCGGAAGTCCTCGCTGAAGCTGCTGCAGCTCCTTCGCGACGAAGAGGTGATCGAGACGGCCCGCGAGGAGGCGACGGCGCTGCTGGCCGCCGACCCGGAGCTGACCGCCCACCCGGCCCTGCGCGCCGAGCTCGACCTGCTGGTGGCCGGCGAGCAGGCGGAGTTCCTCGAAAAGGCCTGACCGCCCGTGGGAAACAGGTTCGGCGGGGAAAAAGGGAGGGTGGTCCGGGCGCTGAGCGCCCGGGCCACCCCCCCGGAAAGACCCCGGGGCCCGCCCAGGGACGGGCGCAGCTCGGGAGAGCGTCGGGGAGGGGAAGAG
>NZ_JBEZDW010000050.1:0-54914 GCF_040802045.1 Microbispora sp. NPDC049125 | reverse complement strand
AGGTCGCGCGCGAAGAAGTGCTCGGTGATGCGCCTGACGTCGGCGTCGACCCGGATCCATTCGGGGGCACGTCCCCCAGGGATGATGAGGGCGTCGTAGCGCTCGACGTCGACCTCGGCCCAGGGCACGTCGACCGGCAGCTTCCGGCCGTTCTTCTCCACGTAGGCGTCGGAGTTGGGGTCGAACTCGTGGATGACCAGCTGAACGTCACGCATCGTCCGTGACGAGACGTCGACGTCCCAGCCGCCCTCCTGCACGCGATAGTAGGGATACATGGTGTCGAGCTCCTCGGCGGCGTCGCCGGTCAGGAGCAGCGCTCGGGGCACCTGTCTTCTCCTCGCAACTGGGGCGGGTGAGGTGGATCCAATCCGATCCGACTGCGTCAGCATTCCTCGGCCCGGCCCGCCCGTCAAGCCTTTACTGCCATTCTGTCCGCGCCTTAACTTCGTCGAACAACCGCCGGAACCGCTCGCCGGACAGCAGGATGTGTCGGCGCATGGCGTAGGCGGCGGCTTCGGCTCACGACCCCGCGCGATCGTCGCTTCGTCGTCCATTGTGACGTGAGGTCCCTCTAGCGTCTTCGCGAACCTGTTGACATCGGTCGCAACGCTGCTGCATGCTGACGACTACTCGGATCGTATAGGAAAGGTGAGGGATGCTAGCCATCCTGCACTATCGCGGAATCACCCGCCAGCGCCCTACTTCGACCACCTAAAGCTCCCTTGAGCATGCTCGACGTCCTGCTCGGTTCGCCACCGGGGCGTCCGGCCCTGGAGGTCCCAGACCACCATGGCCCTGCCGCCAGCACCCCCGCCCACCGTCCGCCAGGCCACCGGCTGGTTCCTCCGCCACCCCGACACCCTCGAGGCCGACGAACACCGGCACCTGCAGACCTTAACCGCGGCCTGCCCGGCCCTGGCCGCGCTCCGCGAGCACGTTCGCGCCTTCGCCCAGATGATGATGCACCTCACCGGTGACGACCTGCAGCAGTGGATGAAGCGAGTTCAGGCTGATGACCTGCCGGAACTGCACTCCTTCGTCACAGGGCTGCGGCGCGCCTTCGACGCCGCCAAAGCAGGCCTGGCCTTGCCCCACAGCTCGGGAAAGGTCGAAGGGCACGTCAACCGAGTCAAGATGCTCAAGTGGCAAATGTATGGCCGGGCCAACCCCGACCTCCTGCGCAAACGCGTCCTCCTCGCCGACTGAGACGGGTCAACGCACGAAATCAGTGCCAGAGCCCACATTGGAGCGACGTTGACACGCACTTCCGTCCGTAGGCGACCCCGCCTCCACGAGCCGCCGAGAATGGAGAGAGGTGGACCGGGCCGTCAGATACGACCGAACGCGGCACGTCGTGAACCGGCCCCGCGGCGGGTCCCGGCGGCCGAATCCGTGACCGGTGCCGTAGGCGGCCTTGTTCTACGTGCGCGCCATCGCATCGCCGGTAGGGATGAGCCATCAGGGTCAGCCGGGGAAACTCGACACGGTCCCCGGGCGTCCGTCGGCGTGGACGTGCCCGGGGGTCTCCTAAAGGGTGACAGGGCGAAATGCCTCCAGTTACTGGACGACCGCGGCCGCCTACTTCGATGCTACCGGTCGTCGGTGACGACCCAGTTGCTGTTCTGTGGGGACACGGTCGAACTGAGCCCTCCGTCCCGCCGGACTTCACGTGGCCGGAGAGCGAGAAGATCGCAGCCGCCCAGGTGCTGGTCGCGGCGGCGGACAAGTCGGGGAAGCCCACGGACATTCTTCGAGGCCTCCCGGCCGTGACGCACAACGGCGTCGCCGTCCCCCGCAGCGTCGCCGCCGGGACCGGAGCCTGGGCATACGCCCAACTGGTCTCACCAGAAGTACAGCGGGGAAGTACAGCAGCACGGGTAGACGCCCGTGAACGTCTATGGACGCAAGATGACGCTTGAACGGGTGCATCAGGAGGTCACGGAAGGCGCGCCGCTAGCTGATAAGGAAGAGGTCCCAGGTTCAAGTCCTGGTAGCCCCACCAAAGATCAGAGGCCGTTTTCCGATCGTGGGAAAGCGGCCTTTTTGCTGTCCGCGTGTCTAACTGCGTGACTAAGCTTCTGGATCAGCGGTTGAAGATCTGATCCATGACCACCGCGCCGCCCTGGAGAACGGGCCGGATCTGCTTGCGGTAGACGAGTTCTGTCACAGCGGTACTGCTATGCCCGACGAGACGCGAGATCTCCTCCAGAGGGACCCCGGAGTCCGACAGGAGAGACACGAAGCTGTGGCGGAGCTCACGAGGTGTCCACTCGTCAGAGTCCAAGCTCGTGCCCTTGAGCACACGGCGGAAGGCCCGGCGGACGTTCGCGGCGTCCAGGGCCGTGCCGGCGGCGGCGCGCACCTGCGCCGACAAGCGGCGCGGTGTTCAACCGATGGCGGCATAGCGGCAATGCGCAACGAATGATCTCTCTCCCCAAGTGGTGAACGGTCATCGGCCACGAGCGGCACCACGAGCCGAAGAACCCGGAGACCGAGAGGGCGACGGCTGGCAGGCGAGGGAAAGAGGAAGAAGGAGCGAGGAGAAGAGGCGGGCGGAAGGTACAGGGAAGACCTTGGGGCGCTGCCCCAAACCCCGGGGCCTCCGACTCCGAGAGGGGACCGCGCAGCTCGCGCCGTAGCTGGGTGAGGTGGAAGTCCTGATCGCTCCCCACCATCGCCCCAGGCAAGCCCAGCAGCCCGGCTCCTCCAGGTCAAGCCCAGCCGTGCGGACGGGACAACCAGCCGGCGAGGAAGGTCACCGGGAGGCAGGTACACGCGAGGCAGGACTTGACCCTCCGTCCTGTGAAGACCATGGCCGAGGCGTTGATGTCGGCCGAGGCCGACATCCGGTGCGGCGCCTCCTACGGCGAGCGCAGTAACGAGCGGACCAACTCCCGCAACGGCTACCGCACCCGCGAGTGGGACACCCGCGCCGGCACCGTCGAGCTGGCCGGCCCAAGGCGCTGGTACTCGTCGCTCATGGGGTGATGACCTTGCCCACTTGAAGGTCGAGCCAGTCGATTTCGACGCCGGACAGCAGATCGTCACGGGCGTCGAGGAACCGCTTGATGTGCTCCTGATCCTCGTGGGCGTCGAAGGCGGCGCGGTCACGGTAGAGCTCGTAGAAGATCCGCAGCAGCGGTTCGCCGTCGACCTTGTGGACGGTGTAGACGAGCGTGCCCGGCTCGTGCGCTTTGATGTCCTCGATGGTCTCGCCGATGAGCTGGTCGAACGCCTCGGCGGCGGCCTCGTCCTTGCAGGTGAACCGGACTACTAGCCCGAACATGACACCCCTCCCTTTCGCGCGTGGGGCCGTTCGTATGGCCCGTTGGAGTCGCCGCTGCCCATGCGATCAGTACTTAATGTGCGTGGCAAGTACTGCGCCGTAGCTATCTGGGCTGGAAGTCCCGATCGCTCGCCCGCCATCGACCCAGGCAGAGCCCGGCAGCCCGGCTCCTCCAGGTCAAGCCCAGCCGTACCGGCAGGACAACCAGCGCGCGAAGAAGGTCACCGGGCACAGGTACACGCAAGGCCGGGCTTGACCCTCCGTCCCCGGCCCGCTGCCCCTTCGCGATAGGTCGACGGCAGTCGAGAGATCAGGACAGGTTGCTGGCTGAACGCGGTGACCGCCCACTACGGGCAGAAGCGCCTGTTGACTCGACAGCGCCTAACTTGCTCCTATGGGTGTCGTGGAGATCGTCAATATGACCGACGAGTACGCGGCGGACATCGTCACATGGCGTTATCCCGCGCAGTATGACTGCTACGACCTCGTTGGCACAGATGCAGGGTTTTTTGCAGATCCGCGAAACGGATATGTCGCCCTCGTGGATAAGGGGGAACTCATCGGCTATCGCGTGTTCGGCCCTGATGGCCGCGTGCCAGGCGGCGAGTATGACGAATCGGCGCTTGACACAGGTGGAGGTCTACGTCCCGAATTGACGGGCCGCGGTCTCGGTAAGCAAGCAATCGCAACCGGCCTGGAGTACGGCGCTGCGCGTTTCCGGCCCACGGCCTTTCGGGTGACTGTCGCCAGCTTCAACATCCGTGCCCAGCGGGTCGTTCAGGGACTCGGTTTCGTGCCCAATAGAACCTTCAACGCCACAACAGACGGCCGCAGCTTCGTCATCTTGACTCGCCAGCAGCCTTGAACCTGCTGCGTCACCAACTGCGTGACAACGCCCACGAATAATGATGGACACACATGGACAGCCATGGACTACGGCCGCAGGTGGAGAGCTTGTAAGAGCAGTTACTGAGGTTGAACTCGCGGTGTCGTAGGGGCTGATGGCTCGTCGTCCGTGCGGTATCACCGGGGCATGCGGTATGCACAAGGAGGCGGGCTGACTGCCGAACGGCAGCAGTTCCGCGAGGAGGTACGGCTCAAGGCGGCCGAGCGGTTCGCCCAGGGCGAGGCGACCTCGGTCATCGCCAAGGTCCTGCGCGTGAACGTCCGCTCGGTACAACGGTGGCGGCAGAAGTGGGAGGAGGGCGGTCCGCGGGCCCTGCGGTCGAGGGGGCCGGCATCGCTGCCGAGGTTGAGCCAGGAGCAGTTCGCGCAACTGGAGGCGGAGCTGGCCAAGGGGCCGGCCGCGCACGGCTGGGAGGACCAGCGCTGGACACTGGCGCGGATCAAGACGGTGATCGGTCGGTGCTTCCACATGGCCTACACGATCCAGGGCGTGCGGAAACTGCTGGCGCGTAACGGCTGGTCCTGGCAGGTCCCGGCGCGACGGGCCATGGAGCGGGACGACGAGACGGTGGCCGGGTGGGTGAAGGAGGTGTGGCCCTGCGCGGAAGTCTCGCGGCGGCCCGTGGAGCCTGGCTCGTCTTCGAGGACGAAGCCGGATTCTCCATGACGCCGCCGCACGCAAAGACCTGGTCACAGCGCGGCCGGACCCCGGTGGTGCGGGTCCGCGGCCGCTCCCGCAGACGGATTTCCATCGCCGCGCTGACCTGCTATATACCCGGTCACCGCTCCAGGCTCATCTACCGGCCCCGCCATGACGACGGCCGTCGCGATGGGCGCAAGAGCTTCTCCTGGCGCGACTACCGGGACCTGTTGATCGCAGCACATCAGCAGCTCGGCGGCCCGATCGTGCTCGTCTGGGACAACCTCAACGTCCACAAGGCCGCCGACCTGCAAAAGTTCGCCGAGGCCCGGGACTGGCTGACCATCTACTATCTGCCGCCCTACGCACCCGACCTCAACCCTGTCGAAGGGATCTGGTCCTTCCTGCGACGCGGCTGGCTCTCCAACGTCGCCTTCAGCACCCCCGAACACCTCGTGCAGCGCATCCGGCGCGGCTTACGGCACATCCAGTACCGCAGCGAACTCATAGACGGCTGCCTTGCCGAGACCGGCCTGACAATCAGAGCCACCTGAGTAACCCGGCCACATCACGAGTTCAACCGCGGTAATGCAGGGCGACCGCGAGTGCCTCGGCCAGGGTCACGGGCGGGCGGCCGATCAGGCGGCGCAAGTCGCCAGAGTCGGTGTACATCTCGCCGCGGTTCATGCCGCGGTCAGCGTCAGCGAGGACCTCCGCCAGTTCGGCGGGCAGGCCCGCGGCGGCCAGGACCTGAGCGAAGTCGGTCACTGGGAGGTCAGCGTAGGTAACCTGCTTTCCGGCCGCAGCGGAGATCGCGGCGGCGAGCTCAGTCAGGGTGAAGGATTCGTCGCCGCCGAGCTCGTACACGGCGCCGGTGTGGCCTTCAGCGGTGAGGACGACCGCTGCGGCCTCGGCGTAGTCGGCGCGGGACGCGGCGCTGATCCGCCCCTCGCCCGCGGCGCCGACGACGGCGCCGTTCTGCAGGATCTGCGGCAGTTGGCTGGTGTAGTTCTCCAGGTACCAGCCGTTGCGCAGCAGCACGCTGGGGATTCCGCGGTCCCGCAGATACTCCTCGGTCTCGCCGTGCGTGGCACCGATGACGGTGGTGGCCGTGTCCGCGTGCGTCGTGCTCGTGTACGCCACTAGCGACACGCCTGCGGACGCCGCGGCGTCGATCACGCGGCGGTGGTTGGCGACCCGCTCGCCTACGGGGACCGAGGCCGAGATCAGCAGCAGCCTGTCCGCCCCCGTGAATGCCTCGACCAGGCCGTCGGTGTCCACGAAGTCGGCGCGGCGTACCGTGATGCCTCGGTCGGCCAGGTCCTTGATCCTGGCGATGTCCCGGCCGGTCGCGATGATGTCCGCGGCCGGGATCCCGCGCCGCAGCAGTGCCTCGATGGTGAGCCTGCCCAGCTGGCCGGTGGCTCCAGTGACGACGATCGGCATGATGGTCAATCCTTCCTTCCGCGCGTGCCTCGCACGCCTGCCGCGCTCCGTCCGCGGCGGGATGCAACACAGAATGACCTGGACACTCCCTGTTGGGGAGTAGCTACTTCTTGGTACGGTACTTACCGATTCGAAAGCATTGAGGTGAGCCGTATGGCTTCTGTCGAGAACGTGACCGGGCCCATACCGTCATTCGATCCGTACGAGCGCGGCTGCCCGTCGCGGGACCTACTCGACCAGATCGGCAGCAAGTGGGCGGTCCTCGTGCTCGGCGAACTCGGCCGGAACGGGACCTCCCGGTTCAGCCAGCTCCGGCAGGCGCTGGCGGGCGTGAGCGAGAAGATGCTCACCCAGACGCTGCGCACCCTCGAACGCGACGGGCTGATCAGCCGGACCGTCTACCCAGAGGTGCCGCCGCACGTGGAGTATGAGCTCACCGCGCTCGGCCAGACGCTGCGGGAACCGCTGAAGGCGCTCACGGAGTGGTCCGTGCTGCACATCGAAGAAGTCATCACCGCCCGCGAAGACTACGACCACCGCACTGAGCGCACCCGGTAATCGGCGGCGGCCGGCGGTCTGGTCACAGACGGCTGCCTAGCCGAGACCGGCCCGACAATCAGCCTCACCTGAGCAACCCGGCGACATCACGAGTTCAACCTCAGTAGCACCACTGCTGTCGTTGCCTGATAAGGAAGAGGTCCCAGGTTCAAGTCCTGGTAGTCCCACCACGAATGCCCAGCTCAAGGCCAGATCCCGAGATGCGGGTCTGGCCTTTGATCGTTGACCGTCATCTGACCGTCGCCGCAGCCGTCACCAGCGGGCACCAACGCGTTCAAGAGAATCTGCTGGGCACCTTGATCGCGGCGTTCACGGGGGCGCGTGAGACTCAGGACGCTGACGCCCTGGCTGGTTGACATCGGCTTGTTTCCGGACGCAGACCTTCCCGAACGCTGCGGGACATCGGCGACTTCTTCGACCACGTTGGCCAGGCGATGCTGCAGGCGGCCGAGCAGTGGCGCACGGCCCGCGCCGCCAAGCAGAAACCGGCGGAGTTTGAACAGCTAGGGCCTGTACGGAGTTGAGATCACAAGGTTCGCCTGCGCCGTGGTTTCTGATCCTGGTAGGCCATCGTCATGGCGAGTGGCGACCTCACCGACGACGAATGGTCCCTGATCGAACCTCACCTGCCCCTGGGCGAGCGAGGTCCGATCCCGGACATGCGGCAGCAGTTCAACGCCGTGATGTGGCCTTTTTCGCACTGGCACCCTGGCGGGATCTGCCTGTGGAGTACGGCCCCTGGTCCACCGTCTACGACAGGTTCCGTATATGGGCCACGACGGTCTTCGCCGACCACGGCCCTGCAGGTGCCGGGGAACCACTGGCCCTGCGGGCCCGTGGAACCCCGAGCACCCGGTGCGACAGCCGGGCCGACGCGCTGACCACAGCCTTCAAACTCCAGCCGAACCGCTCAGCCAGCCACCGGATGAGCACGAAAGATCGAGGCTAGGCAGGGACCCAGGTCCAGCGCGTGTAGCTGCCGCTGTTCACGTAGCAGGAGGGCCAGGTGTCGGAGGCTGAATAGTGCCCGATGTAGCAAGTCGTACTACCTGAATAGAGCGGATAGTTCGAGGTGACCCCGAACGACAGGGTTTGGTTGTAGCCTGCCGCCCCGCATGGAGCAGTGAACACATCGCGAGCGAACTGTCCGCTTGGGCTTGTCGGCACGCTGAGGCATCTTTGGCTTGCAGTACCGCTAGCCCGCACCATCATGATCTTGTGAGCGACTCCTCCCCACCATTGAGCGGCGTTGTTCGGGTTACAGGTCGCCATTTTCACTTGGTAAGCGTTGGTTGTCCCATTGTCATTTCCCTGGAGGCACTTTCCCGTCGCGACATTTTTGATCATGTACTGGAGTGAGGCAGAAGCCGGGAGTGCGGTGAATGTCGCCTGGGCGATAACGGCGGCCGCCCCCAGCGAGACTAGAGCACCAATCTTGAGCTTCATGTTGTCCTTCCTGATTCTCAACTCGCGTGCTGGTTCGACTTGTATGGCTCCGATCTCGGCCAACTGCCGCGTTCATCGCCTACCCGGCCCCGCCGGGCCGCTCTACACGCTGGGCGGGAACGGCCCCACCGGCTGACGGCCGCTCGCTTGGCCGTCCTCCCGGGCATCTGGGCGACCATCGAGCAGCCCGCGCTCCCGCTTCAGGTACGCCCTGACCAGACGGGCGTCCGTAGGGACGATGCCCGCCAACTCCTCACCTGCTGGCGCGGCCTGGTTACCGGCCGCCTCGACGTCGATCCTGAGTGGAGCGGTCGACGCTGACCCGGTCACCGGCCGAGGAACGCCTTGGCGTGGCGCTGGGCGAACTCGGCGAAGCTGGTGGGCCGTATGCCGAACGCGTCATGGATCTCCGTACGTACGTACGACTCGGGATGGCGGCTGCGCTCGGCGAGTTGGTCCTTGATGATCCCTGCGAGCGCTTCGGGCACACCCAGGTCCCTGAACTCCCGCAGCTTGTCCTCCAAGGAAACAGGTACATAGGTGAAGGTCGTCCCCGTGGCCTGTGAGATGTGCTCGACGACTTCCTTCATCGTCAGGGCTTCCGGCCCCGTCATGTCGTAGGCCATGCCCTCATGGCCGTCGGAGCGCATCAGGGCGACCGCGACCTTGGCGATGTCCTCGACATCGACAGGTGACAGCTGGATGTCGCCGATCGGCAGGCGGAGTTCCCGCCGGGCGGCATCCACGCCGGTGAGGGCTCCGGGCAGGTAGCGGTGCATGAACTGGGAGGGGCGCAGATGTGTCCACGCCAGGCCGGACGCTTCGAGATGGCGTTCGATCTCCACGTGTTCCCGGGTTCCCTGGAACTTGTAAGGATCGAAGCCGATCCCGGATTCCTTCCCGGAGAGCTTCACGATGTAGGGGACGCCGGCCGCCTTGGCGGCGTCGATGAAGGCGTACTGCGTTTCCGCCATCCGCTTGTCGGCGGAAGAGATCATGAGAACACGGTCCACGCCGCGCAAGGCCGTCCTCAGCGACTCGGCGCGCAGCATGTCGCCCTCGACCAACTCCACGCCTGCCAATCCGTGCAGAGGCCGGGCTTTGTCGGGGCTCCTGAACAGTGCTCGGACAGGGGCGTTCTGCCGGGCGAACTCACGGATGATCGCCGATCCGGCCAGCCCAGTGGCTCCAGTAACAAGAATCACACTACAATCTTAGTAGTAAGTACTACAAACTAACAAGTGAACTTGATCGGTCGACGACGTAGGCGGTGCCCTGTGCGTGCCGATAATTCATTTGTGCAGGTCATGCCTCTTGTGAGGGCTGCGTGAGTTCCGACTGTCAGAAGAGGGAGGCACCTCTACCTGAACACGCCGTACAACATCGCGAAGTTCCGCCGGCTGGGCTACTCGCAGGAGGAGATCACCGGCGGCGGCAGCGACCGGCTCGTCGACGACTTCGTGTTCCGGGGCGACCTCGATACCATCGTCCGCAAGCTGCGCGCCCACGTCGACGCCGGCGCCGAGCACGTCGCGGTACAGGTGATCGGGATCTGCCCGGGCGAGTCCGCGATGCCCTACTGGCGGCTGCTCGCCTCCGCGCTCCTGCCCCGGCACGCCGCCCGGTGACGCGATGCCGTCCGGGGCCGGAGTTCGGGACGGGCCGACGACAGATCTGGAGAAGCCGATGACAACGGTCCGTACGTACGGTGATCCGTGCGCCGCCGCGCGCGCCCTCGACGTGGTCGGCGAGCGCTGGGCGCTGATGATCATCCGAGAGTTGCTCTTCGGCCCCAAGCGGTACAGCGACCTGCAGACCGGCCTGCCCGGCGCCAGCCCCACCGTGCTGTCGCAACGGCTGCGTGATCTGGAGGAAAGCGGGGTGATCCTGCGGCGCAAGCTCGGCCCACCGGCACGGGCCTGGGTGTACGAGCTCACCGAATGGGGGCACGAACTCGAGCCCGTCCTCATCTACCTGGGCCGTTGGGGCCGCAGCTCCCCGCCGCTGACGCACACGACCATGACGCTGGGCACGGACTCCCTGATGCTGGCTGTGAAGAGCCATCTCAACCCTGGTCTCCTGGCCGGTCTTGAGGCGCTCTTCCGGCTGGAGATTGACGAGGACGTCTTCACCCTCCGCATCTCCGACGGCGTACTCGCCATCCAACGGGGCGAGCCGCAGCGGTGGGACGCGGCCGTACGCACAGACCCCGCGACCTTCAAGGCGCTGGTGATCGATGGAGTCCCCGTAAGCCAGCTGGGGGACCGGGTGGAACTCATCGGTGACGGCGGCGCCTTCGAGCGTTTTCTCGGTGCTCTTGTCGCAACCTGACCGCGCTGGGGGTCGGCCGATGGGCGGCGTTCAGTTGATGGGGAGCAGGTCGCGGCTTTGGAAGACGCGGCAGGCGATGGTCATGGCGGCGAACACTCGGGGGAATCCGGCGTACGGGAGGGCTTGCATGATCGCTTCGACCAGTTCGCCGGGTCGTAGTCCGGCCGTCAATGCGGACTCGAGGTGGGCTTCGATTTGTGGATCGACGCCTCCGAGGGCGATCAAGACCCCGAGAATGACGAGTTCCCGGCGGGCGGCGTCCAGGCCGGGTCGGGCGTGGATGTCACCGTAGGCGAACTCGATCGCCAAGCGCGGCAGGTCGGGGGCGACCTCGGCGACTGTGTCGTAGACGCCGCGGCGGGTCTGGCCGGGGCCGCCCAACTCGGCCTGGCGGGCCAGGCCGCGGTCATAGCGGGCGCTCATGCCGCCACCTGGCCGCTGTTGCGGGAGGTGAAGCTCAGGATGCGGTGCCAGGCGTCGGTGCACTCCCGCTCCCAGTCATCGAAGGTCACGTCGAAGAACGAGTGCGGGGCCCCGTCATAGACGTGCATCTCATACGTCTTGCCGGCCTGGTCGAACCCGGTCGCGAGTGCCTGGAACTCGGCCTGCGGAGTGGCGACATCGTCGCCGGCCAGCAGCATCAGCAACGGCGCCGACAGCGCCATGGTGGCCTGTCCGAAGAAGCGGGGAGGCCCGTAGAAGCCGATTGCCCCGGCGAGGCCGAGATCGGTGGCAGCCTGCCGCCAGGAGTGTCCTCCGCCCAGGCAGAACCCGACGGTGAACACCGGGCCCGGCTGCTCCCGGCGCAGTCGTGCGGCGGCCGCCGCGACATCGGCGTCGACGTGATGGGCCTCGAGCAGTGCCAGGTGCCGCATCGGATCGAAGGAGTCATCGCGCGGCAGCGTGCCCGCGCTGCGCCCGTAGAAGTCGATGGCCATGGCGCGGAAGCCGGCCTCGGCGAAGCGATGGGCCAGGGCCTCGTAGAAGGGATGCAGCCCGCGAACGTCGGGGAGGATGACGACGTTCCTTCCGTTCGGGTTGGTGGGGGTCGTACGGTAGGCGGACAGGCGGTTGCCGTCGCGGGCGGTGATCTCCAGGCGCCCGTGTTCGGCGACCTGCCCGGTGATGACGGGCGGGGCGGGCGGGCGGCTGTCGGTCGAATGGCACATGGTCGGTCTCTTCCGTCGCGTGGCGTTCGTACGGATCAGAGCCTGCCGAGGCATCCGCCATGTGATCCAGATATCGCTGTTACGGGTACCGGCAGGGCCACCTTCGCCCGGCTGTCGGCGGGCATACTGACAGCCATGGGCGATCACGAGGAGCTGGGAGCGTTCCTGCGGGCCAGGCGCGCCCGGGTGAGCCCGCAAAGCGTCGGCCTGCCTGGCGGCTCGCGGCGCCGCGTGCCCGGGCTGCGACGGGAGGAACTCGCCCAGCTCGCCGGGATCAGCGTCGAGTACTACCAGCGGCTGGAGCAGGGCCGGGCCACCCGGCCTTCGGACGAGGTGCTGGACGCCATTGCACGGGCACTCGACCTGGCCGAGGTGGAGCGCGCCCATCTGAACTCGCTGGCCCATCCCTCACGCCGTATCGCTCCCCGCTCCGCCGGTCAGGCGAGCGCCACACCGCCGCCACAACTGCGACGCATGCTCTCCTTGATGGACCGCATCCCGGCATTGATCATCAATGACCACTTCGACGTGCTGGCCGCCAACCCACTGGCCATCCGCCTGCTCGTCGACGTCACGGCGCCCAGGAGCGGGGTGCCCAACCTCGCCCGCTACCTCTTCCTCGACCCCGGCGCGCATGACTTCTACGTCGAATGGGATGAGGTCGCCATCGCCACGGTCGGGCAGTTGCGCCTGACGGTAGGCCAGTACCCCCACGACCCCGACGTGGCGGCGTTGATCTCGGAACTGACGGCACGCAGCGAGGACTTCCGCAGACTGTGGATCGTCGGGAATGTCGAACAGCGCTCCTCCGGCGCCAAGAGCCTGCGTCATCCTGCCCTTGGCGTGTTGCGGCTGCAGTACCAGCATGTCGTGCCGGTGGACGAGCCACGCCAGCGTCTGGTCACGCTCATCCCCGAAGAACAGAGCGCAACCGAGGCCGCCGTGCAGCTTCTCCGCAGGTGGGCCGGGCCCGTCACGACCGGACCAGACCGGATCACACCCCTGGACCAGATCGCGGTGAGCCCGTCGACCGCCCGTCAGGCTTAGACGTGTTCTGATCACTGCACCGGGATGGCGGGATGTGACGGAGGCGTCCTGCGGCCGGAGTCTGAAACGGACCTTAAACGCAGGTCACGTCCGTCAGTGGCTCCTTTTCATGTACGGCCTGGGCAGCCCCGTCGTGGTGGGCGTGCCAGTCGGGGGCAAGTATGGACATCGCGATGGCGTCGTGCCAGTGGCCGTCCCACAGGAGCGCATCCCTTCTGATCCCCTCGCGGACGAACCCGATCTTCTCGTAGACGTGGAGGGCCCGGGTGTTGAACGCGTACACCTCCAGGCCGACCCGGTGCAGCCCTACTGTCTCGAACGCGTGAGCCAGCACCAGTCGCAGCGCCTCGGTGCCGTACCCCTTGCCGTACGCGCGCGGGCCGACCAGGGCGATCCGCAGGTTGCAGGCCAGATTGCCGGCGTCAAGCTCGTTGAGCACGACCTCGCCGACGTACGCCCCACTGGCCGCGTCACAGATGGCGAGGTCGAGCCGGTCGTCGTGGCCGGCGCGGGTGGCGTACCACGCGGCGGCGGCTTCGTAGGTGAAGTCTCCCTCCCCCTGGGAACCGGTCAGTCGCCGGGTCTCAGGGTCCCGCACGAGATCCCACAAGCCGTCGACGTGCTCAGGCGCGACGGGCCGTAGAACCACACGGTCTCCAGTGAGGGTCGGTTTGTCGCTCAGCATCACAAGATCCTTAGTCTTGCAGGGCAAGTCATCGGTTTCTCAATCCGTCGTAAACGCCACCAGGCTCCCGACGTCAGCGGGGAACCAACGCCCGCATTCCCTACCTAGGGCCCTTGGTGCCGTGCCGGTCACCCGCCTTCGCCGAGGGCTCTGGGCCCGTCACGGGCGGCCGAGCAGCGAGGTGAGACGCCGCAGATCATCTTGGCTTGCGGGTACTTGCAGGACCATGAGCAGGTCCGGGTGGTCGGCCGGGCGAAGTTGGAACAGCTCAAGGTCGAGCCGACCGATCTGGGGATGATCGAGCTTGATCGTCGCGGATCTGAAGTCGCGGACGGGGTACTCCCCCCACCACTCCCGGAAATGCGGGCTGGCGTCGGTCAGCGCCGCCACCAGCGTCACGAATCGCGGATCGTCCGGTCGCCGGCCGACAGCGGCTCGGAACTGGCTGAGTAGGGCACGCGCGGCCGGCTCCCAGCGGACCATGCGGGCGCGGTTCTCGGTGTCGGTGAACATCATCCACAGGAGATTGCGCCGATCGTCGGGCAGCTTCGCGGGGTCATTCCTGATCCGTGCGTAGGGCGTGTTCCACACGAGGTAGTCGAGGTGTACGTCATAGATGGAGGCGATGTTCGGGGCGGCCGCGTCGACCAGCCGCTGCAGTCGGGGGAGCACCTCGCCGACGTGCGTTTCACCCGAGGTGGTGGCGAAGCCGGACAGGCTGCGGAGGTGCCGGCGCTGGTCGGAGTCGAGCAGCAGTGCACGGGCGAGCGCATCGATCACCTGTTCCGACGCCGAGATGTTCCTGCCCTGTTCCAACCAGGTGTACCAGGTGACGCTGACACCTGAGAGCTGGGCGACCTCTTCGCGCCGCAGGCCGGGAGTCCGGCGGCCGGATTCGAAGTCCTCCGGGAGTCCCACGTCGACCGGCCGCAGCCGGGCCCGCTGAGCGCGCAGAAAAGCGGCCAGCTCGGTACGGCGCGCGGACCGCGCACTCTCGTGGCCGTTCGTCACGCCGATTCGACTCCCGCGCGGAATGGGCGGCTGACAAGGCGCAGGCTAGCAGTATCGGCACCAGGACCGGCCGGTCGTGTTCGCCTACTCTCGCGATCATAACCATTCGACGGAAGCCGGAAATGAGGAGCTTCTTATGGCCGATGACAGGGGGCCGGTGCTGGTCATCGGCGCCACCGGCCAGCAGGGTGGCGCGACCGCGCGGCACCTGCTCAAACGCGGCCGGACGGTGCACGCTCTGGTGCGCAACCCCGATTCGCCCGCCGCCCAGGCGCTGCGGGAGGCGGGAGCCGAGCTGATCGTCGGTGACCTGGATGATCCGGCTTCGCTCCCGGCGGCGATGAAGGGCGTGCAGGGGATCTTCCTCGTACTGACCATGATGGTCGGCCCCAGGATCAGCCCCGAAGGCGTGGTGGCGGAAGAACGGCGCGGAAAGGCCGTGGCGGACCTTGCTCGGAAGTCCGGCGTCGAGCATCTCGTGTACAGCTCGCTCAACGGCGCCGGCGCCGATTCCGGCATCCCGTACTACGAGAGCAAGTCGCGGATCGAAAAGCACATTCACGCGCTCGGTCTTCCGGCGACCATCCTGCGTCCGGTTTCCTTCATGGACAATTTCGCCACCTACAATCGCCCGGTGCTCGTCGATGGTGAGCTGGTGGTCAACCTCGCCGTCCGACCAGAGCTTCCGATGCAGCTGATTTCGGTGAGCGACATCGGCGCGTTCGCGGCGATCGCGTTCGACCGGCCCGACCGGTTCATCGGCCGGACCGTCGAGCTCGCCGGAGACGCGATCACACCTCCGGAGATCGCCGAGACCTTCGGCCGTGTCTGCGGCCTGCCGGCGCGTTTCCGGCAGACGCCCATCGAGCAGATCCGCGCCTTCGACGACCAGCTGGCCCAGATGTTCACGTTCTTCAACGAGCATCCCTCCGAGTTGTCCGACCTTTCCACGCTGCGGGCCGACCACCCGGGCCTGATGCGGCTGGAGACCTGGTTGCGGACGACCGGCTGGAAACCCTGAGCGCAGAAAGCAGGCATCAATGACCGACGGACTGCTGCTACCGCCCGGTGGCGGCCGCAAAATCCAGACCATGACCCTGAAGGCGGGCGCCGAGCAGTCGCAGATCTGGTCGACGTTCGAGGCCGAGGTCGCCCCCGGTTTCGACGTGGGGGCGCACCTGCACGAGCGGGCCGAGGAGGTGTTCTACGTGCTCGAAGGCGAGCTCGACCTGCTCGCCTTCCGGCCGACCGCGACCGCCGGCGGCGACTGGCGCACCTGGGAGTCGGAGACCGGCGCCACGGTGTTCCGGGGCGGACCGGGAAGCTTCATGTTCGTGCCCGCCGGATGCCCGCATGCCTTCTTCAACCCAGGGCCCGAACCCGCCCGGATGCTCTTCCTCGTGTCCCCGGCCGGCCATGAGCTCTACCTCCAGGAACTCACCGACCTGCTCGCCGCCTCCGGGCCACCGGACCAAGCCGAGATCGCGGCGCTCCGAGCCCGGCACGACATCCACCAACTCACTCCGCTCACCATCCACCCAGCAGGAGGACGAAGACCTGTTTGATGGTGAGCGCCGGCCGCTCCTGCCTCATCGATGATCGCCCAAGGTCGGGATGAGACGCAGCCCTCGTCGGTTGAGGGTCATCCGGGCGTGATGATCAGCTTGCCCCGCTTGGCCGTGCCGTTCAGTTCGAGTTCGGTGAGCGCTGGGATGGCCTGCGAGAGCGGGACGGTGCGGGCGATCGGCAGCCGCAGTGTTCCCCGGCCGGCGGCTCGGGCGACCTCTTCCAGGTCTTCGGTGACCGGTCGGGCGATCAGGACGTGGAACGGCCCGGGCAGGACACTTCTTGCGAGGTTCGCCGGGGTGGGGTGGACGCTGATGATTCGGCCGCCGGGCTTGAGCATCGTCCGCGCGGTTTTGACCGGGAGCGTGCCGGCAGTGACGAGGACGAGGTCGAACCGTCTTGCGAGCGAGGCGGGGTCGAAGCCGAAGTCGACGACCGGGTCGACACCGAGGTCGCGTGCTTCGGACCTGGCGGTGTCGCGGCAGCTACCCGCGACCGTTGCCTTGTGTGCCAGGGCGATCTGCACGGCGGAGCGGCCGACCCCGCCGAGGCAGCTGTGAACGAACACGGCCTGGCCCGGCTGCAGCCCGCCCTTCGTGATCAGGGCCTGCTGGGCGGTGATCCCGACCGTCGGGATCGCGGCGGCGTACTCGAACGAGAGGTTCTCGGGCTTTTTCACGATGCCCCTCTCCTTGGCGACGACCACGTCGGCGAACGCGCCTGCGGACTTGATCGACGTCCCGCCGAGCACCTCGTCACCGACGTGCAGCCGGGTGACGCGGTCGCCGACCGCCTCGACGACGCCCGCGAAGTCGTAACCCATGGCGCGCGGGAAGCGCCGGCCGGTCACATGCTTCATGCGGCCGACGCGGATCCCGAAGTCCATCGGGTTGGCTGCGGCCGCGCGCACACGGACAAGGACCTCGTCGGCGCCGAGCGGTGCCGGCTCGAAGTCTTCGAGCCGCATGACCTCCGGCCCGCCGTACTGGTGGTACTGGATCCGCTTCATCGTCGTCATCCCTTCATCGCTTCCACATGAGGTCCTTCAGGCGCGGTCACAGCGTGACCACGACCTTGCCGTGGACGTGGCGTCCGGCCTGCAGCGTCACGGCGTCGCGGATCTTCTCGACCGGGAAGGCCGCGGCGATGGGGACGGTGAGCCTGCCGGCGAGGATCGCGTCGGTGATCTCCTCCAGGGCGTCCGGCGCCGCGTCGGCGGCCCCGGTGGCGCGTACGCCGCCGGGAGGGTTGGGGCCCGCGGCGACCGTGGAGATCCGCTCGGGCGCCACGCCGAGCGCCAGCGCCGCCTCGGCCGTCTCCGTGCCGAACAGGTCGGTCGCGGCGGTCACCCCGCCGGGCGCCAGTGCCCGGACCCGGTCGGACAGCCCGGCGCCGTAGGCCACCGGCTCGGCGCCCAGTTGCCGCAGGAACTCGAACGTTCCTGGCGAGGCGGTGCCGATCACGGCGGCGCCGGCGAGCCTGGCGAGTTGCACGGCGAACACGCCCACACCGCCCGCGGCTCCCCCGATCAGGACGGTGTCGCCGGGCCCCGGACCGATCGCGGCCAGGGCGGCGGCGGCAGTCAGGCCGGCCACCGGAAGCGTGCTCGCCACCTCATCGCTGATGCCCTCCGGCGTATGCCACAGCGAATCGGCAGGGGGCCTGACGACCACGAAGTCGGCGACCGCCCTGCCCAGGGCGCCGCCGTAGACGCGGTCGCCCACGGCAAAGCCCGTGACGCCGTCGCCTACCTCGTCGATCACCCCGGCGAGGTCGAACCCGAAGCCGGACGGCACGGTGATGCCGAACCGCGCCGCCGCCTCCGGCCGCGAGGCGATACCCCAGTCCATCGGGTTCAGCCCGGCGGCCGTCACGCGGACGCGGACCTCACCCGGGCCGGCGTGCGGCTCGGGAACCTCCTGCAGCTCCAGCACTTCTGGGCCTCCGAACGCTTCGTAGATCACAGCTCGGCTCACTGGGGACTCCTGACAGGAGAAGTGATGGGACTTGGTGCCATCACCGTAGCATGAGTTCACGGGACCAAGTCCCGTACACTGTGTTCATGGCTCGCTGGGAACCGAACGCGGCAGAACGGCTCGCTAACGCTGCCCTCGACCTGTTCGCCGAGCGGGGCTACGAGAACACGACCGTGATCGACATCGCGCAGCGCGCGGGGCTGGGAAAGTCCACTTTCTTCCGGCACTTCCAGGACAAGAGGGAAGTGCTCTTCGGCCGCGGCACGATGAACGGACTGCTCGCCGAGGCGATAGCCGCAGCGCCGTCAACCGCCGCCCCGCTTGAGGCGGTCGCTCACGCGCTGGACGCGGCCGGCAGAGAAGTGTTCACGTCCGCACGCCGCGAATTCACCGCCCGCAGACAGGCGGTGATCGCCGCCAACCCCGAACTGCAAGAACGCGAAGCGCTGAAGAACCTCTCCCTCATCGCATCCATGACCGACGCGCTCAGACAGCGCGGCGTTCCCGACCTGACCGCTCGCGTGGCCGCGGAGCTCGGCGCGCTCGCCTCCACGATCGCCTACGAACGCTGGAGTCAGACGACCGCCGGTGACGACTTCAGCGAGATCGCGCGACAGGCGCTCAACGACGTGCGAGCATCCACAGCCTCCTGCTGACGCGGCGACCGCCATGCGAGTGCTGTCAGTCGAACCGGTCCTCGTCGATCGAAGTCAGGCGCTCGGCCGCGTCGGGATCCGCTTCGCCGATGCGGTCAAGCAGGCGGTGCAGGAGGGCGTGAAGGGTCTCGAAGTCCTCGGGGCTCGTCAGTTCGGCCCATCGCTTCTCGATCAGGTCGCCCGCGCCCGCCGCCAGCGGTCGTACCGCTGCTCCTCGTTCGGTGAGCATGATCAGCCGGGACCGGCCATCCTGGGGGTTCGGGTGGCGTTCCAGATAACCGGCCCGCTCCAGCTGGTCGACCGACTGCGCCATGGTCTGTTTGCGCACGCCGGCGCGAGCGGCCAGATCGCGGATCTGGATTCCCTCGGGTGGGACGAACGGGAACACCTTCGCGTCCCCGGACCGGATGTCACCGTAGCCCGCCTCGGCGAGGGCCGTCTCGATGCCGACGGCATATTCGCGGTGGAGCAGCCGTAGGAGGAGGGAGAGCCGCAGTCGTCTCGCGGAGGGGTCTCGTGTCATGTTGACAGCCACCTGTCCGTATTTCTCGTGTAATCAGGTGCCTGTCTAGTATGGCATCGTCCAGGGGGAGCATGTCATGTCCGCCGCAGGGTGTCCTGGGACCGACGAACCCCTATCAGGCCCGATCCGCAGTTCCATCCGGGCCCATGCCGATCATCGACGGCGGCCGGCCGCAGCTGCACCACCGGCCACCACCGGCCTGATCTCCACGGCGCCGCCGAGCCGGGCGGCCGGGATGCGTGCCGCCGGCTCGATCGCCTCGTCGAGGTCGGCGGCATCGAGCAGGCGGAAGCGTGGAGGACGGCGCGGCTTCGCGGATTTCGCACCCATGGGCACACACGGCGGTCGACCAGGCGCGCATATTGACAGGTGCCTGTCTAGTTTCTAATGTGATGCCGGATGTAGTCAGGCACCTGTCTAGTGTGCCATTGCCCAGGGAGAGCGTGTCATGCCCACCGCGAACGTTCTGGATTCGACGATCTTCTACCGGGAGGCCGGTGCGGGGCCGACCCCGATCGTCTTCCTGCACGGCAACCCCACATCGTCGTATCTGTGGCGGCATATCCTGCCGACCGTCAGCCAGTCCGGCCGTTGCCTGGCGCCCGACCTGATCGGCATGGGTGACTCGGGCAAGCCCGACATCGCCTACACCTTCGATGACCACGCGCGATACCTCGACGCGTGGTACGACGTGCTCGGGCTCGACCAGGTCGTACTGGTCGGCCATGACTGGGGTGGTGCCCTCGCCCTGGACTGGGCCGCCCGCCACCCAGGACGGGTACGCGGCATCGCGATCACCGAAACGATCGTGAAACCGATGTCCTGGGAGGAGTTCCCCGCCGCCGCCCGGCCGCTCTTCGAATCGATGCGGACGCCCGGAGTGGGCGAGGGCATGGTGCTGGATCAGAACGTGTTCATCGAGCGGACGTTGCCACGCACCACGGCCCGGGGGCTGAGCGAGGAGGACCTCGCGGTCTACGGCCGGCCGTACCCGACCAGGCAGAGCAGGCTGCCGTTGCTGCAATGGCCGCGGTCGATGCCGCTGGGCGGGGAGCCCGCCGATGTCGTCGCCAGGGTCGGCGCGTACGACGAGTGGCTGGCGGCCAGCGCCGACGTACCCAAGCTCCTGCTCGCATTCGAGCCGGGCCCGAGCGCGATGATGGGCCCGGAAATCATCGACTGGTGTGCGGCCCACGTGTCCGGCCTGGAGATACACACACACGGACGCGCCGGTCATCACACCCCCGAGGACCAGCCCGAGGCCATCGCCACATCGCTCGTCGCCTGGATGGACAAGCACGACCTGCTCTCTCGCGGCGAGGGCTGAGGACGATGCGAGCGATCCGGCAATATGCGTTCGGCGGCCCCGAGGAGCTCCGCCTGGAGGAGGTGCCCGACCCTCACCCGGGCGGTGAGCAGGTGCGGATCCGGGTCGAGTCGGCCGGTGTCCACCTGCTGGACACGATGATCCGTCAAGGGCGAGGCGGGCCGCGGTTCGCGCCCCGCCTGCCCATGACGCCGGGCCGAGAGGTCGCCGGGGTCGTCGACGAGGCCGGCGCCGATGTCGACACGGCCCTCGTCGGCCGGCGCGTCGTCGTCGATCTCGGCCTGGCGAGCGGCGGGTACGCCGAGCTCGCGCTGGCACCCGCGGCGGCCGTCCACGCCATACCGGACGACGTCGACGCCGACTCCGCCGTGACCATGGTCGGCACCGGCCGGACGACCATGGCCATCCTCGAACTCGCGATGCCGGCCGCCGGTGAGGTCGTCCTGATCACCGCCGCTGCCGGGGGGATCGGCACCCTGCTGGTCCAGGCGGCGCGAGCCGCCGGCGCCACGGTCGTCGGCGTCGCGGGCGGCCCCGGCAAGGTGGCGCTCGTCGACCGGATCGGCGCCGACCACGCCGTCGACTACAGCCGATCCGACTGGCCCGACGCCGTACGCGAGGCGTTGGCGGGCAGGTCGGTGACACTGGCCCTCGACGGCGTCGGCGGCCAGATCGGGCGAAACGCGCTGGAACTGCTCGGCGTGGCCGGACGCCTGGTGATGTTCGGTTCGTCCTCCGGAGCCCTGACCGAGCTTTCGGCAGACGACCTCTTCCGCCGAGGCATCAGTGCCGCCTCCGCCATCGGCGCCCGGCTCATTCAGCGTCCAGGCGGCACCCACATGTTGGAACGCAGCGCCCTGGAAGCCGCGCGGAGCAAGAAACTCGTCCCCGTCATAGGGCAGCGCTTCGCCCTGGCGGCCGCCGCTGACGCGCACGCCGCCCTGCAATCGCGCGCGACCACGGGAAAGACGGTCCTGCGACCGTGACCGCGCCTCACCCCACCGAGGAGGAATCACCGTGATCCGCCGCATCACCCGCGCGGTCGCCGCAACCAGCATGCTCACCGGCCTGCTCGTCAGCTTCCCGGCCGCCGCCGACGCGTTCGCGCCCGCCACGCACTGCCGGGACGTCACCGTCCCTGTCTCGCTCGCCCACGGCCAACCGGCTCGCGAACGGATCTGGGGCCGGCTGTGCACCCCCGGCCACCGGCCGACCGCCACGGTACAAGTGCTGATATCAGGTCTGAACTACAGCCACGTGTACTGGGACTTCCCATTCCAGCCCGATCACTACTCCTACGTCCGCCAGGCGAACCAGGCCGGCTACGCGACGTTCGACCTCGACCGCATCGGGATCGGACGCAGCTCGCACCCGGCCGGCGACGAGGTGACCCTGGAGTCCAACGCGTACACGATCCACCAGGTGATCGCCGCACTGCGCGGCGGCGCGATCGCCGGGCGCGGCTTCGGCACCGTGATGCTCGTCGGCCACTCCTACGGCTCGGAGATCGCCAAGCTCGAGTCCGCGAAGTACCGGGATGCGGACGCGCTGGTGCTGACCGGCAGCGCCCACACCATCTCGGCTACGGCCCAGCAGGGCCTGGCGCAGCTCGGCCAACCCGTCGACCAGGTGCCACGCCTGGCCGCGGAGGTGCCGGCCGGCGACAACGGCTACGTGACCGTCCAGGACGCGCAACGTCCCGCGTTCATGTACAACGTGGCCGACGCCGACCCCCGGGTCATCGCACTCGACATCGCGACGAAAGAGACCAACACCATCGGCGAGCTCAGCACCATCGGCGACGCCAACGCGCCAGGCATGGCCGAGCGGATCACCGCCCCCATCCTCATCGCGGACGGAGCCGACGACAAGCTCGCCTGCGCACCTGACGCCACCGACTGCTCCTCGGCCGCGACCCTCGCAGCAGCCGAACGTCCCTTCTACCCACATGCCCGTCTGGACGCCGTTGTGATTCCCCACGCCGGCCACGCGATCAACCTGCACCGCGACGCCGTACTGGCCTACCGCGGCATCATCGCCTGGACCCAACGCACACTTGCCGCGCGGTCTCCCTCGGGGTGAGACCCGGCCGGCGCATGCCGGCGTCCCATTGCGGCCGTCGGCATGCGCGGAAGCCATGACGATGGCTCCCGCGAACGCCGCGCAGTGGCACGACGTCATCGAAGGCGTCTGCGGCGATCCCGACTCCCCCGAGTTCGTCGCGCGCTTCGCCGGCCGGATCGCCGTCCTCGCCCGGCTCATCGGGCTCGAACCCGCCTGAAAACCGGTCACCCGGGCGATGCCGTGGTGCTCCCCGCACCGTCGGCCCTCGCCGCCGAAGCGCGTCTCTGCCAGGGCCTATACCTCGCATATACCGGCGTCTTCGATGCTCAGCCCCAGACCCCGGAAACTCACACGACGAGACCGAGGGGGGCCGCCGGGCAGGCGGCCGGGAGAGGGAGCCGAAGGCCCAGGCTGATCCGAGGCCTGCGGTAACAGCATCGGGGGATGAGGTGTTCGAGTTCCATGTTCTCGGGCCGCTGCGGGCCAGCCGTGACGGCGTACCCGTTCCGCTGGGCGCGGCGATGCTGCGACGCCTGCTGGCGACCCTGCTGTGCACGCCGGGCAGACCCCTCGCGGTGCCCGAGCTGATCGAGGCCATGTGGGGGAACAATCCACCGCGTAGCGCGCACAAGACCCTTCAGGTGTACGTGGTGCGGCTCAGGCAGGCGATGGGCGAGCGCGATCGCATCGTCCACGGCACCGGGGGCTACGCCGCCGTGGTCCTGCCGCCCGAGCTGGACGCGCTGCGCTTCCGGGAACTGACGGTGGCGGGGCGGGCCGCCAGGAGGACGGCGGACCTGGCGAAGGCCGGCGCGCTGTTCCAGCGTGCGCTCGACCTGTGGCGGGGGCCGGCCTACGCCGACGTCGCGGACGCGGCGCCGGTGGCGGACGAGGCGCGGCGGCTTGAGGAGGAGCGGCTGCTCACCTACGAGGAACTGGCCGTCGTCAACCTGGCTCGTGGCCGCCATATGGACCTGCTCACCGACCTGACCGAGATGGCCCGGCTGCATCCGTACCGGGAGCGGCTGCACGCCTGCCTGATGCTGGCGCTCTGCCAGGCCGGACGCCAGGTCGAGGCGTTACAGGCCTATCGGCGTACGCGAACCGTGCTCGGCGAGGAACTCGGCGTGGAACCCGGCCGGATGCTGCGGCGCGTTCACGAGGCGATCCTGCGGGGCGACGAGCCCGGCCGGGTGGTCGACGAGATCATCGGACCGGAGGGGATGACCTGCAGAGACGAGCATGCCGCGCGACCCGATGCCGGCGACGGCGCCGGGAGTGACGGAGAGAGTGACGCGGAGGATCCGGCGAGCGAGAGGTGGATCGGGCTCGCGGCGGTCGCTCCGTGCCATCTGCCGCCGAGCATCGCGGCCTTCACCGGCCGCCAGGAGACGGCGGAGTCGCTGCGCCTGTGGCTCACCGGTGCGGGAGACTCCCACACGATGCCGGTCGTGGCGCTGTACGGAAGGGCGGGCACCGGCAAGACGACGCTCGCGATCCGTGCCGCCCACCGCCTGCGGGAGACGTTCGCCGACGGGCAGCTCTACATCGACCTCCACGGGACCCACCCGCGGCCGGTCGACCCGGCCGAGACGCTGGCGCAGTTCCTGATCGCCCTCGGGGTGGACGCGTGGGCGGTGCCGGACGGGCTTGAGGAACGCGGGAAGCTGTTCCGTGCCGTCATGGCCCGTCGCCGCATGCTGGTGGTGCTGGACGACGCCGCGAGCGAGGAGCAGATCAGGCCACTCCTGCCGGGCAGTCCGAGCTGCGCCGTGCTGGTGACGAGCAGACGCAGGCCGGCAGGGTTGAGCGCCCGCTTCGTACGCGTCGACGCGCTGGACCCGGCGTCCGCGTCGGCGCTGCTCGGACGGATCGCCGGGCCCGGCCGCGTCGCGGCCGAGCCCGCGGTCGCGGCCGAGATCGTCCGGCTCTGCGGGCATCTTCCCCTGGCGATACGAGTCGCCGGCGGGAGGCTGGCGCTGCGCGAGCACTGGCGTCTCGAACACCTGGCGGATCGTCTGCGCGTGGAGCGACGGCGCCTGGACGAGCTCGTCGTCGGCGACCTGTCGGTACGGGCGAGCCTGGCCGCCGATTACAGAATGCTCGACGAGGCCACCCGGCGGGCGCTTCGGATGCTCGGCCTGCTCGACGCCCCGACCTTCACCGCGTGGATGCTCGCGGCGGCTCTCGACACCACGGTGCGCGAGGCCGAGACGTACGCCGATCTGCTCGTCGACGCCCAGCTGCTGAGCTGCGACGGCAGCGACGGAAACGGTCAGTTCCGCTACCGCTTCCATGATTTCGTACGGCTCTACGCACGGGAACGCGCCGAGCTGGAGGAGGCCGCCGGCGATCGGGAGAAGGCGATCATCCGTGTTCTCGGCGCGTTGCTCGCGATGGCCGAGGCGGCGGACCGTGGCCTACCGGAACACGTGGCCGCCGACATCCGCGGCGTGGCCCCCCGCTGGTATATCGACCCCACCACCACCCGGACCCTGGTGGGAGACCCTCTGGCCTGGTTCGACAGCGAGCGGCCGACCCTGCTCTCGGGGGTGGCGCAGGCCTCTCGGCTCGGTCTGCACGAACTGGCCTGGGAGCTGTCCGGGCGGGCGGTCGGCTACTACGCCTTCCGCGGCCACTACCGGGACTGGTCGTCCTCACACGAGCTGGCGCTGCAGGCGTGCACGGCGGGTGGCAACCAGTGGGGCGAGGCGGTGATGGCGCGCGACCTCGGCTACCTGCGCATGACCGGAGTGGACCCCCGGCACGGCATGGGTCAGGAAAGGACCGAAGCGGCCCTCGCGGTGTTCCGGGCGGCGGGGGAACGGCACGGCGTGGTCGATCTGCTGTGCCAGCGGGCGTTCGCGCTGCGTTGTGCGGGCGACCCCGACCAGGCTCGCGAGGTGGCGGACGAGGCCATGGTCACGGCCGAGGAGATCGGCTACGAGCTCGCCCAGGCCCGCCTCTGGTACGTCCGCTCCGTCATGCACCGCGAGCAGGGACATTACGAGGACGCGGCCGCCTGCGCGGAACGCTCGCTCGGCCTGGCGATCCGCGAAGGCAGCGTCCAGGCCAGGACCCTCGCCCTGTGGGAGGCGGCCGCCGCCTGCCGCGACCACACCGCGTTCAAACGCGTCTCCCGCGGGCTGTGGGAGTGCCTGCAGATCTGCCGGAGGCGAGGGGAGCGGCTGCTCGAGGCGTATCTCCTGCTCGCCCTCGGTGATCTGCTCCTGCGTATCGGAGGCCTCGACGTGGCGACGCTGATCGAGCCGACACTGACGGTGTTCGACGAGTTCACGGCCCCGTACGGACAGGCCGTCGGGCTCCGCGTCCTGGGTGAGTCCCACCGTCGCAACGCCCGGTCGGACCAGGCGGTACGCACGCTCACCGACGCCGTCGGCGTGACTCGCGGCCTGCACGACCCTCACGAGCAGGCGCTCGCGCTCAGGACCCTCGGCTGTGCCCAGCACGACCGCGACGACCGCCTGGCGGCGGCGCGGTCCTGGGCGGCGGCCCATCGGCTGTTCCAGCGGCTCGGCAACACCGCAGAAGCCGCCCAGATCGGCGAGATCGCCGGGTCGCCGGCGGACCAGGCCCCACTGGCCGCAACCCCCACGGCTCGCGTCCCCGGTTAGGGCGCTTCGGTGGCCGGGGCCCCCGCCTGCCCCCTCGGACGCGTCGAGCGGGATCGCATCCGTCTAGGACAACCTGCGCACGACGACGCCCAGGACCTCGTTCACGGGCAGGTAACCCCAGTGCCGGGAGTCGCTGCTGATGGGGCCGTCACCGAGGACCACGAGCCGGTCGGCGGGCACCAGGTCTCCCGGTGCGGCGCGCACGCCCGCCACGACCTGGTCGGGCACGCTGTCGCCGGGCAGCGCGGCGATCCGCTTGATCAGCCACAACGTCCCGCGCAGCCGGGGCGCCCGTCCAGGAGGGCCCCCGCCGTCCGGGAAGCCCCTGCTCTCCTGGAAGCCGGTGCCCTCCTGGAAGCCCGTGCCGTGCCGCGGGGCGTGCCGGAAGACCACCACCTGGCCGCGCCGCAGGGCCGCCCGCGCGCCGCGCCGTATGAGCACCCGATCGCCCGGCTGGTACGCCGGGATCATGCTCGTTCCGGCCACCCGTACCACGACGAAGCGGCGCCGGGCCGCGGCCACCCCGGCGGCCACGGTCAGCGAGAGCAGCAGAATCACGACAAATCGCATGATCACCCTTCCGGCACGTCTGCCGATCGCGATTGTGAACGGCCCCGGTTGCGCCGTGGTTGCGCGGCACCTGCGGCGTATCCGCAACCGGGCGCAACCGCGGCGAAGGTCACGTTGAGCATCCTCACAGGGCGGGCGTCCTACCACGCCCGAACCCCGTTGAAGGGAGACCGCATGATCCGGACGCTGAACCGCCTTGGAGATCGGCTGCTCGAAAAGCTCCTCCCGGGCGCCGAAGCCCAGGCCGACACGTGTTTCGAGTACTGGCCGGCGGGCGGCTGCAACCGCTTCAAGGATTGCCGCCCCAACCCCACCGGCTCCATCTGCATCACGTACTGGCGCAGCAGCTGTGGTGGTGCGTGGCAGAACATCGGTTACTGCTGAGGCCGGGGCGATAGGTCCCATGGTCTACGCCGTGCTCACCGTCCGGCTCGTGCTGATGGGGGTCTTCCTGGTCTCCGTCCTCACGAAGCTGCGCACGCGGCGGGCCTTCGGCGAATTCACCACGGCGGTACGGCGGCTCGGCGGCGTTCCACCGCGTCTCGCGGCGCCCGCCGCCGTGGTGGTCGTCGCCGTCGAGGCCGGAACCGTCGTCATGCTGGCGGCGCCCGGCCTCGACGGCGACGGCAGGGCGGGCCTCCTGCTCGCAGGGTGCCTGCTCCTCGGGTTCGCCGTGGTCCTGATGGCGGCGCTGCGGCGGGGGACGGCCGAACGCTGCCGATGCTTCGGCGGATCGGATGAGCCGATCGGCCGCCGGCATGTGGCGCGCAACGCCGTCCTCGTCGCGTGCGCGGTCGCCGGGACCGCCATGACCGCCGCCGGGGGCGGCGCGTCCGTCGCGCGGCCCGCCGCCGCGCTCTGCCTGATCGGTGCATCGGTCGCCGTCGCCGCCGTCGTGCTCCTCGACGACCTGCTCCACCTCCTCCGCTGACCCTCGAACTCCGCTGACCCTCGAATCGAAGGGAACGCCCATGGCCGTCCTGGTCGCCGCCGTCATCCTGCTCGGCGGCCTCGTGCTGGTGAACCTGCTCCTGACCGGCGCGGTCATCAGAAAGCTCCGGAAGATCACCAAGGAGTCCCCCGCCGGGAGGGGGCCCGCGAGCTTCGGACTGGCCGTGGGCGCCGAGGTCCCGGCCTTCTCCGCGCTCACGGTCACGGACACGAAAGTCACCACGGATGACTTCACGGGCGCCAGCACCCTCGTCGGGTTCTTCAGCACCGACTGCCGGCACTGTCTGCCGAAGGTGCCCGCCTTCGTCGCGGCGGCCCGTGACGCCGCGGCCGACGGCGTACGGGCAATTGCCGTGGTGGTGGAGGGCGAGGAGAAGCCTGCCGACCTGCTCGCCGCGCTGACGGACGACGTGAGCGTCGTCGTGGAGAGCGAGGGCGGCGCCATGGTGGACGCGTTCGCGGTCGCGGGCTTTCCTTCGTTCTTCCTGGTCGGCCCGCACGGCACCGTGACCGCCAGCGGCCTGAAGCCGGAGCTGTCCCCGGTCGCGCCGTCCCAGATCTGAGCGGCGTGAGGTCACGATCCGGGCCGCTGCGGCTCAGCCTGGCGCTCGTCTGGCGCGCCGGACCCCTGCTCGCCGTGTCTCAGATCGCCGCGGCGGTGCTGAGCGGCGCCTCCCCCGTCGCGGTCACGTGGCTCACCAAACTACTGATTGATCGCCTGACCGCCGGGACGGGCCCGTCGACGACCCCGATGGCGACCGCGATCGCCGTACTCGGAGCCCTGAGCGCGCTGCTTCCCCACCTGAACGGGTACGTCCAGCGGGAGCAGCAGCGCCGCATCGCATGGCACACCAGCGACGAACTGTTCGCCGCGGTGTGCCGGATGCAGGGATTGACCAGGCTGGAGAACCCGCGGTTCCACGATCGGCTCCAGATGGCCCAGCAGGCCGCCCAGACCGCCCCGCAGCTCATCTCCGAGTCGGCGCTCGGCGTGCTGCGCGGCGGTGTGACCATCACCGGCCTCCTCGGCGCGCTCGCCACGCTCAGCCCGCTCCTGGCCGCCGTCGTGGCCGCGGCCGCCGTCCCCGAACTGATGGTCCAGCTCCGGCTCGGCCGGCGCCGCGCGCGTCTCCGCCTGGAGATAGCCCCCGCGGAACGCCGCCGGATGTTCTACCAGACGCTGATGCTCGACCATCAGGCGGCCAAGGAGATCCGGCTGTTCGGCATCGGCGGCTTCCTGCGCGGACGCATGCTGACAGAGCTGACCGCCCAGCAGCGGGCGGAACGCCGGGTGGACCTGGCGGCCGTCCGCTACAACGGGGCGCTCACCGCCCTCAGCACGGTCATCGCGGGTGCGGCGCTGATCATGCTGGTCTCCCGGATAACGGCGGGCCAGGCCGGAATCGGCGACCTGGCCGTTCTCACCGCCGCCCTCGCGGGCACCCAGTCCTCCCTCTCCGGCCTGGTGATCCAGCTGGCCCACCTGAACGAGGCACTCGTCCTGGCCGGTCACTACGCCCACGTCGTGACCATCGGACCCGACCTGCCGGAACCTGTCACCGGCGGTGACGTGCCCCCACTGCGGCGCGGCATCGAACTGCGCGACGTGTGGTTCCGGTACGACGCCGACCACCCCTATGTGCTCCGAGGCGTGAACCTGACCATCCCGTACGGGCGAAGCGTCGCCCTGGTCGGCCTGAACGGCGCGGGCAAGAGCACCATCGTCAAGCTCCTGTGCCGCCTGTACGACCCCGAGCGCGGCAGCGTCCGCTGGGACGGCGCGGATCTACGCGACCTGCGAATCGCCGACCTGCGCCGCCGGATCGGCGCCGTGTTCCAGGACTACATGGCCTACGACCTCACCGCGGCGGAGAACATCGCCGTCGGCGACGTCGACTCCCTCGATCAGCCGGAACGGATCCACGAGGCGGCCGAGCGGGCGGACATACACGACAAGCTCGTGAGCCTTCCCCGCGGCTACGACACCGTCCTGTCGCGGTTCTTCGCCGCCGGCCCGGGCGAGGATCCCGGCCAGGGCGTGCTCCTCTCGGGCGGGCAGTGGCAGCGCGTCGCCCTCGCCCGCGCGCTCCTCCGCGCGGACGCCGCCGACCTGCTCATCCTCGACGAGCCCAGCTCGGGACTCGACCCCGAGGCTGAATATGCCATCCACCGGCGCCTGCGCGACTACCGCGCCGGCCGCACCAGCCTCCTCATCTCCCATCGCCTCAACACCGTGCGCGGCGCGGACCACATCGTCGTCCTCGCCGACGGCCAGATAGCCGAACAGGGCACCCACGACCAGTTGATGGCCCTCGGCGGCGAGTACGCCCGCCTGTTCATCCGCCAGGCAACCGATTTCCAACTCACCGGTTGAAGGTGCGACCCCAGACGCCCGTCAGGTGGGGTCAGCGGTGGCAGCGTGGTCTTGCGGACGTCAGTCCCAGCCCAGGCGTTGCTCCAGCAGCGCCTGCTGGGCCGCATTGGAGGTGAGCTCCAGCGCCCGCTCATCGGCTCGGCGGGCCTCCCCCCGGCGGTCCAGATCGCGCAGGAGCTCGGCCCGGGTGGCGTGGAAGAGCGGGTAGCGCTCCAGCGTGCCGCCGAGTCCTTCCAGCCCGGCCAGGGCCGCGCGAGGGCCCAGCGCGTAGCGCACCGCGATCGCCCGGTGCAGTCGCGTGACGGGCGAGGGCGCCAGGTGCAGCAGCATGTCGTAGAGCACGAGGATCTGCGCCCAGTCGGTGTCGGCGAAGGTCTCCGCCTCGGCGTGGCACGCCACGATCGCCGCCTGCAGCTGGTACGGCCCCGGCCGGTGGTGGGTGCGGGCCGTCCGCGTGAGCAGCGCCGTGGCCTCGGCGACGGCCTGCCGGTCCCACAGGCCGCGGTCCTGGTCGGCCAGCAGCACCAGGTGGCCGCGTTCGTCGAAGCGGGCCGCGCCGCGTGCTCGGTGCAGCCGGATCAGGGCCAGCAGTCCCGCCGCCTCGGGCTCCTTCGGCATCAGGTTCGTCAGCAGCGCGGCCAGCCATTCGGCGTCGTCGACCAGGTCGCGCGCCTGGGTCCGCTCGGCCGTGCTGGACAGGTAGCCCTCGTTGAACAGCAGGTAGACGACCGCCAGGACCTCGTTCAGCCGCTGCGGCAGTTCCTCCTGTGGCGGGACGCGGTAGGGGACGCCGGCTTGGGCGATCTTGCGTTTCGCGCGAGTGATCCGCTGCGCCACGGTGGCTTCGGGCACGACGAAAGCCGCCGCGATCTGCGCCGCCGACAGCCCGCACACCACTCGGAGGGTGAGCGCTATCTGCGCGGCGCGTGACAGGGCGGGGTGGCAGCAGGTGAAGATCAGCCGCAGCCGGTCGTCGCGCGGGGCGGGGTCCGGCCAGGTGAGCCGGGAGAGCTTGGCCCGGTAGTTCGACTCGCGGCGCAGCACGTCCAGGCCGCGCCGCCGGGCCACGGTGAACAGCCACGCGTCGGGACGTTCCGGGACGCCTTCGGCCGGCCAGCGCCGCAGTGCGGACTCGACCGCGTCCTGCACCAGGTCCTCCGCGGCGGAGAAGTCGCCCAGCAGCCGCACCAGGGACGCGGCCAGACGGCCCGCGTGCTCGCGCACCACGCGGGCGAGGACCTCCTGACCGGCCGGCGCAGCCGACGAGCCGTGCGCGGGCTCACCTGTCGAGGCGGTCATGAAACGGGACGGATCTCCACGACCGGGCAGGCCGGCCACGAGCGGGCCAGCTTCAACGCCTCGTCCAGGTCCGCCACCTCGACCTCCGCGAACCCGCTCACGACTTCCTTGCCCTCCACAAACGGCCCATCGGTGACCACCGGCTCCTCCTGGCCCAGCCGAACTGTGGTCGCAGTGTGCACAGGCGCCAGATGCGTATGATGGGTGATCTTGTCGGCGTTCTCGGCGAACCACCGGCTCACCGCCTCATAGGCGTTCCGCTGCTCCAGCTCGCTCATCGCCTCCAGTTGCCGGGCGAACTCCTCGGTCTCGACGAACATCAGCACGTACTTCACGTGGCCCTCCTCGATCCTGGTGAGGTGCGGTCTCAGCTTGCCGAAAGCGGGGCGTACAGGTCGACACCGTTGCCGTCCGGGTCCGCCACCGTGGCGTAACGCATCCCCCAGAACGCGTCGAAGGGCTCGGCGATCCCGCGACAACCGGCCTCAACCAGCTCGCCGTACTTTGCGTCCACCCCCGCCGGGGACTCGAACTCGAAACACAACATGGTGCGCGGCCCGCCGACCGGTGCGCTCCAGCCGGGCAGGAACGGAGTGCGGAAGCCCTCGGTGTCCAGCATGACGTGCAGCCCGTTCGGCAGGTCGCAGCCGGCGTGCTCGCTCGTGTGCTCATCGAGCTTGAACTCCAAACCCAGCCGGGCGTAGAAGGCGATCGAGGCGTCCATGTCGGACACCACGATGTCGATGGTGTTCAGGGTGGGATTCATGATCCGCTCCTTCGGGGTCGGCTTCCTGTCGCGCGCCCCGGCCATCAGCCAAGCAGGGGGCCCAGGCCGGGGCTCTCACCTCACAGACGATTGGCCGCACACGCGATACGACACCGCCGGCAAGAAATCGCCTCCCGGGAGAACAGGGCCGTGATCCGCGGCGTGGCATCGGCCCGCCACCTCGATGCCGGTCCGCCGGCGCGTTCCCTCTATGACGGGCGACGGCCTCCGTGGTCAGGCCTGGTTCGCAGGCCGTCGAGGATGAGCGCGAGATAGCGCCGCCACGGTCGCACGGCGCCGGCGGGCGGCAGATCCATCACGGAGTCGATCATTGAAACGATGGGTGCGATGTCGCCCACCGTGATGTCGTCGCGCATCGTGCCCTGTTTTTGGGCCCGGGCGATGAGGCGGCCGCAGGACTCCATGATGCCTTGCCGTGCGCGCGCGATCTGCTCGTTGTCGCTCGTGCCCTGCCGCATCAGCTCGCGAAGCCCGCGGTCGGCCGCGGCCTGCTCCAGAGCGAGTTCGAGAAAGGCTCTCAGCGCTACGTAGGCGTCCTGCCCTGCCAGCGCGGCCTGTGCCGCGGCGCGGATGTCGTCGAGCTTGCCGGTGTAGACAGCCTCGGCGAGGGCCTCTTTGTTGGGAAACCGCCGGTAGACGGTACCGACACCGAGTCCTGCGTGATGGGCGACGTCGTTGAGCGTGGCTTGCAGCCCGCGCGCGGCGAACACCTCCCGCGCCGCCGCGAGTGTGCGCTGCCGGTTGTGCTCGGCGTCGCGGCGCAGTGCCGGTGTCTTCTCGGTCATGGCATCCACCCGTCCAGCTAACTGGATACATCATATCCGGTTCGTGTTAGGCTGCCGGACATAAGCGGATAAGCGATATCCACTTTGGTGGGTATGCTGCGAGAGCAGGTGAAGCATGCAGACCGTGGTCATCACCGGAGGCACCGATGGGCTCGGCAAGGGCCTGGCCCTCCACTACCTCAGACAGGGCGCTCGCGTCATCGCCGTCGGCAGCACCGCGGAAAAGGGGCAGGCCCTGCTCGCGGAGGCCGAAGCCTTGCCGTCCGGGCGGGCCGGCTTCGTGCGTGCCGATCTCACCTCGGTGGCCGCCACCCGGGATCTCGTCAAACGCCTTACCGAGGATCATCCGGTCGTGGACAAGCTGATTCTCTGCGCCCAGCGATACCGGCTTCTCGGCGGCCGCGTGACCACCGGCGAGGGCTTCGAGCACAGCTTCGCGCTCGCCTACCTCAGCCGTTTCATGCTGAGCCACGGCCTTCACGATGCGCTGCGTGCCGCCCGCCGTCCGGTCATCATGAACGTGAGCACGCCCGGTGTGCCGCTGGGCCGCATCCACTGGGATGACCTGCAGCTGACGCGCAGCTACAGCGGGACGAGGGCCACCCTGCAGTCCTTCCGGGCCAACGATCTCCTCGGGGTCGCCTTCGGCGTTCTGCATGCCGGCAGCGGCGTCTCCTACATCGGCTACAACCCCGGCGTGGTCTCCACCGGCATGCCTGCGAGCCTGCCGCAACCGCTACGTGCTGCGACAAAGGCGTTCTTCACCCTGTTCGCCACATCGGTGCCGAGGGCGACAGCGCCTATGACCGCGCTCCTGGACGACCCGCCGGCCGAGCCCTTCACCGCGCATTGGCAGAAGCGCCGGCTGCCGCTGACCGGCCGCGCATTCGACCGGCACGACGCACAACGCCTTCATGACATCACGCGAGAGCTGATTGCGCGCTGACGCTATGACCGTGCCTGGTTCGATGCGGAGTGTCCGGATCCGTGGTCCGCGGTCGCGGTGGGGGCCGCCGCCGGTTGCTCCGCCCGTACGGTGAAGGCGGCGGTGTGGACGGCTCCCTTGTGCCGGAAGTCGAGGAAGAGCCGGTAGTCGCCGCGGCTGGGGACCTCGGCGTAGAAGGTGATGCCTGGGCCGGCGGGGGTGACACCGTCGCCCGGGACGCCGTCGGGATGGACGTGCAGATAGGCCAGGTCGCCCACGCGCAGCGCGACCAGGTGGCCGTAGGCCTCCAGATACGGCTGCAGGTCGGTGACGGGCTCGCCGTTCTTGCTGATCTCGGCGGTGAGCCTGCTCACGGTGCCCGGTGTGAGAGCGCCGTCCAGCCGGATGGTGTAGCCGTCGACCGTCGCCGTACGGCTGGGCGCCGGCAGCGGCCGGGGCGTGTAGTCGCCCGGGGCGTAGAGCTCGGCGCCGAGGGTCAGCCCTTCACCCCCGTGCGGGACGAAGTCGGCGAAGACCCGGTAGGCGCCGGCTTCGGGCAACGTCAGCGGCACCGACCAGACCCCCTCGGCGGACAGCTCAGGGTGCACGTGCTGGAAGGCGGTCGCGTCCCGGCTGACGACGATCAGGTGCAGCTTCTTGTCGTGCTCGGTTTCGTAGCCGGTCACCGCGCGGCCGTCGGGGCCGTTCACCGTGAACCGGAACTCGGCCTGCTCGCCAGGTGTGACGGTCGTGAGCTCGGGATTCAGGGTGTAGCCGTCCTGGGAGACCTGGAGCCCTCCCGGCAGGTGTTCCGTCTTCTGCTCGGCCTGGGACGGGTTCACGTGAGCCGGATGACCGATGTCCGCCGGTGCGGGCCTGGTGGCGCCGATGGCACCGCCGGCGCTGAACGCCCCTCCGAAGACCACGGCGAGACCGAGGAGGTAGGCCCCCAGCCTGAATGGGGTCTTCACGGCTTGTTCACCACTTGGTATCCGGCCTCCTTGACGGCGGCCTCGATCCGGGCCGCCTCGACAGGGCCGTCGCTCTGCACGGTGACCAGTCCAGTGGCCAGATCGACCTCGACGCCGGTGACACCGGGCACCTCCGCGACCTCTTCCTTGACGGAGCTGACGCAGTGGCCGCAGGTCATGCCGGTGACGGTGTAGGTGGCGGTTGTCATGGCGCTTCTCCTCCGAGAAAGATCGATCACGGGCCAGCTGTCCGAACACCATACCCCCCTAAGGTATTTCGTTCAATCCCGGCATAGTGGGCTCACTCACACGTGACCGCACCCGTACGGGAATCGGCGGCGCTGTGCCGGCGGGCTGCCGGGAGCGACGGGAGGACCTCATGAGACAGACTGGGCTCGGCGTTCCGTCGGACAGATGGGGCTGTTATGACTGACCACGATGTGTTCCTCGCCGACTGTCCCGCCCGTACCACGTTGGATCTGATCGCCGACACCTGGTCGGTCGTCGTGGTGTTCGGACTGGGGCACGGCCCGCGGCGCTACAACGACCTGCGCGACAGGATCGGCGGGATCAGCAACAAGATGCTGACCCAGACGCTGCGCAAGCTGGAGCGCAACAACCTTGTGACGCGCCGTGCCTTGTCCACCGCCCCCGCCGGCGCGGAATATCGGCTGACTCCCCTGGGGGAGAGCCTCCTGGGGCCGGTGTCGGTGCTCGCCCGCTGGGCCGAGGAGCACGCGGACGAGCTCGGCGACGGCGGCTCCGGCGACTGAGAGCGCGGGGAAGGGCGCCGGCCGGTCCCTACTGACGCCCACCGAAGAGCCCTTACTCTCACAGCGCTCCCGCCGAGATCCACGATCTCGGCGGGAGCGTCGTCTTACGTCTCAGATGCCCTCTACGGATGCGATGGTGAAAGGGGTCTGAGGTGTCCCCGGTCCTACCGGACCGCCCTTGTCGAACTGTGAGCGGACGACGTAAAGCTTCCCGTGTCTGCGTATCAGGGTTGTCGGCAGTCGCAGCGCCTGATCGGTGAGGCGCCGTTCCATCCGGGCCGCGCCGCCGTCGGGGTCGAGTCGCCATCGGCTGATGGCGTTGGCGCCGGGAATGGGATGCGCCACCCACAGCGTGCCGTTCCGCAGCTCCATCCCGTCTGCTTGGGACATGTCGTGGTCGCGCAGGCCGACCTTGTGGACGTCACCGGTGGACGGGTTGATGCGGTAGAGGTCGCCGCCGTTCATGTCGACGGTCAGCAGGTATCGCCCCGAGGGGTGGGCGACGATCCCGTTGAGGGTGACCGTGCCGGGTGGATGCGGCTCCAGGATCCCGGTCAGGTCGAAGGCGGGGGTGAGCGGCGCGTGGCCGCCCTGTGTGCGGGCCTGGGCCAGCTGCCGCGGGGTGACCCGGTAGACCACCGCGCGCAGGCTGTCGGTGAGGTAGACGCTGCCGTCCGGGGTGACGGCCAGGTCGTTGACCAGACGCGGGTCCCGGCCGGGGACGTCGAATCGGGCCAGCAGGCGGCGGCTGCGGATGTCGTACACCGTGACTCCGGTGTCGGCGTCGATCACCCACAGCCGTCCGGCACGGTCGACCTCCAGCCCAAGGGCCTTGCTTCGCCCGTCGGCGCCCGCGGGCAGGAACACCTCCGCGGCGCGGTTGCCTGGCGTCATCTTGAAGACCGTTCCGTCGACGTACGACCCGCAGTAGAGGTCGCCGGAGTGGGGGTCGGCCGCGATGCCTTCGGGGTAGACCCGATCGCCGGGCAGTTCGTACGCCGTGGAGATCCGTACGCGGGCCTGGGGCCGGACATGCGCAGGTTGTGTGACGAGCGACCCGGTGGCCTGCGCGGGGGAGGCGAAGGGCAGGACTGCCGCGATGACTGTGAAGAGGATTGAGCTGCGCGGATATACGCGGGACAAGGAACCTCCAGACGTGGGGGATCATCAGGGAAGCTGGCGTTCTGGTCGGAAAGCCGGCAAGCCGCCGGTTGGACCTTCAGGACCGGGGACGGCCGGCCGTACGAGCTGGGCGCCGGCCTCGGTCAGCAGGGCGACCTCGTCGGCGGTGAGTCTCAGCGTCAGGAACGGCAGCAGGTCGGCGAGCTGGGCGGGGTTGCGGGCGCCGGCCAGCGGAGTGGCCACGGTGGGTTGGGCGGCGAGCCAGGCCAGCGCGACCGCGGCCAGGGTGGTGTGGTGCGCGGCGGCGACCTCGTCCAGCGCCGCCAGCACCGCGGGGCCGTTGCCGTCCAGGTGGGCACGGGCCCGGCCGGCGCGGGGACTGTTCACCTCGGGCCCGCCTGGGCGGTACTTCCCGGTGAGGAAGCCACGGGCCAGCGAAACGTAGGGCAGGCAGCACAGACCGGCCTCGGCCACGGTCGAGGCCATGCCCCGTTCGTAGCCCTCGCGCTGCACCAGGTTGTATTCCTGCTGCACCGCGACGTACGCCGCCAGCCCTTCCCGTGCCGAGGTCTCCAACGCCGCCGACAGCCGGCTCGCGGTGAAGTTGGACGCCGCCAGGTGCCGCACCTTGCCGGCACGTACCAGCGCGTCGAACGCGGTGAGGGTCTCGGCGAGCGGCGTTCCCGGGTCGTCTTGGTGGGCGTAGTACAGGTCGATGTGGTCCACGCCGAGCCGCCGCAGCGAGCCCTCGGCGCCACGCCGGATCGTGTCAGGTGCCAGGTTGGCCATACCCGGCAGCGCGCCCACCTTGGTCGCGATCACCATCCGGTCCCGATTGCCGCGGGCCCTCAGCCAGCGGCCGATGATCCGCTCCGATTCACCGCCCTCGTCCGCGGCCGTACGCCCGTACATGTCGGCCGTGTCGATGAAGTTGCCGCCCGCCTCGGCGTAGGCGTCCAGCACCGCGAACGAGGTCTTCTCGTCGGCGGTCCAGCCGAAGGGGTTGCCCCCCAGGCACAGCGCGGACACATCCAGATCACTTGCACCGATCTTCATGGCGACGACGGTAGGCACCCGTGGGGAACCAACCGGTGCCCTTCCCGTGCTCTCGGCGGCTTCACCTCCTGCTCGCGGGAGATCGGCTCACTGTGGCTCCGCCACGGTCTCACGAAAAGGCGTGGTCGCCTCCTGCGGCGACAGGCCGGTGTATTTTCCGGCGAAGGCCAGAATGTCAATGGTCAGGGCGCGTTCTTTGCTCGCGGAGAAGGCGGCGTGGGCGGTGTCCGGTTCCCGGCGCATGAGGATCGGCCGTTCACCGCCGGTGGCGTGTTGGAGGGCCGCGCACATTTTGGTGACGTGGGCCTCTCCGGTCTGCATATCGGTCACCGCACCGGCGAAGAGGAATGCGGGATAACGGGTTTCAGGCGTGACGTTGTGGTACGGGGAGTATGCGAGCAGCCATTGAAGTTGTTCGGGCCGGGAGGCGGTGCCGAATTCGTCGGTCCATGTGCATCCCAGGCCGAACTGTTCGTAGCGCACCATGTCACAGAGCGGGCCTTCGGCGATGACCGCGGCGTACAGGTCGGGCCGCTGGACGGCGGCGGCGGTCACCAGCAGCCCGCCGGCGGACTGACCCAAGATCGCCAGTTGGCCGCGGGTGGTGCGGCCGGTGTCGATGAGCCAGGCCGCGGCGTCGTTGAAGTCGCTGATCGCGCGGTGTTTGTGTGGTCCGCGTCCGGCGTCGTGCCAGTGCCGGCCTTCTTCGCCGCCTCCGCGTACGCAGGCGACCGCGTAGGTGCCGCCGGCGCCGACCCATGCGGCCGCCATGGGGAAGAACCATGGACGCATGGGCATGCCGAAGCTGCCGTATCCGTAGAGAAGAGTGGGGCGAGGGCCCTGATGCTCTTCGGCCGGGGTGAACAGGAACAGTGTGATCTCGGTGCCGTCGGCGGCGGGATAGCGAACGCTGTGGCTGCGGATCCGCGGAGTGTGCCCGTTTGTCGTGGCGCCGGTCTCCGGTTCCGTCCTCCCGCTGGTGGCGTCGTAGCGGTAGATGGTGGGAGGCGTGGTCGCGTCGCAGTAGCTGAACCATGCGCGATGTCCGTGCGGAAGCCTTGTGCGCAGGGATGACACGACGCCCGCGCCGGGGAGGGGCAGGCCGGTGAGCGGCCGGCCGTCGGCCAGGTCGTGCAGGGTGACGGTGGAGGCGCCGTGGCGGGAGCGCGCCACCAGCAGCAGGGGCCGCTCAAGTGCGGGATCGTCCAGGACGAGGCACTCGTCCAAGGGGGCATGGGGGTCTTCGGCCACCAGCGTGCGCCACGCGGCCGGGTCGGTGTCGTGCCGGTTCGCCGTACAGATGCGGCCACACGGGGCCTGGTAGTCGGTGACCAGCAGCAGACTGTCGTCCGCCAGGAAACGGGGGAGAACGCGGGCGCCCAGAGTGCTCCCGTCGACGAGCCTGACGAATCGCGGGGCCCGCGGATCGACGAGCTCGGCGACGTACACATCGTTGTGCGAGGCGGGACCGGCGGTCGCGGTGACCGCCATGAACCGGCCGTCCGCGCTGACCGTGAGCCCGTAGTAGTGGTCCGGGGCGTCGTCCCCGCCGAACACCGGCGTGTCGGCCTGCCAGGGCGAACCGATCCGATGCAACCTCACCCGCCGCTGCAGGCGCATGTCGCCGGGGGCCAGTTCCTCGTCGGGAACGCGGCTGACGTAGTAGAACGCGTCCCCACCGGGCAGCCAGGCGAGCGAGGTGTTACGGGCACGCGGCAACGGCCCGTCGACCGTCTCACCCGTACGGACGTCCAGCACCGTGATGTCACTGCCGGGCTGCTCGGCGACCTCCATCTGGACGGCCACACGTTCGCCCTCACGCGATGGCCACCAGGCGAACAGGCCGGTATGGCCGGAAGGATCGATCTCCACCGGATCGACGAGCACCCGCCTGTTCCCCGCGGCGTCGACGACGAGCAGGCGCCGTTGCTCGTCCCCACGCGACTGCTCGGCGAGGAACATGACCGAGCCCCGCGCCATCGGAGGCTCCGACACGCCGAAGGATGACACCTCATCGACCAGAGACGCCCACGACCCCCGCTCACGCCACTCGGCGCGGTGGGCACGGAAGAGATCGTCCTGGGCCTCGGCCCAGTCCCGTACGCGCACGTCGTCGGCGTCTTCCAGCCACCGGTAAGGATCGGGAACCGGGAGACCGAACAGGTTCTCCTCCGCGTCGCCCCGCCAGGCGGCAGGGTAAGACAGTCGCGCCACGAACGCCCCCCGATGCATCGCCCCACCTGCGACGTGTAGAGGCACTGCGGCCATGACGCACCGCAGCACCTCGGTTCGCTCAGTTACGACTCGCCGCGAAGAATGTCCGCCTGCCAGCCGCGTACGCCGCCCACGCGGGCTGCCGGACCGGTCTCGCGATACGGTAGGTATCCACTCATGTGCGCCTCCCGAATCTGTCGTTTCGCCCGAAATGGGCGATTTCGACGGGAACCGTCCCCGCGCCTGCGATCGATAAACACGCACGTCGCCGTGGAGCGCCGATTCCTCCCGGTCGCATTGGGGGCCGGAGAGCTAACCGGCTAAAGGCCATTCTTCTGCCAAAGTTTCGCGCAAGAGAAGAAGGCATTATGGAATGCCGTGTGGAGATCGATCTCGTACATAAGTAATTCGGAGCCCGACCGCGACGGACGTCAGGGCTGACGGCGCTCTTGAATCGTAAGACCGCAGGCAAAAAACGGGTCGCCGAAGTCGTCGCCGGCCCCGTGGCGGTCAAGCGGAGGCAACCGCGGCGCACCCCTGGGCTCACCACCGCCCGCGCCTCAGGGACCAGGTCTCACGCACCGGTCCGGCGGGGTCCGGTCCGGGGTCGTTGCCACGCTCCGCGACCGGTGGCCGGTACCCCCGGCCCCCTAGGTCTTGCGCCACCGGCAATTTCGGCTTCGGCTTATTGTCGCTTTCGGGCAAGGTCATAAGGCCATGATCGTGCGGCACATCCCCGCACCTGAAGGTCTTGAGCCATGTCTGAACTGTCTCGCAGGAATTTCCTCGGCACCGCCGCCGCCGTCACCGGAGCGGCCGCAGTCGGCGCCGCGTTGCCCGGTGCGGCCGCCGCCGCGGCTCTCCCGCAGAACAAGCCTGCCCCGTCCGGCAAGCCGCACGGCGACATCCGTGACATCAAGCACGTCATCGTGGTCATGCAGGAGAACCGCAGCTTTGATCACTACTTCGGCACCCTCAAGGGAGTGCGCGGCTTCGGTGACCGCTCCACCATCCTGCTCCCGGGTGGAAAGACCGTCTGGGAGCAGCCGGTGTCGCTGACGGCGGGTGCCGCCACGCAGTACCCATGGCGGCTGAGCGGAGCCAAGACCTGGAGTGGATCGACGCCGCCCAGCCCCGAGCTCGGCGCCGCCAACTACGGCGGCACCAGCCACGGCTGGACCGACCAGCACGGCGCCTGGTACGGCGGGCTGATGAACGGCTGGTACTACGCCAAGGGCGGGCCGACCACGCTCGGTTATCTGGACCGTCACGACATGCCGTTCCACTACGCCCTCGCCGACGCCTACACGATCGGCGACGCGTACCACTGCTCCGTGCTCAGCGCGACCGGCCCCAACCGCACCTACCTGTGGGGCGGGACGATCAACGCCGACCACAGGCACGGCGGTTTCACCGCCTACGACGGCGGTGACGAGCGCGGCAAGTTCCTGCCCTGGGAGTCCTACGCGGAGACGCTCCAGGCGGCGCGCGTCAGCTGGCGGGTCTACCAGTGCGCCGACGACTACGGCGACAACGGCTTGGAGTACTTCAACACCTTCGCCAAGCTCGACCCCACCCAGGGCGGGACGGCCGCTCCGGGCAACGTCTACTACGACAACGGCGTGAAGAACGTCCCCGAGCCGGTCACCGGCCTGTCGGGCAACGCCGACAACATCACCGCCGCGATCCGCGCCGACGTGCTGAACGGCACGCTGCCGCAGGTGAGCTGGATCGTGAACAACCAGTTCTTCTCCGAGCACCCGGTCACGGCGCCGAGCAACGGCGCGTACTTCCTGCGCGGCGTCCTCGAGGCGCTCAACGCCGACCCGGACGTGTTCAACTCGACCCTGGTGATCATCAACTACGACGAGAACGACGGCCAGTTCGACCATGTCCCGCCGCCCGCTCCGGCGCCGGGCGAGGCCGACGAGTTCGTCTCCGGCACCATGGCCGCGTACGGCGTCACCGCTCCCCTGCCGGTCGGGCTCGGTTTCCGCGTGCCGCTCATCCTCATCTCGCCCTGGACGCGGGGTGGCTGGGTGACCTCGGAGGTGTCCGACCACACCTCGGTCATCCAGTTCATCGAGAAGTGGACCACCGCGCTGGGCACGCCGGCCATCTCGCCCAACATCAGCGAATGGCGGCGCAAGGTGTGCGGCGACCTGACGGCCGCCTTCGACTTCACCAAGCCGGTCTACGGCCTTCCCGACCTTCCGGACACCGGGGCACTCGTCCCGGAGGTCCGGTACACGCCGCTGCCGGGCGACAACACGATGCCGGCTCAGGAGGCGGGGACCAAGCGGGCGCGCCCGCTGCCGTACCAGCCGAACGCCAACCTGGCCGGGTTCACCGGCGGGCCGTCCGGCGCGGTGGCCAACCTGACCTTCAGCAACGTGGCCCCGTTCGTGACCAAGGCCAGCCACTTCGCCGTGTACAACAACCGGGCCGGGATCCCGTCGCTGGCGCAGTACCCGGCCGCGTTCCCGGGCCAGTACACCGTCGCGGCGAAGGCGACGGCGTCCGGAACCGGCCCCGTGGGCGCCTCGGCCGGCGACACCGCGTACGACCTCACCGTCACCGGGCCGAACCGGTTCCTGCGCCGTTTCGTCGGTGACCTCGCCGCCGCCGGCAAGGACCTCGTCGTCGAGGCTGCCTACTACGACGGCAAGTCGACCGCGCGGCCGAAGCTGAAGCTCTGGCTGCGCAACAACGGGCAGTCGCCCGTGACGTTCACCATCACGCACAACAACTACATCTCGGACAGGCCGCAGACGGTGAAGGTCGGCGCGCACGGCAAGGAGGCGTGGGCGGTCAGCCCGCTGGGGGTCAGCGGCGGCTGGTACGACGTGACCGTCACGGCCGACTGCGACGCGAGCTGGTCGCAGCGGTTCACCGGCCACCTGGAGACCGGAGAGGCCAGCGTCACCGGCTGATCGACGCGCCGCACCGAGGACCGGCCCTTCCCGCCACGCTCAGCCCGCGAACAGGCCGATCAGCGGGCAGGGCCGGACCTCCATGAGCGGCACTCGCCGGCCGCGGCGACAGATAGGTCGTCACGTCGGCCCAGGCGATGTGAACGCGATGATCTCACCGCGAGCAGGGCCCGGTGCCGCAGCTGGTGCCCCCTTCACCGGCCTTCCGGCTCCTCCGGGGGAGCACCGTCCGAGCCGGGTAGCGCGCCGTGCACCATGGCGTGAACGACACCCTGGACGACCTCCCTGGTGACGCTGCCGGGAGGTGCGGTCACCAAGGTGAACAGCGCACCACCGTAGAGCGCGACCAGGACGGAAACGCTCTCGCGGGGTATGGAGAGGCCGAGCTCGGCGTGGTGACCGGTGGTGAACCTCATCGAGCTGTCCTGCAGCCCCGCAAGAGCCGTGGCCAGCACCGGCCGGCGTACCGCCTCCAGCCGGAGCTCGAAGATCGCCAGATAGCGGGTACGCAAGGTGGTCGCCGCTCCGAGCAGTGACTCGGTCAGCAGATCGACGAAGTGTCCGGCGATCTGCGCCGGAGTGCCCGCCACGTCCGCCGCGGTGGTCTTGTACTGCCGAGCGGCCTCGTCCATGTCGGCGTGGTGCAGCTCGACGATGCGCTCCGCGGCGGCCACGAGCAGCGCCTCCCGGCTGCGGAAGTAGTTCGAGGCCGTTCCGTACGGAAGTCCGGCGGCCTTCTCGACCGCTCGGTGGGTCACGCCGTGCACTCCGGAGGCCGCCAGCAGATCGATGGCGGCATCGGCCAAGGCTCGGCGGCGGGCTGGATTGGTGGGCGGCACGCGTCCATGGTATGACGGTAGGCGTAGTAGAACGATTGTAGTGAATAGGGACCGCCGGGCAAGGTGGATGAGCGTCATGCGAGTCGTGGTGGTGGGCGCCGGCTTAGGCGGGGTGGCGGCGGCGGTAGGGCTGCATCGGCAAGGTCACGAGGTGACCTTGTATGAACGCGGCGCCGAACTGCGGGAGGCGGGCACCGCCGTCGTGGTCATGCCCAACGGCGTCCGGGCACTGGACGCGCTGGGGTTGAGCGACCACGTCCGCGGCCAGACCATGCCCGCCGTCAGCGGCGGACTGCGAGACTGGCGCGGACGGCCGTTGCTGGTCACGGACGTGGCGCAGGCGCAGCAGACGGTCGGGCCGTCGGTGGCCGTGAGCCGGGCCGAGCTGCACCGGGCACTGCGCGCCCCGCTGCCCGCCCAATCGGTGCGTACCGCGACACCCGTCCATTGGCTGGGGCCCGGCCGCACCGAAGTGACGGTGATCGGCGACGGCCGCCTTCTGACCAAGGCCGATGCCGTGATCGTGGCCGACGGAATCGGCAGCACGATACGCGGCCGTCTGTTTCCCCGGCACCCCGGATTGCGGCGGGTCGGCCGGCTGGACCTGCGCGGCATGCTGCCCAGACCCGCGAGTCCCGACGTGACCGGGCTACTGGCCGGCATCATGATCGACCGCCGCACCGGGGCGATGTTCGGCCTTTTCCCCGTCGGCGGAGATCACCTGTACTGGTTCACCGACTCCGCACTGCACGGAGCGCCGCCGGAGGCCGATGAGGCGCGCCGGGATGTGCTGTCCCTGATGGCCGACTGGCACCCGTCCGTCCCGGCGCTGATCGAGGCCACCTCACCCACGGACATCTACGTCGACGCGATCGCCTGCCTGGCCGAACCGCTGCCGTCGTTCGCGATCGGCAGGGTCGCGTTGCTCGGCGACGCCGCGCACGCCATGACCCCCGATCTCGGGCAGGGGGCCAGCCAGGCCTTCGAGGACGCGGCCGCCGTCACCCGGCACCTGGCCGGCGCGGGACCGGCGGATGTCGAGCAGCGGCTGCTCCGTTACGACGCCGAACGCCGGCCCCGTACCAGCCGGCTCATGGCGGCGTCGTCCCGGCAGGCGTGGTTGATGTCGCGAACCGGCGCCACCGCGTGGCTGCGCGACGCCGCACTGCGCGCGGTGCCCCGGCGGCTCGCCACGCGACAACTCGCCTCCATGTGGCGCGTGTAGCACGGAGACATCGGGATCCACCGGGCCAACAGGAGCGCACAACGGAAGGCGCCGGCCGGTTCATTCTGACGCTTCACTGTTTCCGGCCTGGGCCACCTCAAGCCGGTCGAATGCGGCTCGCACGCTGGGGCCGAGCTTCGCCGGATCCCCCGCCGCCATCTCACGGCCGGCGTTGTAGCAGGCCAGCGCGAGCTGCGGGGCGAGGGCCACGGTCTGCGCCGACGCGCCCTGCTCACGGAGGATCTCGCCGATCGTCTCGGCGAACCGGCGCTGCTTACGGGCCGCACGGTCGCCCAACTCCGGGTTCTGGTCGATCAGCCGCTCCCGCACCACGTAGCGCGCCGGGTCCTGGGTCACCTTGGCGCAGATCCTCATCGCGGTCTCGCGTACCAGTGCCAGCGCCTCCGGCAACGACGGCGGCATGGGCGACTCGGCGACGGTCCGCTCCCGGTGCCACTGCCCGTGCCACTGCCCCACCGTCTCCAGCCACTCCTCCTCGCCGGCGAAGACGACCTCCTGTTTGTCGCCGAAATACCGGAAGAACGTGGTGCGCCCGACCCCGGCCCGCTCGGCGATGTCCGGCACCGTCACCTCCGTGTAGCCGCGCTCGGCGAACAGCAGGTAGGCGGCCTCGACGATCTCGTCACGGGCCCGCTGCTGATTGCGCGCACGCAACGAGCGCGCTGGGGAGTCCGACACGCGATCAGCATACCTGTATGGTACTGCGTACCACTTCAGTATTGAGTACCAGAAAGGGGTTCTTGATGCGAGCAGTCCAGATCACCGAGTTCGGCGGGCCTGAGGTCGTGCAGGTGCGTGAGGTGCCCGAGCCCGTGCCGTCGGCCGGGCAGATCCTCATCGACGTGGCGCGCTGCGGTGTGAACTTCTCCGACACGCTGCTGCGGGAGAACGCCTACATCGCCGCGGCCACGCTGCCGCTGATCCCCGGCGGAGAGGTGGTCGGCCGAGCCCCGGACGGTCGGCGGCTCGCCGCCATGATTCCAAACGGCGGGTACGCGGAGCGGGCCGTCATCCCGCAGGACACCGCTTTCGCCGTACCTGACGGGATCGACGACGTGGAGGCGGTCGCGCTGCTCGCCCAGGGCCTGACGGCCTGGTGGCTGGTCAACCGCACCGCCGACGTTCAGCCCGGCGACAGCGTGGTGGTGCATGCCGCGGCCGGCGGCGTCGGCTCCCTCGCGGTACAACTGGCGAAGCTGCGCGGCGCGGGCAGGATCATCGCCACGGCCGGCACGCCGCAGAAGCGCGACCTCGCCCTCGAGCTCGGCGCGGACGCCGCCGTCGACCCGGCGACCGAGGACCTCGCCGCCGCGCTGTCCGAGGCGAACGACGGCCGCCAGGTCGACGTGGTGATGGAGATGACCGGCGGACGCGTCACCGACCAGAGCCTCGACGCGCTGGCACCCTTCGGCCGGCTCGCCTTCTACGGAATGGCCAGCCTGATCGAGCCTTCGAAGGTTTCGCCGCGGACCCTGCAGCGCCGATCCGCCACAGTCGCCGGCTTCTGGCTCATGCACGCCTTCGCGCACCCGGCGGTGCTGCACAAGGCATACGCGGAGTTGGCCACCAAGGTCATGGCGGGCGACCTGCGTGTGGTCCACGGCGGGGACCACCCCATGTCGGAGGTCCGCCGCGTCCACGACGAGCTGCGCAACCGCAGGACCACCGGCAAACTCGTCATCGATCCGGCCCGCTAGAGCGGATCATCGTGGGCGATGAGAGCGAGTTGGACGCGATTGTCCAAGTCGGTCTTCGCGAGGATGCGGGAGATGTAGCTCTTCACCGTGCCCACGCTGATGTGAAGTTCGGCCGCGATGTCCGCGTTGGCCCTTCCCCGGCCGACCGCGGCGGCGACCTCACGCTCGCGGTCGCTGAGCCTGGCCAGCAGCCTGCGTGCGTCGTCGCGGCGGCGGTCGGCCGCCTCCGGCGCCAGGTGGGCGATCAGGCGCCGGGTCACGCTGGACGAAAGGATCGGCTCGCCCGCCGCGACCCGGAGGACCGCGTCGACGATGCCCTCCGGCGGGGTGTCCTTGAGCAGGAACCCGCTGGCCCCGGCGCGCAGCGCGCCGAAGACGTGCTCGTCGGCGTCGAACGTGGTCAGCATGATGACGTGGGGAGGGTCGGGCCGCCGCCGCAGCAGCCGGGTGGCGTCGATCCCGTCCAGGCCCGGCATCCGGATGTCCATGAGCACCACATCGGGCGCGTGCGCGTCGACCGCGGCTCCGACGCCGGCGCCGTCGGCCACGACGCCCACCACGACGAGCTCGTCGGCGCCCCTGAGCATCAGCGTCAGACCCGCCCTGACGAGCGGGTCGTCGTCCACGACCAGCACGCGTACGGCGCTCACAGCGGCCATGGTAACCAGACCGCCAGGCGGAACTCGCCGTTCTCCACTCCGGCCCGCTCCACCCGGCCGCCCGCCAGCTCGGCCCGCTCCCGTATCCCCGCCAGGCCGGCGCCCTCACCCCCGGGAGCGCCTGCCACGGGGTTGCGCACCTCGATGGCGAGCCCCCGGTCCGGCCTGCCGTCGAGGCGGAGGGTCACCGGCCTGGCCGGCGCGTGCTTCCTGGCGTTGGTGAGGCCTTCCTGGACGATCCGGTAGGCCGCCCGCGCCGTCGCGCCAGGCAGGTCGGGCAGGCGTACGCCGCCGTCGTGCATCTCGACCTCCATGCCCGCCCGCCGTACCTCCTCGACCAAGGTGCGCAGGTCCAGCTCGGCCAGGACGGGCGCCTCGCGGAGCACCGAGATGACCTGGCGCAGCTCCTGCAGCGCCTGGTGCGCGCTGGAGCGCACCACCGCGGCCGCCTCGACCACCTCCGCCGGGTCGGCCCGCGCGTTGAACTCCAGCGCTCCCGCGTGCAGTGCCAGCAGCGACAGCCGGTGCGCCAGCACGTCGTGCATCTCTCGGGCGATGGCCAGGCGTTCGGCGTTACGGGCCAGCTCGACGCGCCGCCGTTGCTCCTCCTCGGCTCTGCGGACCCGCTCCGCCAGCGACAGCACCAGTTGGCGGCGGGCCCGTGCCAGCATCCCCCATCCGGTCAGCGCCACTCCTGACAGCACCGCGACCAGCGCCCACACCGGGTACGGCGCCAGCCCCGGCGGCCGCAGCCAGAACCGGGCCAGCATCGCGGCCACCCAGGCCGCGCCCACACCGACCGCGACGACCGAGCGCCGGTACAGGGCGGTCATCAGCGTGGCGATGCCGGCCGCAACCGACGCCGAGGCCGCGGGCACGGCCAGCACCACGGCCGCGAGCGCTGTGGTGGCCGGCCACCGGCGCGACAGCCACAGCGCCCCGCACGCCGCCGCGCCGCCGGCCACGTCCGCGACCAGGTACCAGCCGGAAGCCGCGCCGAGGTCGCCTCGCACGACGACCGCCGCCGCGGTCAGCGCGCAGGCGACGCCCCCCACCCGGATCGACCGGTCCCGCCGGGTCGTGGCAGGGCCAGGCCGTACGTCTGCGGTCACGGACGCCCAGCGTAATGACGGCGGGCCCGCCGACGGCAGCAACCAAAGTCGCCGCCGGGTTGCCCACCTGGGTTGCCACGGACAGGACCCGGGGCGGAAGCGTGGGTGGTGAGTGGAGAACACGCTGGCCGTATGACGGCGAACAAGACGCGCGGCCGCCGGGCCGCACTGCTCCTCGCGGTGATCACACCGCTCGTGGCCGAGTTCACCCTCGGCAACCCGCCGCTGCGCATGGCGTGGCTGCTGCTGCTGTGGATCCCGATCTACGGCGCGGGCGTCGTCCTGGTGCGCGAGCTGGTACGGCGGGCCGGGACGGGCTGGACCGGGGTGCTGCTGCTCGGCGCCGCCTACGGCATCGTCGAGGAGGGCTTGGCGCTGCAGGCGCTGAGCAGCCCCACGATCTACGGCGCCGCCGGGTGGGCGCCCCGGATCCTGGGCCTGAACAGCGCCTACGCCGAGCTGCAGATCGCCTATCACGCGGTCTTCAGCGCCGCGATCCCGATCCTCCTGACCGACCTGATCGTCCCGTCCCTGCGCGACCGGCCCTACCTGGGCAGGCTCGGCACCTGGCTGGCCGGCGCGGTCTTCGTCCTCGGCGCACTGCTGCTGCGGGTGACGGTGGTGACGACCGTCGACCCCGGGTACGAGGCGCCACCGGCGATCCTGGCCGGCTGTGCGGTCGCCGTGGTCCTGCTGGCGGCGGCGGGGTTGCGGCTGAAGTCCCGCCCGGGCATGTCCCCGATCAGGCCGCCCGCCCCCGCGATGGCCGGGGTGTTCGGCGCCGTGGCCGCCTTCGCATACCTGGCGTCGCTGTTCCCCTTCGGCGGCGCGACCCAGCCCGCCTTCACCCACGGCGGATGGGTGGTCGTGCCGATGTCGGCCGCCGTCGTTCTGGCGGTCGCCGTCGCGTGGCTCCTGCGCCGCTGGACGGCCGGCGGTCTGTGGACGGATCGGCACAGCCTCGCCCTGGCCTCCGGCGCGCTGATCGCCCACACCGCCTTCGGCCTGATCTCCAACACCGACACAGCGGCCGACCGCGCCAGCCTGGCGGCCGTCGGCGTGGTCATGGTGTGCCTGCTGGCCGTGCTGGGCCGCGGGGTCGCCGGCCTCTCCGGCGCGAGATGAGGCCTCAGCCGGAGCACCTGCCGAACACTTGTCCACATCCTGTGCACAGCTCGGGACGATGTGGGTAAGGCGCTCACAGAGAGTCGACCGATTACATGATTACAAATATGGCAGGATGTCTGAGAGAGCCAACGATGAGGCCGTATCGAACCTGGGGTTGATCGTTTGTGATCGTTGAGTACATCCGCTATCGCATCCCGGACGGGCGCGGCGAGGACTTCGAGGCGGCCTACCGCAAGGCCGCCGGCTGTCTGTCCCGCGCCCCGCAGTGTGTGGACTACGAGCTGGCCCGCAGTGCCGAACGGCCCGAGTCCTACATCCTGCGGATCACGTGGACATCGGTGGCGGATCACCTGGACGGGTTCCGGCGCAGCGATCTGTTCCAGGAGTTCTACGCGGCGATCGGTTCGTTCGTACACGACATCGAGGAGATGAGTCACTACGAGCGCACGGCGGTGCACGGAGCGGGCGGTTCGATTCCCTCGCTGTACGACTGGGCCGGCGGCACCGGTGCGCTCGAACGGCTCACGGAGAGGTTCTACGATCTCGTCGCGGGAGATGACCTGATCGGGCCCCTGTTCAAGGGCATGGATCCCGATCACCCGCGCTATGTGGCGATGTGGCTGGGAGAGGTCTTCGGCGGCCCGGCTCGCTACACCGGCGAGCGGGGCGGCTACTCGCACATGCTCTCCATGCACCTCGGCAAGGCCATCACGGAACCCATGCGACGCCGGTGGGTGAGCCTGCTGATGGACGCGGCCGACGATGTCGGGCTGCCCGCCGATCCCGAGTTCCGCGCCGCGTTCACGGGCTACATCGAGTGGGGGACGCGTCTCGCGCTGGCGAATTCACAGCCGGACGCGGAGCCCATGCGAGAGGCTCCCGTGCCGCACTGGGGCTGGGGTGTGGCCCCTCCCTACAGAGGCTGACCTCCGGGGCGTGTGCCGCGACGGGGCGCCGCGGCGGACGGCCGCACTCGCACTCCGCGGTGTCAACCTGTGCTATCCGGCATTCGCCGAGTCATCGCCATCTGAGTACCTGGACTCATGATGGATCACCGATGCTCGTGCAAGGTGATGACCATGCGACCCCTGCGCGCACTGACCCGCTACGTCTCCCGATACCAGCGCGGAACCTTCGCCGCCTCGATCGTCGGCCTGGGCCGGCGGCGCTACGTCAACGAGTTCCCCTACCACGACACCTATGACAGCGGCGTGGCACCCGTCCACCAGCACGCGCACCACTGAGCACCCGGGTGGCGCCCACCGGGGGGGCGCCACCCCCTACGCGGGAGTCCCCGGAATGATCGAGTCCGTCCCATTGAGTTTCGTCTTCGCGGTCATGGGCCTGTGGTTCCTCTATCGCGGCGTGCGTCGCGGTTCGGGCGGCGCGGCTCCCGGCTTCGCCGAGCGGGTCTCCCACCTCCCCCATGCCCTGATGGCCGCGGCCATGGTCGCCATGTGCTGGCCGATGAGCTGAGCGCGATGGCACCCTACTGCAAGAGCGACGCCGGGGTGCGTCAGCACCGCGCGCTCTGGATCGCGGGCTGGATCGTGGGAGGAAGACATGGCCGGCCAGTCGAGCACCCACGTCGTCACGATGCTGCCCGACAGGGTCGTCAAGACCTATGCCTCCTGGAGCCGGGGCGAGCACGAGCAGGAATGGCGGGCCCTGAATCTGCTCGCGCGGTACGCGCCCGATCTTGGACCGCGCCCTCTGGAAGCGGATATGTACGCCGAGCCCCCAGTCGTCGCGATGTCCCGGCTGGACGGCGTCCCACTAAGGGGCCAGACGGTCACCGCCGAGCAGGTCAAAGCCATGGCCGAGGCGATCACGGCCCTGCATGAGTCGGTCCCGGCGTCCGTGCTGGACGGCATGGCTCCCTCTCCCTGGAACCCGGGCGTGGCCGTGGCCAAGGCTCGGCGGCTTCGCGCGCAAGAGCCTGATCTGGGTGAAGGCCCGCTGGTGAAGCGGGCCTTCGCGGCAGGGGCCGAATGGCTCGACAGTTATCCACTCGGCAGGCTGACCGCGACGGACTTCACGCCGGTGCTCGGACTGTCGGACGGCAACCTGGCCAACTACCTCTGGGATGGCAGGCGTGTGCGGATGGTCGACTGGGAGGATTCCGGCCGCAGCGACCGTGCCTTCGAGCTCGCCGAGGTCATGGAGCACATCTCCCGCGTCGATGGCGTCTTCGACGGGGCGGCGCTGCTGGCGTACGCCGAGCTGACCGTGGCGGAGGCGGCCCGAGTCCTGGACCTGCGGCGCCTGCTCGCTTTTACCTGGCTGTGCACGCTCGGTCCAGGCGGGCTTTTCTCCAAGCGCAACCCCTACGGCACCCTGGACCGGCAGGCGGATCGGCTGCTTGAGCTGGTCAGCTGAGCGTCAGGTAACCGCGAACGACCGGCGATCAGTTGAGGGGGATGCCGACATCGTCAAACTGTCGGCAAACGGGAACCTGTCCAGATAGCGATGGTACGGAAAGTAGTGTGACATCTCATGAGCTGGATCAGAGTGCCTCTGGAACTGTGATCGGCGAGGGATTTTCGGTGGCCTATACATCCTCTATGATGCGAGCGACATCGTGGATGCCGAACAGATCGAGGTCGCTTGCGTCCGTTTTCCTCTGTCTACCTAACCTCTTTGATCGGTGTGGCGATTGCCGTCGTCTGCGGGGGTTGTTCGGGCAGCTGTAACGCTTCGGCTGAGAAATTCTACGCGTTGGTCGACCAGGCGACGAGGAACTCGTTCGGCGAAGGCGAGGCGCCCTACAGAGATGAGCTTTCGGGTTGTGACTCTTGGGATGATCCGTCAGTCCTCATAGCAATGGGGGAAAACGTCCGGTCGGTAACCGAAGTGTCAGACCAGATGAGATCGGATCACTGGGAGCCGTTCGCCGGGCAAGAGGCGAGACGTAATCCGAACTTTATGGCGCTGAAGAAACGTGTCAAGAACCAGATGCTCATCGCCATGATAGGACGTGAGCCGGCTGTTTCCGAAATCACGGTCGAAATCGTGGCCGAGGAGTGATTCTTCCTGAGTACCTTCGGCTGAACGAAGTTTGGATCCTCTACGAAGACCATCGACCGAGAGGGCGTGAGATGAATGACGACCTATGCGTAGGAGCCATCGATTCTGGGCCGGCCTTGGTGACCGCTGTGCTCACTTGCCGCGTCCAGCGTCGCTGGTCGGCGCCGTGACTGTCACCCTCGGCCGACGACCCCGTCGGCGTACGGTCCTGGCGAGGTCAGCGGCGCGGGTGGCGCTCGGAGGGGTCCTGGCGGCGGGTGTGCTGGGCTGTACGCCGCAGGTGAACGGGGAGGCTGGGATCAGCGTCGACGAGGCGGGGCGCCTTCTCCTGGTCTTCGCCTGGTGCGGAAGGGGGCCGAGCTCTGCGGTTGTCTACCACGACCGCCAGTCCGGCAGCGCCCCCGACGAGATTAGGGATGCCCGCTATGAGGGGCCTGAAATGAAAGGCCGATCCGGGACAATCCGTCTCGACGCCCCGTCGGGAGGCTGGACGGCCACCATAGGACCGCCGAAACTCACCCCGGCGATCACCTACACGGCCGTCGGCGGCAATGGGGATGCCTCCACCGCGACCGGCAGCATCAGCTTCGAGGCCGGCGACGCGGCGAAGCTCAAGCCCGGTAAAGTCCTCGTCCAACGTTACGATCAAAAGCAGCAGGTCGTGGCCGAGGTCATCCCCATGGAACAATTCCAGCGGTCCGCCCGGTGGCCCGCGACTTGCACGTGACTGGAAGTACGTGGGGTGAACGAGTCGGACAGGCCGACCAGTAGACGCGTCGCTGGAATCGGCATCGACCGGTTATTGAATACGGGCCTCGTGGCGAGGGCAACGATCACCTCCAACCGGATCAAGGGAGACGGCTCGGCCGCCTACCACAGGCCCGGGACGAGGCGATGTGTCGTCTTTTGATAGCCGCGGTACCGCTCACCGAGCACCCGGATCATCTCGGCTTCCTCGACCGCGATGCGCGGCAACAGCCCCAACGGCGGAAGGACGGCGCAGATCACCAAGGACAGCCAGTTGCCCGCGCCGAGGCCGAATCCCAGGGCGATCAGCAGCAGGCCGGTGTAGGAGGGATGCCGCACCCACCGGTAGGGGCCGCGCGTGACCACGACCTGGTCGGCGTCGACCTGGATGAAGGTGCTGAAGGCCCCGCCGAGCGTCAGCACCGCCCAGACCCGCACGGCCAGCCCCACCCAGATCACGACGATTCCCGCCGCGGCGAACACGTGCGGCGCGGGTGTTCCCAGCGCCGGCACCCATCCTCGCAGGACGATCCCCAGGAAGATCGATCCCCCAAGAGAGAGGGAGACGATCGCGCGGGTGCCACGGTCCCGGCCCAGGCGACCCTTCCGCCGGACAAGGTCACGTACGAGGAGGCCCCCTTCGAACGCGGACCAGCAGAAGATCGACACCAGGAACGCGGTGGGTAAGGCGGGCATATCTCGCAACATAATCCACCGGCCTCACCGACGGGCCTACGCCGAAGCTCGCGCCTACCTGCGCCGGTTCGCCGGTGGGGTGTCGCTCCCCGGCCACCTGCCGGGGGCGGGCTACGTCGCCTTACGGCGGCATGCCGGCGACGGGCCTGGCCGGCCGTACTCGCAACAGAGACTGCGGCGGCCAGGCGAGAACTTTGTCTCAGGCTGGATCATGCGCGCATAGTGGCTATAAGGCGTACGGCGAAGGCACCTGTTCGATCACACCCGAGATCCGGATGGCGATTCGGCTTCGGCGGCTGTACGGGTCGAGTGGTGCACGCGGGATGCCGCCGCCGCTCGAAGGATGAGGGCGGCCACGACTTTGGTCCTGGGCAGGGGGCGACGCCTTGCGGGACGAGGCCCATGGCGCGGCGCATCTCCGAGGTCATCGCATGGGCCGCCCCAGGATCGGGGGGAGGAATACCGAGATGAGCGAGCATCCGAGAACATCCGGCGCCTCACGTGAGGACGCGTCCGCCCGGATCGGAAGCGTGGGTCCGACGCGGAGGCTTGTCGCCCGCGTGGCGTTGCTGCTGCTCGCCGGCGCGGCGCTGTACCAAGGGCTGTGGGCGCAGTTCGCCCCCAGGTCCTTCTACGACGGCTTCCCGAACGGGTCGGCCAGGCCACCCACGTCCCGTACAACGAACACCTTGTACGGGACGTGGGTGGCCAGGCCGACGCACGGGGGGTCG
>NZ_JBEZDW010000049.1:0-55718 GCF_040802045.1 Microbispora sp. NPDC049125 | reverse complement strand
CTGTCCCCCCCCGTCCTTCCCACGCCGCCTCCCCCACCGGGGCGCCCCCCCCCCCCCCGCCCCTAACAACGAACACCTTGTACGGGACGTGGGTGGCCTGGCCGACGCACTGGGAGTCTTGGCTCTCATCGCCGCGATCGTGATGACCACGCCTCTGCTGGTGGCAACGGCCGCCGCGTGGCTGGTGTACGCGCTGCCGCACTTCGTCTACCACGTCAGCCACCCGCTGGAGGAGGTGCCGATGCAGGTGACGAACGTCGCGGTGCTTACGGTGGAGGTCGTGCTGCCTCTGGTCGGGCTCGCCGGCGTGTCTGTCACCCGCCGGCGCCGAACATGAGGCCGCGCCAAGCCACCACTGGCCACCACCATGCGAACGGCGAGAGCCGCTCGTCCCAGTCACTTGCCGTTCTCGTTGAAGACCGGAGCCGGTGCTGACACCGCAGGTGGACATACCGCGGGCCCGAACACGCCAGGTATGGGGATTCCTATGGAGAGGGGGACAGGAGAGATGCTCGATGTCGTCGATCGTGTGCTGGAGTCGGTCAACTCACACGACCTGGAGGCCTGCATTCGCTGCTACAGCCGCACTGCCGCCATGGTGGGGCCGGAGATGCAGGCCGAGGGCCATGATCAGATCGCGTCGTACCACGCTCACGTGTGGGAGGCCATTCCCGATATTCACATGGTCGTGCGGGAGCGGATCACCGAAGGTGATCGGGTGATGGTCGAGGGAATTCTCAACGGCACACATACCCGGCCGTTCCTGATCGCGGGGGGCGAGTTCGTCGAGCCGTCCAACAGGCGGGTGAGCATCCGCGTGTGCTGGGTGTTCACCACGGAGGACGGCGTCATCGCCAGCCACCGCCTCTACTTCGACCAGCTGGAGCTGTACACCCAGCTCGGCGTCCCCCTGCCCCGCACCGCCTCCTAGCAGCCGTCGACGAGGGCTGGATCACCGTCCGGGGGCCGGCCGACGGTGAGCGCCGGAGTTCACCGGCCACGCCGTGGACGGGGTTACCCTTATGGGCCCCGGACGGCGAGAGCGTCGAGCCTGCGTGGATTGTCGGAGGTCACTGGGATACTCCCGTCGTGTCACTTCGTGCACCTCAAGACGCCGGCCGCCTCGGCGATCCTGAGGGCTGATTCGAGCAAGAAGGCCATAAGCGGCGAGCTTGCGAAAAGCGCTTGACCCTCACCCCATGTGAACCTTCACGCTGGTGTCCCCCCGATACGCGGAGAAATCATGATCATCGAAGCGCATGACTTGCGCAAAACCTTCGTCGCCAAACAAGGGCGAGGCAAGAAAGAGAAAGTCGAGGCCGTCCGGGGCATCGACCTGGAGGTCGAGGCGGGGGAGGTCTTCGCCGTACTCGGGCCGAACGGCGCGGGAAAGACCACCACGGTCCGGATGCTCGCCACCTTCACCGCCCCCACGTCGGGGACCGCCTACGTGGCCGGATACAACGTGGCCAAGGAGCCGGCCAAGGTCCGGGAGAAGATCGGATACGTCAGCCAGGCCGGCGGCATCGACGAGATCGCCCCGGGGATCGAGAGCCTGCTCCTGGCCGCCCGGCTCAGTGGGATGTCGCGCAAGCAGGCGCAGGCCAGGGCGGACGAACTGCTCGCCGCGTTCAGCCTGACCGAGATCGCGAACCGTCCGGCGAAGACGCTTTCCGGCGGGCAGAAGCGTCGCTTCGCGATCGCCGTCGGGCTGGTGACCGCACCGCCGCTGATCTTCCTGGACGAGCCGACCACCGGCCTCGACCCGCAGAACCGGGCCAATCTCTGGGACGAGGTCCGCAAGCTGCGCGAGCAGGGCACCAGCGTGCTGCTCACCACCCACTACCTGGACGAGGCCGACGCGCTCTGCGACCGGCTGGTCATCGTCGACCAGGGCAAGATCGTCGCCGCGGGCACGCCCGAGGGCCTCAAGAAAGAGATCGCGGGTGACGTCGTCACACTTCGCGTCGAGGGCACCGAGGCCGCCCGCGACCTCCTGGCCGCGCAGCCGTACATCAGTGAGGTCCACGCCGAGGACGACGTCCTGCGGGCCTATCTCGACGACGGTGAGCACGGCCTGCCGCGCATGCTGCGGACGCTCGAAGAACACAGCCTGAGCATCCAGTCGATCTCGCTGGACCGGGCCACCCTCGACGACGTGTTTCTCAAGCACACCGGCCGCTCCCTCCGCGACGCGGCCTGACCCCCTGAGGACGACCATGATGGTTCGACACACGATGCTCTTCCTGGGCTACGAGCTCAGGACCCTCCTCCGCAACCCGGTCTGGCCACTGTTCGGGATCATGCAACCGGTGCTCTACCTGTTGTTCTTCGCACCCCTGCTGAGAAGCACGGTCCCCGGCGGCAAGATGACGGACGTGCTGGCGATGTTCACGCCGGGCTCGATGATGATGATCGCTTTGTTCGGATCGATGTTCGCCGGCTTCGGGCTGATCAACGAGACCCGCAACGGGGTGCTGGAGCGGCTGGCGGTCAGCCAGGCGTGGCGCCCGGCGATCATCATCGGCCGGCTCCTCAAGGATGTGATCGTACTCATCCTCCAGGCCATTTTGGTGATCGGCATCGCCGCGCTGATGGGCCTGCGGATCGGTCTGCCGGAGATGATCCTCGTACTGCTGCTCATGGCCGCCACCGGCCTGTTCGCCGCGAGCCTGTCCTACGGCCTGGCGCTGACCCTCCGCGACGAGAACGGGATGTCGCAGGTCGTGCAGTTCTTCGCGATGCCGCTGACTTTGATCGCCGGGCTGTTCCTGCCCGTCTCGCTCGGCCCCGAGTGGCTGCAGACGATCGCGAAGTTCAACCCGCTCTACTACGCGGTCGAGGCGGGCAGGTCGCTGTTCCGGGGTGATCTGAGCGCCGGCACGATCCCCGTCGCCTTCGCCCTGTTCGTCGTGCTGACGGCGCTCACCCTGACCTGGTCGGTGCGTTCGCTGCGCACGCTGGCGGGATGACCGTGTGGGTGCCGGAACTCGGCACACGGCCTGGGCCCGACCGCGCACGCCATTCGCGAGCGGACTCCGGCCCGGTTCCGGCACCCATACGCCGTACGCGATCGCGCCAGGAATGCCGCGGCGGCGTCCCATGTGCCGATGTATGAAAGAGCGGCGGCCGAGGTTATGAAGGCCTCGCGGATCTCCCAGCGGATGCTCAGGCGGCGAAACTCGCTGCTCGAACAGGCAGAACGCCGACCGGTCGCTTGACGATCGCGATCGGGCTTTCCAGACGGTTCCCCATGTGCTTGTCTTGGATGCGGAGATCGGTGGTGTCCGCCTGGACGTGGACGCTGAGCTGGCGACGAGTGCGAGTTCCTGAGGGCGGTACCTCGAATCGATGAAGCACGACGACCCCCGATCCGTCAAAGCCCTGCGCGCCACGTCGCAGTTCGCTGCCCTGGAACCGATCTGGGCCGGGATCAGCTCGACCATCCAGTTGCGGGTTCTGCTCGTGTTCGGCGCGCTCTTCAACGAGCGCGTCTACGTGCACGATACGCAACTCGTCGACAACCCGCGGGTCGTGGGTGACTTCGGCAGGTCCGACCTGCGGGAGGGCAGCTTCTATCGACTGCTGAAGGAGCTCATCGCGACGGGCGTGGTCACGGTCGGGCTCAGAAATCACAGCTATCTCTATCAGGAGGACAGGCAGGATCCCTGCGACTCCCTGACCGACGTCCTGAACAGCTGGAAGAAGAACAGCCCCGACGGCAAGGGCTGGGTCATCTCACCCGCGTCGGATACCCGCTCCAGGATGCTCACAGAGCTCGACGGGATTCTCGCCGCCGACGGATCTCTTATCGTCAGGTACGACTACGAGTCGACGAAGGACGACTTCATGCGGCAGGTTCGCGACGCGGCGAGCTCTCCGGACTCGGTGCTGGCAGGACTGCTGTCGCAGCAGCCGTACGAGTTGAGAAGGCGTTACGACGATATCCTCGCGAGGCCCCGGTTCTCCCACACGCCTATCTTCGCGCTGCTGCACGAGTCCGGGCTTCCCGTCGTCAGCGAGCTGATCCAGATCCATGGGCTCTTTGGCGAGACCGCGCACGCGCGGGCCTTCAACGCGCGGATCCTGGGCTCCGACTGGGACTCGGGACAGGGCACAGGGCTGGCTGAGGCCGTACTGTCCGACGGCGAGGTCGAACACCTGCATGACCATACCCGGCTGGACGCGGCCGAGCTCGTCGAGGCGGCCTACCGCATGGTCGAAGGGCCTCCGCCCGACCTTCTCGCCATGCTGCGCCTCGACGAGATCATGGAGCTGCGCGAGTCGGCCAGGGAGCTGTTCGAGATTCAGTCCTATCTCGAGGTCGCCGGAGGCCGTGACCCCGACGACGCGCTGGCCGTGGCTCTGGCCGACTGCGCCGCCGACTACTGGCAGCACATCTGCGACCACCTCAAGGCCACCCGCCCGCATCTGACCGTCAGATCGACGAGGCTCGGCATCTTTCTGCGCAGAAAAATGCCCAGGCTCGCCAGGGTCGCCGAGCGGTTCGCGACGACGGGCTTGTCCACGCTGACCGAGGTGGCTATCGATTCCGTCCCGTTCGTGGGGAGTAATCTTGGTGAGGAGACGAAGCGGAGCCTGGTCAGGCGGGCGAACCTGGAGTTCGTATTCTTCACGGATTCGGCGCGCATGCGAGAACTGAGAGACTTCTATCCGCACAGAGGGTGGATCTCCTCCGACACGCGGTCGATCACAAGTCGGTGAGGCTCGGATGTCCACGGCACTGTCCTTTCAAGACTGCGACGGGTACACGTGGGCACTAAGGCCCGGCAGCGCCGACCGCATCGGCCCGGGCCCGCACGAGCACGACCTCTGGCGGCTGACCCGGTCGTTCGCCGAGCCCGGCGCGGCGTTCCTCGACGTCGGCGCACATGTCGGCCACTACACCCTGCGGATGGCCGACGCCTTCACGAAGGTGATCGCCATCGAGCCGAACCAGAACGCCGTGCAGGCATTAAGGCTGAATCTTCGGCTCAACGACATCGACAATGTCGAAGTCCATCCTGTCGCTGCCCATGACTGCAGGGCAGAAGTCCGGCTTTGGGATCCCTTCAACGTCACTGCCGGGGCCTGTACGCGCACGCTGGCCGCGGCTGAGCGGCCGAGGCCGCCGGCCGACTGCGAGATCGCCACGCTCTATTCCGGCGAGGACGGGTACGGCGCGTTCCTCGGTCACGCCGACGCTCTGCCGATCGATCTCATCGCCGGACGCTCCGAGGCGAGGGTCGCGTTCATCAAGGTCGATGTCGAGGGCCACGAGGGGAGGGTTCTGGCGGGCGCGGTGGAGACGATCAACCGCCATCAGCCGGCGATCCTGATTGAGATGCACGATCCGATGTACGGAAAACACATCAGGGACGAGGTCGTCGAGCAGCTCGCACGGCACGACTACGCCTGGTGCGACTTTTCGCTCTACCAGCGATCGAAGATGACGCAGTCGGACATGTGTCCGTATATCTATGCAGAACCGGTCGCCATGGGGCGAGTGCAGGAGTTCCTCAACTTCGCCGAGCAGGCGAACGACGGCGCTGCCTCACGCTGGCTGACCGTGCCGTGAGACGCCCAACACCACTAGGCGCATATCCTCGCGGCGTATCCAGAACAGCACATTGAAGTCGCCCACGGCCGCCTTCAGCAAGCCTGCCTTGTCGTCGATCGTCCGAAGGCCGCCGGAGTCAAGGTCGGTGGAGAGGAATTCCAGGGAGCCGAGAAGGAATTTGGCAGCCACCGGATCGTCGGCGTGAATGGTCCTGATCGCCTGCGCGGCCGGCGCAGCGAACAGGATCTCGAAGTAGCCCTTCACAGCGCCATCTCGCGGCGCAGGTCGTCGAGCCGGATGGTCTCCATGCCGAGCTGGAGATCGGCGATCAGCCTCCTGCCGAGCAGGCGATCGGCGAGGTCCTCGGCCGCGTAGAGCGCATTCAGACCGGCGGCGGCCACCGCGTAGGGGACCACGGCCGCGACCACCTGGCCGTCCTGCTCCAGGAGGACCACCCCGCCGACCACCGCCTCCTCGACGGCGTCCTCAACTGCGGCAGCGGTGGCGGGGATGCGCAAGGTCCGGTTTCTCATGTCCAACTGGCTCTCCGTCCGCGGATTCCGCCGACCTCTCTCCACCATGCCATGCCCGGCGGGGCACTGCTAGAGACCCATGCGGGATGCGGTGGGGGCGACTAGGCCGGCCAGCATGGCACAGCGTGATCGTAGAGCCTGGACACCGAATGCGATCGGAGCATTGATGAGGCCTGCGGGGTGCGTCCTTGTACGCGGAGCCGCGCGTCGCCGCGTCGTATCGTCCAACCGCCAGGCATACGGATGAGAGGCGCGAATAGATGTCCGAGAAACGACAGGCGCACGCGATGACCCTGATCCCCATCACCGAAGCAGATGACACCAACAGCATGTACTGGGGCATCGCCGGGCGGCTGTGCCGTGGCACGGCGTCGGGTGGGAAGCCGAGGTACGTGCTGAGATTCGTGAAGGAGCGGGGATGGTCTTCGCAACGTGCGGGAGCTTCGCGATTCCCCGGGGAGGGCGACGACGTGGTGGAATCGAGGGACGGACCCGTCCTGTGGACCAGATGACAGTTCTGAACGGGCACCGGTGGGATTCCTTCTCCGGACAACGCCCCTGTTCCGCCTCGAAGTCACACCGCGCTTGACGGAGGGAAGGCCGGATCCGGCCGACCAGTGGGCGGATGCCGGGCTGGCGCGAGGCCGCCGGACTCAAGCCCATGGAGAGCGACTGGGAGCCTTGCCCCGGCTACGCGGCGGGCATGTGCCTGACCGGCCGGGCGACGCGGTCGCCGTGGCGTGGCTCTGTCATGTCCCGTCGTGATCGGTGGCGCCCAGAAGGGCCAGGCAGTTGCGCCACAACGCCTCGATCTGGCCGGGGTCGTTGAGCAGCTTCGCGAACAGCACCTGCCCTTCGAGCTGTGCCACGATCGATCGCGCGGCGTCGCGGGTGTCCACCGTGGGGGCGGTGTCGCCGTGTTCGAGTGCCTCGGCGACCACCTTCTCGATCATGTCGATCTGCGCGTCGAAGATCTCCTGCAGCCGGTGCCGCACGTCCTCGGCCTGGGTGCTGAGCTCCAGGGCCAGGTTGGCGAACAGGCAGCCGACGACACTGCCGTTGTCGGCCTGCCCGCTCCGTTGCACCGCCTCGGTCGCCTCGAACAGGTCGCGCAGCCGGCGCAGCGGGGGGCGTTCGCTGGTCAGCACCTCGGTCCACTGCCGGCGTTGACCGGCCCAGTGCTCCTCGACGACGGTGAGCGCGAGGGCCTGCTTGGACTCGAAGAAGTGGTAGAAACTGCCCTTCGGCACGCCTGCCGTCGTGCAGATCTCGGCGATCCCCAAAGCGGTGTAGCCGCGCTGCGCGATCAGTCTCCGCGCGGCGGAGAGGATCTTGTCTCGTGCGTCACTCGGGCGTCCCATGCTTGACAGTATACGACCAGTCGTCTACTACTGAATAGTAGACCGGTCGTCTCGCGATCGGCGAAATCCATAGCGGAAAAGGAAAGTGGTAACCATGGGCACCGATCGGGGTCAGAAGGTCGCTGTGATCACTGGAGCGTCTCAGGGCATCGGCGCGGGGCTGGTCGAGGCGTTCCGCAAGCTCGGTTACGGAGTCGTGGCGACGTCACGATCGATCGCGCCCTCCATGGACGCCGACGTCGTGACCGTACAGGGCGACATCGCGGACGCGGACACCGCCGAACGCGTGGTCGCGGAGGCGCTGGGCCGCTTCGGCCGCATCGACACCCTCGTCAACAACGCGGGGATCTTCATCGCCAAGCCGTTCACCGACTACACCGACGAGGACTTCGCCGCGGTGATCGGCGTGAACGTCGAGGGGTTCTTCCACATCACCCGGCGCGTGCTGACCCCCATGGTGGAGCAGGGAAGCGGTCACATCGTCAGCATCACGACCAGCTTCGTCGACCATCCCAACTCCAACGTGCCGTCCGTCCTCGCCTCGCTGACCAAGGGCGGGCTGGCCGCCGCCACCCGGTCGCTGGCCATCGAGTACGCGTCGCGGGGCGTGCGGGCGAACGCCCTCTCGCCGGGGGTCATCAAGACGCCGATGCACTCCGCCGAGACCCACGAGACGCTGGCCGGCCTGCATCCCCTCGGCCGGATGGGCGAGATCGGCGACGTCGTCGACGGCGTCATGTACCTGGAGTCGGCGGCCTTCGTGACCGGCGAGATCCTGCACGTCGACGGCGGCCAGAGCGCCGGACACTGAGCACGTCACACCCGCTCACCGACGCCTGAGAGGCCGCACCATGCCCATCGTCCAGATCCACATCACCCGCGAGGAAACCGAACCCGGCGCCGGCTCCGCCACCGCCGAGCAGAAGGCCGCGCTGATCCACGGCGTGAGCAAGCTGCTGCTCGACGTGCTCGGCAAGCCGATGGAGTCCACCTTCGTCGTCATCGACGAGGTCGAGACGGAGAACTGGGGCTGGGGTGGGCTGCCCGTCGAGCAGTTCCGCGCCAGACAGCGCTCACGCCACTCCGGATAGCGCCGGATCACGGCCTTCCGGTGTGACGCGCGGCCCTGTACGCAGGCCGTACGCGCGTCACGCCGGAAGCGGTCCCGGGGCGGCCGGCGACGGGACCCGCGTGGGCTGTGCTACAGTTGTCTCAGTTGCAGTTGTGGTACCCATAAGAAACTTTGTGTGCACCTGACGGGATGTGACCTTCAGGTGCATTTTTGTTTGCCGGTCATCTCCGGATGGGCTTATCGCGGCGACGCGGTATCCGTGCAGTGCGGATGCCGGCTCTCCACCTATCAAGAGGAGATTGACATGGCTTCTGGAACCGTGAAGTGGTTCAACGCTGAAAAGGGCTTCGGCTTCATCGAGCAGGACGGCGGCGGCGCCGACGTCTTCGCCCACTACTCCAACATCGTCTCCCAGGGCGGCTACCGCGAGCTGCGCGAGGGCCAGAAGGTGGCCTTCGACGTGACGCAGGGCCAGAAGGGCCCGCAGGCCGAGAACATCGTTCCCGCCTGACATATCGCACGCCACGAGTCAGGGCCCGCACCTCATCGGTGCGGGCCCTGACTCGTTTCCACACTCAGGTCCACGGTCGTCCATGTGCTGTGAGCCGCGCGGTCGCGGCAGTGGACGGCCAGGCGGATCAGACGACGGCGAGCTCCAGCCCGCGGAGGCGGCCGGGGTCGGCGACGACGTCGATCGCGGTGATGAGGCCGCCGTCCACCGTGATCTCCAGCACCAGAATCAGCCGTCCGCGGGGCGCGACGACGACCCCGACGGCGCCGTTCACGAGCACTGGCCGGGCGAACCGCGCCCGGCTGGAGTTGGCCGCCGTCTCCTCCGCGACCGCACGGGCCCCGCGCACCTCGGCCTCCGCGTCGCCGCGCAGGGCGGCACGGTCCGCTCGCCGTACGACGTCGGGGGCGAGCACCGCGAGGAGAGCGCCGAGGTCGCCTGCCCGGGACGCGGCGAGGAAGGCGTCCACGACCTCCCGCTGCCTGGCGAGATCGGCGGCGGGCACACCGGTGAGGCCGGTGACAGGCACAGTGGCGGGCACAGGGGCAGGCACGGTGGCGGGCACGGTGGCGGGCATGGCGGCCGTGCCGCGCACTCGATGGCGGGCGCGGCTGGCCAGCTTCTTCGCCGCGGCCGGTGACCGCTCGACGATCTCGGCGATCTCGTCGAACGGCACCGCGAACAGGTCGTGGAGGACGAAGGCGACGCGCTCGGCGGGCCCGAGCCTGCCGAGGACCACGAGCATGGCGAGCCCGACGGATTCGGCCAGCACCACTTCGTCCTCCGGGCCGGCGGCGTGGTCGAGGGCCGCCGCCGGTTCGAGCCCGGCCATGTCGGTGAGCTCCTCGCACCGGCGTCCGCGCGAGCGCAGCATGTCCAGGCAGACACGGCCGACGATCGTGGTCAGCCATCCCGTCACGTTGACGACACCGCCCGCGCCGGCGCGTCCTGCGCGCAGCCACGCCTCCTGGACCGCGTCGTCCGCCTCGTCGGCGGAGCCGAGCATGCGGAACGCGACCGCCCGCAGATGGTCGCGGGACCGGTCGAAGTGCTCGGCCAGCTCAGCCTGATCGTCCATCGGTCACCTTTCGTCGTCCCGGGTCGTCATATCGGTGACGAGACAGACGGCGCGAGATCGAAAGGAGTTGCGTGTGCCTCTACTGATGGTTCGCTACAACGTGGCAGAAGACGGTGCGGAGAAGGTGATCGGCGCGGTCGAGAGGGCCTTCGCCGCTCTGGAGGAGCAACGGCCGGAGGGCATCCGGTACGCATACTATCGCCGGGCCGGCGGCACCGAGTTCGTCGCCCTGCTGGAGCTGGACGAAGGAATCGAGAACCCGCTGCCCGGAATCGGGGCGGCGCGGGAGCTCCAGGCGACGGTGGCCGAGTGGGTCGTGGGGCAGCCTCCGGCGCCGCAACCGCTCGACGTGCTGGGCTCGTACGGGTGGCCCGCGGACGCTCCGACACGCCGAGATGAGGAATCAGTACGGTAACGGGGACGGCCCGGCTCGGTCCCCGAGGTCGTGGAGATGTTGCTTCTAGCGCATACTGGGAGGTGATGAAGCCAGCCAGCGCCGCGACCCGACGCCACCTGTCCACCAGTCCCTTCAAACCCCCGCCTCCCGCGCCGCCGGTCGAGATCTTCGACCTGGGCGACCAGGTGACCCACGACCGGTACGGCCTCGGCAAGGTCATCGGTGTCGAAGAGGACGTCGCCGTCCTCGTTGACTTCGGCACGCGGCAGGAGCGGATCACAGCACCGTACGCCAAGCTGATCAAGCTCTGAGACCACGCAGGGCCGACAACAGAATCCGAGAGCGCACGACCATCCGGGAGACGACCCGTCTCGATGACGTGCGTACCTCGCTCGGCGCGAGCCGGGGAGGCGGACCGGCCGCAGGGCTTGGATCGCAGCCCCGGCCCGTCCCAACGCGCGGTCGACGCGTTTCACGACCCATGAGCTGGACGATGAGCGCCGCCTCCTCGGCGCCGGCCGGCCGTCCGGCATGCGATGAAGAGGGCCGGGTGCGCCCCGGCGGCCTCGGCGTGCCCGCGATCCCCGCCAAGTAGCCGCGCGGCCGCCGCTTCGCCACGTCCCGTGCCGAAGCGGCCACGGCTTTCCCGATGGTGAAGATCCTGGCCGGGCCGTCCCGGATCTGCGACAGTGAAATCACCGCATAGCCGCTCAGCCATGTGCATTTCACTTCGCGTGCGGGGAGCTTGAGGAGGGCCGAAGGTGACTTCTGCCGGCACGTGGAACGTGGAGAACCTTTTCCGGCCGGGAGGCGATTTCGGCCCCGCCGACCAGCCCTCGTACGACGAAAAGATCCGGGGCATCGCCGAGACGATCACCCGGGCCGGGGTGGACGTCCTGGCCGTCCAGGAGGTCGGCGACCCGGACGCGCTGGCGGACGTGGCCGGGCTCCTGGGCGGGGACTGGCGCACGGTGACCTCGGCGCACTTCGAGCCCGACCACCCGATCCGGGTGGGGTTCCTGTCCCGGCTGCCGTTCGAGGTCGTCGACGACGTCACGGAGTTCCCCGAGCTGCTCGCCGTGGTGCAGACCGCCGACGCGCGGCCCCCCGTCCATCAGATGGGCAGGGGCGCCCTGGCCGTACGCGTCGAGGAGGCCTCCGGCAGGAGCCTGGTGATGGTCGCCTGCCATCTGAAGTCGAAACTGCTGTCCTTCCCGCCCGGGCCCGGCGGCAGGCCCCGGTTCAACCCGCGTGACGAGGGAGAGCGCGCCCGGGTGGCCGCCTACGCGCTCAACCGGCGGACCGCCGAAGCCGTCACCGTCCGGGCCCTGGCCGACCGGCTGCTGGACGGCGCCGGAACCGAGCGTCAGGTGATGGTGGTCGGCGACCTCAACGACGAGCCGCGGGCGGCCACCACCCAGATCCTGCTCGGCCCTCCCGGCAGCGAGCTGGACACCCGCGGGGCCGACGTGCCCGACAAGGGCGACGCCATGCGGCTGTGGAACCTGGCCCCCCGCATCCCCGACGCCGAGCGCTTCTCACGCGTCTACCACGGCAAGCCGGAGCTCATCGACCACCTGCTCGTCAGCCACGCCCTGCTGCGCCGGGCACCTCTGGCCCACACGATCCACCCCGCGGGGACACTGCCCTCTGTCACCGACGACCCCACCGTGCGGCGGGGCAAGCCGGCCTCCGATCACGCCCTGCTGTACACCAGCCTCCTGGAGGACTGAGGGCCACGGCGTCAGCCTCGCCGGGTCATCCGGCTCGGGCCCGGCGGCGTGTGATCAGCCCGGCCGGGGCGGCGCAGGCAGTAGCCGGCGCCGCGCGAGGTGTGGATGAGCGGCGGCCCCTCCGCGTCGACCTTGCGGCGCAGGTAGCTGATGTACGACTCCACGATCCTGCCGTCCCCCTCGAAGCCGTAGTGCCAGACGCGGTCGAGGATCTGCGCCTTGCTCACGACCCGGCCCGCGTTGACCATCAGGTAGCGCAGCAGGCAGAACTGCGTCGGGGACAGGTGGATGGGCCGCCCGGCTCGCCGTACGGCGTGGGCCTCCTCGTCCAGTTCGAGATCGGCGTAGCGGAGCAGGGCGTCATCCGGCGGGGCCTTGCGAGGGCTGGTGCGGCGCAGGACGGCCCGGATCCGCAGGACCACCTCCTCCAGGCTGAACGGCTTGGGGACGTGGTCGTCCCCTCCCGCAGTCAGCCCCGCGAGCCGATCGGCGCCCGTGTCGGGACCGGTGAGGAACAGCACGGGCGGCCGGTCGCCCGCGTGTCCCAGCCGCCGGGCCACCGCGAACCCGTCGAGGTCGGGCAGGTCCGCGTCCAGCACGACGATGTCCGGCCGTTCGCCGTCCGCGCACTCCAGCGCGCCCCTTCCCGTGGAGGCCGTCCTGACCGTGAACCCGCTGACACCGAGGGCGTCGCGCACCAGCTCACGGACGTGACCGTCGTCCTCGACCAGGAGCACCACCGGGTCGCCGGCCGGCCCTAACTCCGGCGCGAAATCGTTCATGACAAACGTTGTATCCCGCATGGCTGAGAAACCCGTGGGGACGCGGACTCGGTGATGGGATCAAACCCCATACACCGGTTGATTACCGACATTTTGCCATTGGCAGGGCACAACCCCGCATTCGTCATGGCAGCCTAATGCGCATGTATGCGAAGAAACGCTATATAAGTGTTCTTGTAGCTGCCTTTGCCGTTTTTGCCGGTGTAGCCGTGTCTGTACCGGCCCAAGCCGCGCCCGCCCGCCCGTCCGCGGTGCGTGCGCTGCCCGCGCATTCCAGCGCTGCCGCGCCGCAGGTGCACGGGCGTGCCGTCTACCTGCTGGACGCCTCGTCGGGCAAGGACGAGCTGAGCAAGAACGCCGGCGAACGCATGCCGATCGCCAGCCTCACCAAGATGATGACCGCGTATGTCATCGTGAAGGAGGCGAAGCTGACCGACAAGGTCCAGGTCACCGCCGCGGACGAGAAGTACGCCGAGGACGGCGGGGCCACGACCGCCGACCTGAGGCCGGGTGACCGCGTTCCCGTCGGGGATCTGCTCTACGGCCTGATGCTGCCCTCGGGCGCCGACGCGGCGCACGCGCTGGCCCGCACCTACGGCCCGGGTGTGGACAAGTTCGTCGGCAAGATGAACGCCGCCGCCCGGCAGCTCGGGCTGAAGGACACCCTCTACGTCAGCGTCGACGGGCTTCCCCAGCCCGGGGGCGACGGCTACTCCACCGCGCGGGACCAGGCCCGGCTCGCGGCCGCGGCCCTCCAGGACAAGACATTCCGTACGGTGACCTCGACGCGGCGGTACACCGCCCCGGAGACGGCCGACCACGGCGAATACACCTGGCGCAACTCCAACGAGCTGCTCGGAGAGCCCGGTGTCATCGGCGTGAAGACCGGCTTCACCAACGCGGCGGGCTTCTGCCTCGCATTCGCCGCGGATCGCCATGGACGCCGGCTGATCGGCGTGATCCTCGGCGAGGAGGTCGCCAGCCGGCGTTACGAAACCGCGGAGTCGCTGCTGGACTGGGCGGGCGACGACCGCGCCGCCGCCGCTTGACCCGCCCGCCTGATTCGCCGGCCCGTCAGTCGCGCAGGCCGGCGAACAGGTCGTCCTCGTGGCCGGGGGCGTCCACCTTGGACAGGTGGCGGGTGAAGGACTCGGTCGCGAAGACCTCGTGCTGCGCGTCCTGCGGCATCCGCAGCAGGAAGATGTTCTCGCCCTGGCTCTCGTGGGCCCGCAGGGCCTTGATCTTGACGTCCACGTAAGGCGAGACGTCGACCACGGTGGTGATCAGCTCGTCCGGCGTGCCGAAGTCCTCGGGCAGGTCGACGCCGTCCATGTCCATGCCGCTCGACCGCATGAAGTCGAACAACTTCCTGATCCGGTCACGCGAGACGGCCGTGTAGTAGACCTTGTCCGGGATCCCGGTGGCCTCGGCCGCCGCCATGGCGATCCGGTGCGCCTGGATGTGATCCGGATGGCCGTAGCCGCCGGTCTCGTCGTAGGTGACGACCACCTGGGGCCGGTATCGCTCCATGAGCTCGCCGAGCCGGGCGGCGGCCTTTTCGAGGGGGACGTTGCCGAAGGCCTCGGGGTGGGCGTTGGTCTCCCAGCCGTCCATGCCGGTGTCGCGGTAGCCGAGCAGTTCGAGATGCGCGATGCCGAGGTGGCCCACGGAGTCGCGCAGCTCGGCGAGCCGGCGCTGCGCGACCGCTTCGGCGTCATGACCGGGATCTCCCGGCTTCACCCCGCCGGGGCCGTCCCCCTGCTCGCCGTTGGTGCAGGTGACCAGGACCGTACGGATGCCCTCGGCGGCGTACTTGGCGAGGATTCCGCCCGTGCCGATCACCTCGTCGTCAGGGTGAGCGTGCACAGCCATCACGGTGAGCTCTCGGTCCATCTGGTCCCCCGGGGATTCGGCCCTGTTTGCGAATACTTTTACGACGATATACCGGGGCCTGAATACCCGGCCTTGTGCCCCGCGACGAAACGGAGTGGTTCAGCGCTTCGCGTAACGCTGCCGGAAGCGCTCCACCCGGCCGGCGGTGTCGAGCACGCGCCCGCGCCCGGTGTAGAAGGGGTGGCTCGCCGAGGAGACGTCGACGTCCACGACGGGGTAGACGGCGCCGTCCTCCCACTCGATCGTCTTGCCGCTCGTCGCGGTGGAACGGGTCAGGAACGCGAAGTCCGCACTCGGGTCGCGGAAGACGACGGGCCGGTAGCGGGGGTGGATGTCCTTCTTCATGGTCATCGCTCCTCTCGGAACGCCACATGGCGCCGGATGGTGGGGTCGTACTTGAGCAGGGTGAGCCGATCGGGGTCGTTGCGCCGGTTCTTGCGGGTCACGTAGGTGTAGCCGGTGCCCGCACCCGAGCGCAGCTTGATCACGGGGCGAAGCTCGCTTCTGGCCACTACGGGTCCTTCCTGACGGTGCGATGGCATCGATAACCATTTCCATCCGTCAGATGTTCCCGTAGTCGGCGGCCGCCTGTCGTGGCAGGTCACACAGGTCGTTCGTACCCCGGCGACGTCTCGTCAGGGGGCCACCGGGGTCAGCGGGGGGCCGCACCATTCGGCCAGGGCCGCGCGGATCCCGGGGACGGACGCCGCCGGGCCGGAGCACTCGGCGGCCCAGGCGATGTAGCCGTCGGGGCGGACCAGCACGAGCCTGCCGGTCCTGCCGTCGGCGGCGACGACGTCGACGCGGCCTTCCCATCCGGTGACGGCCCCGGCGGCCAGCGGCGTGTCCGGAGGCGTGACCAGCAGCGGGCGCCTGCCGCGCAGTGCCTCGTACAGACGTCGCGGGCCCGGGCCGGTCAGCGGGATGTCGGGCGCCCTCCTCCCCATGAGGGGGTGCGCGCCCCGGGGCGCGGGATAGGCGAGGCCGATGCCGGAGAGGGCTCTGGCCATGCGACGAGCCAGCGGCGGGACGTGTGTCGCCGCGACCAGGACGGCCCGGAGGGCCGCGCCCGGCGTCCCCGGCCGGGCCGTCGCGGCGCGCAGCAGCCTGCCGCTGGTGCGCAGGGCGAGCCGCCCGGCCGGGCGGCGCTCGGAGTCATAGGTGTCCAGCAGCCCGGCCGGGGCCCGGTCCTTGAGGACGCCGGCGAGTTTCCACCCCAGATTGGCCGCGTCCTGCATGCCGGTGTTCATCCCCAGCCCGCCGGCGGGGGAGTGCACGTGCGCGGCGTCACCGGCGAGGAAGATCCGGCCCACGCGGTAGGCGGGCACCTGCCGCTCGTCGCTGTGGAACCGCGACATCCAGCGGGGATCGCGCATGCCGAAGTCGGTGCCGAGCACCTCGCGCGTCATCTCCTTCACCTCGGCGAGATCCAGCGGCGCCGTTTCTGGCGGTGTCCGCCGCCGGTTCCAAACGATCACACGGAACCACCCGTCACCGAAGGGCAGGACGAAGGCGAACCCGTCGTCCGTGACGCCGGCCGTCAGCTCGTCCGGCGGCGGCTCGGCCGGCCGGACGTCGGCCAGCACGATCGAGCGTGCGACGGAACGGCCGGGGAAGGGCAGCCCGAGAGCCTGCCGCACCGTGCTTCGCATCCCGTCGGCGCCGACGACGTAGCGTGCCCGCCAGGTGCGCACGCCGCCGTCCCGGTCGCGGACCCGCAGATCCACCCCGTCGGCGTCCTGGCGCACATCGATCACCTCCGCGCCGTGCACGACCCGTACGCCCAGCCGCCGCGCCCGCTCGCCGAGCACCTGTTCCGTCGTGAACTGCGGTGTCGACAGCACGTACGGGAACCGGCTCGGCAGCCATGACAGGTCCAGCGTTCCCCGGCCGAACACCCTCAATATGGGCACCGGAAGGCCCAGTCTCACCAGGTCGTCGGCCACACCCCGCACGTCCAACTCCTCCAGGGTGCGGGCGTGCACGGCGGCGGCCCGGCTGAGGTTCGACTCGTCGAGGCGACGCTCAAGGACCGCGCAGGACACATCGGCCTCGGCGAGGTCGCCGGCGAGCAGCAGCCCGGTAGGGCCCGCGCCCACGACCAGCACATCGGTAACCGTGCGCATGGCGTCCACTTCTTCCCGGCGGCCTGTCCGCCACCCAAGGGTCGAATACCCCAAACATGGACAAATGCCACATGGGGTCACCATGGGACGGTTGATCGGCAACGAGGTGAGACGTGATCATCCAGCCTTACGGTTCCGTCCACTTCCTGTGATTTACGCCACATCGCGTTTGCGGCCGGTCGCGCGCATGTCGCCGCCTTCTCCATATCGTGACCTGCGGCGATGCTCGGCGCGGCCACGAGAACGGGTCGCCGCCGCGACGGACGCCCGGCCCCGCCTCCGAGTCGATCCGCATCGTTTGTCGCCGTTTCTCCTATAGCGTGCCGAATGGTCCTTTACTGACGGATGGGGCGCAAGTGACGCCCCACGACAGACCTGGGAGACCTCCCCTTGAAGCGCATCCTCGCCCTCGGTGGCGTCGCGGCCGGCCTGCTGGCCTCCGCGGCCGTCGCCGCCCCGGCCCACGCCGACTCCGTCCCGACCGACGTGCTGGCCGGCACCAACTACGCCGCCAAGCAGGTCGCCGCGTTCTGGTACGGCCAGTCCGCCGCCAACCTGGTCGGCGCCACGCCGTACAACGTCGAGACCAAGGTCGTGGCCAAGCACGTCTCCGGCGGCGGCCCCGCGGCCAGCACCAAGCCGGGCACCGTCCCGGCCATCGGTGACGAGAAGAAGTCCAGCAGCACGTCGAAGAACGTCAACCTGCCCAAGACCACGGGCAAGGTCTTCTTCATCGGCGCGGACCACAAGCCGCACTGGTGCTCGGCCACCTCGCTGCAGTCCACGTACCACAACCTGGTCGCCACGGCCGGTCACTGCGTGTACGACACCGCGTCGAACAAGGCCACCCTCGACAAGTGGGTCTTCGTCCCCGGCTACTACCAGGGCAAGACCCCGTGGGGCATCTACGTCGGCAAGCAGGCCTTCACGCACTACGACTACGACGTCTACGAGGACGGCGACCGCGACTACGCGTTCGTGACCGTCTACAACGGCGTCCTGCCGACCGGCGGCTCGGCCGGCACGTACTCGAAGACCTGGGAGACCTGGACCGAGGCCGCCAAGGACAGGGCGAGGATCAAGGCCGACAAGACCACCGGCTACTCCCGCGTCAGCGTCCGCCCGGTCGTCACGACCACGGTCGTCAAGGAGGGCACGCCCGGGTCGAAGAAGACCGGCGTCACCCGGACCGACTGGAAGAAGCTCAACCCCGAGGGCACGCCCTCCTTCGGTCCCTTCAAGGAGGGCACCGGCGTCACCGACACGACCAGCACCACCAAGCCCGCCGACTGGCCGGGCAGCGACAAGGTGTCGGCCGACGGCAAGACGTACTACTTCGAGTCGGGCGGCAAGTACATCACCCGCACGTACTGGATCAACTACGACGTGGACTACACGGTCACCGCGCGGGTCCTGTCGATCGGCCTGAAGGACGTCGGCCGCCTCGGCGACAACGTCGGCGGCCAGGGCCTGGCCTACAACCAGAAGCTCGGCAAGAGCGTCTTCGTCTTCGGCTACCCCAGCGGCTCCCACCCGGACGGCAACTACGCCTTCACCGGCAAGACCCTGAAGTGGACGTACGGCAAGACCTTCGCGGCCAGCGCTTCGGCGATCAAGGCCGAGGAGCTCGTCGGCGTCAAGTCCTCCTTCACCGGCGAGGGCGCCATCGGCTCCTCCTGGCTGCTGAGCTACAGCAACAGCCGCCGTCTCGGCTACCTGAACGGCGTGACCATCGGCGTCTCCGACACCGACAAGAACAACCGCTACGACACCAGCGTCTCCCCGTACTTCGACGGTGAGACCTACGGCGTCTACAGCGCGGCCAAGAACATGTGGTCCGGCAAGATCGTCTGATCTGCCGTCTGATCGAACGCGAAGGGCCCGGCACTCCAGCCGGGCCCTTCGTGCGTTGGCGTGCTCGGCCGTGCCGGCAGGCCGCATTCTCCGCGCCTGATGGCGTTCGCCGCGCCCGGGTACTGTGTGCGGCATGGACCAGAGCGGACTCCCTCATGGCTGACCGCAGGCACGGCCGGCCGGCGCCCCAGACCGACAGCACCGTCTACTCCGCGGACTGGGACGGCCGCGACCTGTCCGGCGAGAGCCACCGGAACGTCGCCCTCGTCGACGTCGACATGACGGAGGCGTCCAGCCGCGGGGCCGACTTCTTCGAGTGTCACTTCCGGGGCGTCCGGTTCAACGCGTCGGTCCACGAGGACAGCGCGTTCGTCAACTGCACGTTCACGCGGTGCACGTTCTTCGACGTCACGTTCACCGGATGCAAGCTCGTCGGCAGCATGTTCGACGACTCGACGTACAACCTGCTCAAGGTGCACGGCGGCGACTGGTCGTTCACCGGCCTGGCCGGCGCCGACCTGCGCGGCGCGTCGTTCACCGACGTGCGGATGCGGGAGGCCGACCTGTCCGGCGCGCACTGCGCCGGCGCCACGCTGCGCGGGGTGGACCTGTCCGGCGCGTGGTTCCACAAGGCCGACCTGTCCCGCTGTGACCTGCGTGGCAGCGACCTGTCGTCCCTGGATCCGCATACGACGGAGCTGACCAAGGCGGTCATCGACCCGTACCAGGCGATCACGATCGCCACCAGCCTGGGACTCGACGTGCGGGATACGTGACGCGATGTGTGTAGACCGTGCCCCGGCTGGTAGAGATAGGGGGCCACGCTCGCCCTGATTCCCGCGAGCCGAAGACAGGAAACCGATGTCTGAGCAGACCAATCAAGATGAGCAATTCACGATGTCCATCGGACTGCACGAGGACTGCATAGTCGTCCGTGCCTCCGGTGAATTGGATCACAACTACGCCGGGCTCTTCCAGAAGCAGATCAAGGAGGCCTGGCACGCGCTGCGGTCCACGGCCCTCGTGGTCGACCTCAGTGAGATCACCTTCTGCGACTCCATGGGAGTCGGCGTGCTGGTGCTCCTGCTGCACCAGAGCCGCGCGGAGTCGAGTCCGCTCGTCCTCACCGGAATCCCCCCGCAGTTGGAGCGCATCCTCACGCTCACCGGGCTGCGCAGCGCCTTCGTCGTCGAGCCGTCGGTGGAGGAGGCGATCCAGAAGGTCAAGGGTGGAGCGCCCCCGGCCGTCGTCGATGCCGGGACCGATGCGCCGGCCGCGACCGTTCCCGCGGCCGAGGCGCCGGCTGAGATCCCCCAGGCCGAGGCGCCGGCCGTGATGGTTCCCGCAGTCGAGACCCCGGCCGTGATGGCTCCCGCGGCCGAGACCCCGGCTGAGATCCCCGTGGCCGAGGCGGCGGTGATCGTTCCCGAGGCCGAGGCGCCGGTGGCGCAGAACGGGCAGCCCCAGGGCCAGGCGGAGGCCTGAGCCCGCGAAACCACCCTCAAGTTCGCGGTCTTGACGCGTTCTTGACGCCGCCGACCTGCGGTTTCCGTACCCACGCTGAGTAGGGTTCCTTTCGTCTTTACACCGTTTTGCGAAAAGGTGGGGCGAATGGTCCGGGTTGATCAGCGTGGCCTCACGGAGGGGCCGGTGCGGCGATGGCTCCTCGACGGCCTGCAGGCCGACCGCAGGCAGATCGAGCACGGGCCGCACCGCAAGCACTCGTGGTGGCAGGTCATGTGCCTCACCGGTGTCGACTACTTCTCGACGCTCGGCTACCAGCCGGGCATCGCGGTCCTCGCCGCCGGTGCGCTGTCCCCGCTCGCGACGCTCTTCCTGGTGCTGCTGACCCTGTTCGGCGCGCTGCCGATCTACCGGCGGGTCGCCGAGGAGAGCCCGAACGGCCAGGGCTCGATCGCCATGCTGGAGAAGCTGGCGCCGCAGTGGTGGGGCAAGCTCTTCGTGCTGGCGCTGCTCGGCTTCGCGGCCACCGACTTCGTCATCACGATGACCCTGTCGGCGGCCGACGCCACCGCCCACATCCTGCAGAACCCGTTCGTCCCCGGCTTCCTCGGCGGGCAGCGGGTCCTGGTCACGCTGGTGCTGCTCGCTCTGCTCGGCGGGGTGTTCCTGACGGGCTTCAGCGAGGCGATCGGCATCGCCGTCGTGCTCGTCGGCACCTACCTGCTGCTGAACGCGGTCGTGGTGGTGGCCGCGCTCGCGCACGTGCTGGAAAACCCCCATCTGGTCCTCAACTGGAAGGCGGTGCTGACCACCACGTACAGCAGCCCGCTGGCGATGGTGGGTCTCTCCCTGGTGGTCATGCCGAAGCTGGCCCTCGGCCTTTCCGGCTTCGAGACCGGCGTGGCGGTGATGCCGGTGGTCGAGGGCGACCGTCCCCGCCGCATCTCGGGCACCAAGCGGCTGCTGACCACGGCCGCCCTCATCATGAGCGTCTTCTTGATGCTCACGAGCTTCGCCACCACCGTCCTCATCCCGGAGAAGGAGTTCGAGGAGGGCGGCAAGGCGAGCGGGCGCGCGCTGGCCTATCTGGCCCACGGCTTCCTGGGCGACGGGTTCGGCACCGTCTACGACATCAGCACGATCGCGATCCTGTGGTTCGCGGGCGCCTCGGCGATGGCCGGGCTGATCAACCTCGTCCCGCGCTACCTCCCCCGGTACGGCATGGCCCCCGACTGGACCCGCGCCGTACGCCCGCTGGTGCTCGTGTTCAGCCTGATCGCCTTCGCCATCACGGTGATCTTCGACGCCGACGTGGAGGCGCAGGGCGGCGCGTACGCCACCGGGGTGCTGGTGCTGATCCTTTCGGCGGCCGTGGCGGTGACGCTGTCGGCCCGCCGGCGCGGCCGGCGCCGGGCCACGGCGGCGTTCGGCCTGATCGCGGTGGTGTTCGCCTACACGCTGGTGGACAACGTGATCGAGCGGCCGGACGGCGTGAAGATCGCGTCATTCTTCATCGTGGCGATCATCGTGACGTCGCTGATATCCCGGGCGACGCGCTCCACCGAGCTGCGGGTCACCGAAATCAGCCTCGACCCGCTGGCGGAGCGGTTCGTCAACGACGCGACCGGCGAGATCCACCTGATCGCCAACGAGCCGCACACGCGCGATCAGCACGAGTACAACGCCAAGCGGCGTGAGCAGTGGCTGAACCACCGGCTGCGCAGCGAGGAGCCGGTCATGTTCGTGGAGGTGACGGTCGTCGACGCCTCCGACTTCGAGACCGAGATGCGGGTCCACGGCGAGGAGCGGTACGGCCACCGTATCCTCAGGTACGAAAGCCCCACCGTGCCGAACTCCCTGGCCGCGCTCCTGCTCCACCTGCGCGACCGGACCGGGCACGTGCCGCACATCTACTTCCACTGGACCGAGGGCAACCCGGTGACGGCGATGCTCCGCTACCTGCTTTTCGGCGGCGGCGACGTGCCGCCCCTCACGCGGGAGGTCCTGCGGCAGGCCGAGCCGGACGTCGTACGCCGGCCGCACGTCCACGTGGGGTGAGCACGTACCGATGGTGTCAATACGCGGGCCGGCCGCGTAGGGAACCCGTCAAGACGTGCCAGAAGGCCTGAATCTAGGACTTTGCTATTCATGTGGCCCCCCAATCCGGGGTGGCCGTATGCATATGTCCGAATTTAGGAGTGAGGATGGCGGACGTCATCTTCGTCGCCCTGACGATCGCGATCTTCGTGGTCCTCGGGCTCGCGGTCAGGGCGGTGGAGCGGCTGTGAGCGCCGTCAACGCGGTCGGCCTCGGCGCGGCCGTCATCGTGGTGATCTTCGTGGTCGCCGCCCTGCTGTTCCCGGAGCGCTTCTGATGAGCGCCACCGCGGCCGGCATCGTCTTCATCGTCTCCCTGGTCGTCGCCCTCGCCGTGGCGTACAAGCCGCTCGGGGACTACATGCACCGGGTCTACACAACGCCCCGGCATCTGGCGGTCGAGCGGGGCGTCTACCGCCTGATCGGCGTGCGGCCCGACAGCGACCAGCGCTGGAGCGCCTACGCGCGCGCCGTGCTCGCCTTCTCGGTGGTCTCGATCCTGGTCGTCTACGCCATGCAGCGCCTGCAGGACAAGCTGTTCCTCAGCCTGGGCCTGCCCGCCGTCACCGACCACATCGCCTGGAACACGGCGATCAGCTTCGTGACTAACACGAACTGGCAGGCCTACTCGGGCGAGTCGACCATGGGTCACCTCGTCCAGATGGCGGCCCTGGCGGTGCAGAACTTCACGTCCGCCGCCGTCGGCATGGCCGTGGCCATCGCGCTGGTGCGGGGATTCGCCCGCAGGCGGGCCGACACCATCGGCAACTTCTGGGTGGACCTGGTCCGCGGGACGGTGCGCATCCTGCTGCCCATCGCGTTCGTCGGCGCCCTGATCCTCGTGGCGGGCGGCCTGGTGCAGAACTTCGCCGCGCCGCACGACGTGGTGACGCTGGCCGGGGGCCATCAGGCGATCACCGGGGGACCGGTGGCCAGCCAGGAGGTCATCAAGGAGCTCGGCACCAACGGCGGCGGCTTCTACAACACCAACTCGGCGCACCCGTTCGAGAACGCCACCAGCTGGACGAACTGGCTGGAGATCTTCCTGATGCTGCTGATCCCGTTCGCGCTGCCGCGCACCTTCGGCCGGATGGTCGGGCAGAACCGCCAGGGCTACGCGATCCTCGCGGTCATGGGCACGATCGCCCTGGCCAGTGTCGCGCTGACCAACGTCTTCGAGCTGAGTGGCGGCGGCACCGTCCCCCACGCGATCGGCGCGGCGATGGAGGGCAAGGACGTCCGCTTCGGCGTGGCGAACTCCGCCACGTTCGGCGCCGCGACGACGCTGACCTCCACGGGAGCCGTGGACTCCTTCCACGACTCCTACACGCCGTTCGGCGGCATGATGACAATGTTCAACATGATGCTGGGCGAGGTCGCGCCCGGCGGCACCGGCTCCGGCCTGTACGGCATGCTCGTGCTCGCCGTGATCACGGTCTTCGTCGCGGGCCTCATGGTCGGCCGTACGCCGGAATACCTCGGCAAGAAGATCGGCGCACGCGAGATGAAGCTCGCCTCGCTCTACTTCCTGGTCACCCCCGTCCTCGTGCTCATCGGCACGGCGGTGGCGATGGGCAACTCGGCAGGCCTCGCGGCGATGCTCAACCACGGACCACACGGCTTCTCCGAGATCCTCTACGCCTTCACCAGCGCGTCCAACAACAACGGGTCCGCGTTCGGCGGCGTCACCGTGAACACTCCCTGGTACGACGTGGCGCTCGGCCTGTGCATGGTCTTCGGCCGGTTCCTGCCCATCGTCTTCGTGCTCGGCCTGGCCGGCTCGCTGGCCCGGCAGGCGCCCGTCCCCGCATCGGCCGGAACCCTGCCCACCCACCGCCCGCAGTTCGTCGGGATGGTGGTCGGCGTGACGATCGTGCTGGTCGCGCTGACCTTCCTCCCCGCTCTGGCGCTCGGACCGCTCGCGGAAGGACTCTCGTAGAAATGCCTGCTCCAGTGCTCGATTCCCCGGTCCGCGCCGCCGAGCCGCCACGGAACGCCAAGATCGGCGGGGGGCTGCTCGACCCCGCACAGATGATCAAGTCGCTTCCGGACGCGCTCAGGAAACTGAACCCCGCGACCCTGTGGCGCAACCCCGTCATGCTCATCGTCGAGATCGGGGCGGTCTTCACGACCGTCCTGGCCGTCGGCGACCCGTCCTTCTTCGCCTGGGCGATCACCGTCTGGCTCTGGCTGACCGTGGTGTTCGCCAACCTGGCCGAGGCCGTGGCCGAGGGCCGCGGCAAGGCGCAGGCCGCCACGCTGCGGGCCGCCAAGCGCGACACCACCGCCCGCCGGCTCGTCGACGGCCTCGACCTGTCCCACTGGGAGGTCGTCGCCGCCCCCGAGCTCAGGCAGGGCGATCATGTGATCGTCGAGGCCGGGGAGATCATCCCCGGTGACGGCGACGTCGTCGAGGGCATCGCCTCCGTCGACGAGTCCGCCATCACCGGCGAGTCCGCGCCCGTGATCCGCGAGTCGGGCGGCGACCGGTCGGCCGTGACCGGCGGCACCAAGGTGCTGTCCGACCAGATCATCGTGAAGATCACCCAGAAGCCGGGGGAGAGCTTCATCGATCGGATGATCGCCCTGGTCGAGGGGGCCAACCGGCAGAAGACCCCGAACGAGATCGCCCTCAACATCCTGCTCGCCGCGCTCACGATCATCTTCCTGGTCGCGACCGTGACCATGCAGCCGCTGGCGATCTACTCCAGGTCCGTCAACCCGGGGGTGGCCGACTCGCTCGCCCTGACGGGCGACGGCGTCACCGGCGTCGTGCTGGTCTCCCTGCTCGTCTGCCTCATCCCGACGACGATCGGCGCGCTGCTGTCGGCCATCGGCATCGCCGGGATGGACCGCCTGGTGCAGCGCAACGTGCTCGCCATGAGCGGCCGGGCCGTCGAGGCGGCGGGCGACGTGAGCACCCTGCTGCTCGACAAGACCGGCACCATCACCCTGGGCAACCGCCAGGCGTCGGACTTCGTCCCGGTGGACGGTGTGACCCAGCGGGAGCTCGCCGAGGCGGCGCAGCTGTCCAGCCTGGCCGACGAGACCCCCGAGGGCCGCTCGATCGTCGTCTACGCCAAGCAGGAGTACGGCCTGCGCGAACGGCGGCCCGGCGAGCTGGCGCACGCCGACTGGGTGCCCTTCACGGCGCAGACCCGCATGTCGGGCGTGGACGTGGACGGCCGCCAGGTCCGCAAGGGCGCCGCGACATCGGTGATGAAGTGGGTGCGCGACCACGGCGGCCATCCGACGCACAGCGTCGGCGAGCTGGTGGACGGCATCTCCGGGTCGGGCGGGACGCCTCTTGTGGTCGGCGAGGTGTCCGGCGGCACGGCCCGCGTCCTCGGGGTCATCCACCTCAAGGACGTGGTCAAGCAGGGCATGCGCGAGCGGTTCGACGAGATGCGCCGGATGGGCATCAGGACCGTCATGATCACCGGGGACAACCCGCTGACCGCTGGGGCGATCGCCGAGGAGGCGGGGGTCGACGACTTCCTCGCCGAGGCCACCCCCGAGGACAAGCTGGCCCTGATCAGGCGCGAGCAGGAGGGCGGCCGACTGGTCGCCATGACCGGCGACGGCACCAACGACGCGCCCGCGCTCGCGCAGGCCGACGTCGGCGTCGCCATGAACACCGGCACGTCCGCCGCCAAGGAGGCGGGCAACATGGTGGACCTCGACTCCAACCCCACGAAGCTCATCGAGATCGTGGAGATCGGCAAGCAGCTCCTCATCACCCGGGGCGCGCTGACCACGTTCTCCATCGCCAACGACATCGCGAAGTACTTCGCGATCATCCCGGCGATGTTCGCGGCGGTCTATCCGGGGCTGGACGCGCTGAACATCATGCGCCTGCACAGCCCGCAGTCGGCGATCCTGTCCGCCGTCGTCTTCAACGCGGTCGTCATCGTCGCGCTGATCCCGCTCGCCCTGCGCGGCGTGCGGTACCGGCCCTCCAGCGCCTCGAAGCTGCTGTCCCGCAACCTCTACGTGTACGGCCTGGGCGGCATCGTCACGCCGTTCATCGGCATCAAGCTCATTGACCTGGTCATCCAGTTCCTCCCGGGGATGTCGTAATGGAACGTCTGCCACGCTGGATCCTCCAGCACCTCGCCGCCATCCGGGCGGTCGTCGTACTGACGCTGCTGCTCGGCGCCGTCTACCCGCTGGCCGTCACGGGTGTCGCCCAGGTCCTCTTCCACGGCAAGGCCAACGGCTCGATCGTCACCAAGGGCGGCAAGGACGTCGGAAGCGCGCTGATCGGCCAGCTCTTCACGGACAAGGACGGCAAGCCGATCCCGGCGTACTTCCAGAGCCGGCCGTCCGCCGCCGGCGACGGCTACGACATGCTGTCCACCGCGGCGAGCAACCTCGGCCCCGAGGACGTGATCGACACGCTGCCCGACCCGAAGGGCGCCGACGACGCGGCCAAGGAGGGCAGGCGGTCGCTGCTCACCCAGGTCTGCGCACGCTCCAAGGCGATCGGCGAGCTGGACGGCGTGAGCGGCGCCCGGCAGTACTGCACGGCGGACGGCGTCGGCGCGGTGCTGAAGGTCTTCCCGGCCGTCGGCACCCCCAAGAGGGTCGTCAGCGTCAACCAGGCGTGCCCCGCCGCGCCGTTCATCCCGGTCTACCAGGGCGTCAAGGTCGAGTGCGGCACGCCAGGGGACGACTACGCGGCCGGCCGCACCGTGCCCGTCGCGGGTGACGCGCGGGCGGTCGTCCCGCCGGACGCAGTCACCGCGAGCGGCAGCGGCCTCGACCCGCACATCTCCCCCGCGTACGCCGAAGTGCAGGCGCCGCGCGTCGCCAAGCAGCGCGGCCTGGCCCTGAGCCGGGTCCAGGCGCTGATCAGGGAGCACACGACCGGCCGGGCACTCGGGTTCATGGGTGAGCCCGGGGTGAACGTGCTGGAGCTCAATCTGGCCCTCGACCACGCTTCCACAGGGGGGCGGTGAGCCGGGTGCCCCGAGGGCGGCTGCGCGTCTACCTGGGGGCCGCGCCGGGTGTCGGCAAGACGTACGCGATGCTCTGCGAGGGCCGCCGGGCCATGCGGCGGGGCCGGGACGTGGTCGTGGGTCTCGTCGAGACCCACGGCCGCCCCCACACCGCCGATCTGCTCGACGGCCTGGAGGTCGTCCCCCGCAGGACGACCACCCACCGGGGGACGACCTTCACCGAGCTCGACGTCGACGCCGTCCTGGCGCGCGCCCCGAAGCTCGCGCTGATCGACGAGCTGGCGCACACGAACGTGCCGGGCTCGCGCAACGCCAAGCGGTGGCAGGACATCGAGGAGCTCCTCGACGCCGGGATCGACGTCGTCTCCACGGTGAACATCCAGCATCTGGAGTCGGTCAACGACGTCGTCCGGCAGATCACCGGCATCCCGCAGCGGGAGACCGTGCCCGACGAGGTCGTACGGCGGGCCCACCAGGTCGAGCTGGTCGACATGTCCCCCGACGCGCTGCGCCGCCGCATGGCCCACGGCAACGTCTACGCCCCGGAGAAGGTGGACGCGGCGCTGTCGAACTACTTCCGGGTCGGCAACCTGACGGCGCTGCGCGAGCTGGCGCTGCTGTGGGTCGCGGGGAAGGTGGACGAGCAGCTCGACCGCTACCGCGCCGAGCACGGCATCGCCGCCACCTGGGAGGCCCGCGAGCGGGTCGTGGTGGCCCTCACGGGCGGGCCCGAGGGGGACACGCTCGTCCGGCGGGCCGCGCGCATCGCGGCCCGGACCAAGGGCGCCGACCTGCTGGCCGTCCACATCACCCGGGCGGACGGGCTGCCCGGAGGCGATCCGGCGCTGCTGGCAAGGCAGCGGGCCCTGGTGGAGAGCATGGGCGGCACCTACCACCAGGTCGTCGGCGACGACGTGGCCCGGGCGCTGCTCGACTTCGCCCAGGGGGTGAACGCCACCCAGCTCGTGCTCGGCGCCTCGCGGCGCGGCAGGCTCGCCCAGCTCCTCACGCGCGGTGTGGGGGTCGAGACGACCGCGCTGTCCGGGTCCATCGACGTCCACATGATCACTCATGACGAGGCGAGGAAGGGACGCCTGCGGCCGTCACGGTCGAGAGCGGCCCTCACCCGGCGCCGCCGGCTGACCGGCTGGGGCGTCGCCGTCGCCGGAGTGCCGGCCCTGACCGCCGCGCTCGTGCCGATCCGCGGCGGGCTGACGCTGCCCAGCGTCATCCTGCTCTTCCTGAGCATGGTGGTCGGCGTCGCGCTGATCGGCGGCATGTGGCCGGCGATCACCGTGGCCGTCGGCGGGTCGCTCCTGCTCAACTACTACTTCACCCCGCCCATCAACACGTTCACGATCTCCGATCCGGAGAACCTCTTCGCCCTGGTCGTGTTCGTCCTGGTCGCCGCGGCGGTCAGCACCATCGTCGACCTCGCGGCCCGCCGTACGAGGGAGGCGGCCCAGGCCGGCGCGGACGCGGAGATCCTCTCGACCCTGGCCGGGCACGTCCTGCGCGGCGAGGCCGCCGTCCCCTCGTTGCTGGCGCGGCTGCGCGAGACATTCGGCCTCACCTCCGTCACCCTGCTCGAACGGCGGCCGGAGCCGGAGCAGGGGCCGGACGACCGGTCCGACCCGGAAGCCTGGCGGATCGTCGCCACCTCCGGCGGCGCGCCCTGCACCTCCCCCGGCGCCGCCGACACCGACGTCGACGTGGACGAGGACCTGGTGCTCGCCGCCCGCGGCCGGCTGCTCGACGCCTCCGACCGCCGCGTGCTGGAGGCGTTCGCCGCCCACGCCGCCGTGGCGCTGCGGCAGGAACGGCTGGAGGAGGAGGCGGAGCAGGCCAGGCCGCTGGCCGAGGCCGACAAGATGCGCACCGCGCTGCTCGCCGCCGTCAGCCACGACCTGCGCACCCCGCTGGCCTCGGCCAAGGCCGCCGTCGAGAGCCTGAGCGCCACCGACGTCGCCTGGTCGCAGGACGACACGAGGGAGCTGCTCGCCACCGCCGACGAGTCGCTGGCCAAGCTGGACCGCCTGGTCGCCAACCTGCTGGACATGAGCCGCCTCCAGGCGGGCGTGCTGGGCGTGTCCGCGCAGCCGGTCGCGATCGAGGAGATCGTGCCCTGGGCCATCGACGACCTCGGGCCGCTCAGCGACCGCGTCAAGGCCGACGTCGCCGCCGGCCTGCCCGAGGTCGTCGCCGACCCGGATCTGCTGGAGAGGGTGCTGGTCAACCTGATGTCGAACGCCGTCCGCTACACCCCGCCGGGCGACCGGGTGCTCGTCACCGCGAGCGCGCACGGCGACGTCGTGGAGGTCCGGATCATCGACCGGGGCCCCGGCATCCCGCAGGACGCCTACGACCGGGTCTTCATGCCCTTCCAGCGCCTCGGCGACAGGGACAACCACTCCGGCGTCGGGCTGGGGCTCGCGCTGTCGCGCGGCCTGTCGGAGGCGATGGGCGGCGCGCTCGTCCCCGAGGAGACGCCCGGAGGAGGGCTCACCATGATCGTTACTCTGCCGATCCACGCCCGCGCCGGGCGGGTGCTCCCATGACGCGCATCCTCGTCGTGGACGACGAGCCCCAGATCCTGCGTGCTCTCCGGATCAACCTGGCCGCCCGGCGGTACGAGGTGGCCGTCGCCCCCGACGGCGGGTCGGCGCTGCGGGTGGCCGCCGACTGGCGTCCCGACCTCGTCCTGCTCGACCTGGGGCTGCCCGACATGGACGGCGTCGACGTCATCCACGGGCTGCGCGGCTGGACCAAGATCCCCATCATCGTGCTGTCCGGGCGTGCCGGGAACCAGGACAAGGTGGGCGCCCTCGACGCGGGGGCCGACGACTACGTCACCAAGCCGTTCGGAATCGACGAGCTGCTCGCCCGCGTACGGGCGGTGAGCCGGCGCACCGCGATCCAGGAGGCCGAGCTCGCGCGCGTGCAGATCGGCGACCACGTGATCGACCTGATCGACAAGACCGTCTCCGGCGACGTACGGCTGACGCCGACGGAGTGGCACATCCTGGAGCTCCTCCTGCGCCACCCCGGCAAGCTGGTGAGCCAGCGGCAGCTCCTCAGCGAGGTGTGGGGCCCGCAGTTCGTCAAGGAGACCAACTACCTGCGCCAGTACATGGCGCAGCTGCGGCGCAAGCTGGAGCGGGATCCAGCCCATCCGGCGCACCTCATGACCGAGCCGGGAATGGGCTACCGCTTCACCCCGTGACCACACCCCCGGCCGCTCGGCTTCTGGGCGGTCGTTCTCCGGGGGTCGTCAACGGCGCGTCAGGGTTGACGAGGCGGCCGTCCGGAACACGTCACGACGGCAGCTACCTGGGTGAATGCAGGCATAGCGTTCCTTTTGTCGGGTTTTACATGAACCGCCCTTCTCCGGAGCATTGCCCTCCGGAACGCGGGCGAGGAGGAATCATGGCAGAAGCATCTCCGCACCTGCTTTTCGTGCCGGTCCACGCTGGCACGGTCACCCAGTCGCTGCGACTGTTCCGTACCGCCGCCGGTAAGAGGACGGCGGTCGCCTTCTCGTCGCCCGCCCGGCTGATGAAGGTCCTGGGCGCGGACCAGCCGTGGACCTGCCTCACCGAGCCCGTGCTCCGGGGGCTCATCGCGGACCTGGACGTCATCGGCGTCGTCTTCGACCCCGCGGGAACGATGCCCGCCCAGCCCGCCGGCCACGCCCAGTCCGCCCAGCCCGCCGGCTACGCCGCCGAGGCTCTCGCCGGCGCCTCCGTACGGGCGGCCTGAGATGAGGTCGCTCACGCGTGAGGTGGAGACGCCCGTCGTCACGACGGCGGGGGCGCCCTGGCCGGTCACCATGCGATTCGGCCCCGGAGGCCAGGCCACCGTCGCCGGCGCCGGGCTCATGGACATCGCGCGGCGCTTCGGCACACCGGCGTACGTCATGGACGAGGCCGACGTCCGCCTGCGCTGCCGGGCCTACCGCGCGGCGCTGCCCCGGGCCGAGGTGGCGTACGCGGCCAAGGCGTTCCTGTGCCGCGCGATCGCCGCCTGGGTGCGGTCGGAGGGGATGAGCCTCGACGTGTGCTCGGCAGGCGAGCTGGCCGTGGCGCGTGCGGCCGGGTTCCCCGTCGAGAAGATCATCTTCCATGGCAACGCGAAGACCCCCGGCGAGCTGCGGTACGCCCTCGACGAGGGCGTGGGCCGCCTCGTCGTCGACGACATCGCCGAGATCAACCGGCTCGCCGCGCTGATGCCGGCGGGCCGCCGGCAGAAGGTGCTGATCCGGGTGATCCCCGACGTGGAGGCCGGCGCGCACGCCGCGATCCGCACCGGGGGCGAGGACCAGAAGTTCGGGCTGTCCATCGCGTCTGGAGCGGCCGCCGAGGCGGTGCGCCGGGTGCTCGGGCAGCCTCGCCTGGAGCTGGTCGGGCTGCACTGCCACCTCGGCTCGCAGATCGTGTCCACCGACCCGTACGAGCGGGCCGCGCGCGTCATGGTCCGGCTGCTCGCCGCCATCCGCGAGGAGCACGGCGTCGTCCTCCCGCAGCTCGACCTGGGTGGCGGGCACGGCATCGCGTACGTGTCCGGGGAGCCCGCGCTGAGCCCGTCGCGGCTCGCCTTGGCGGCGGCCACGGTGGTGGAGCGCTGCACGGCGGCGGGCCTGCCGGTCCCCCGGCTGACGGTGGAGCCCGGACGGGCGATCACCGGCCCCGCCGGGGTGACGCTCTATCGGGTGATCGCCGTGAAGAAGGCGCTGCGCCACACGTACGTCGCCGTCGACGGCGGGATGAGCGACAACCCCAGGCCCGCCCTCTACGGCTCCCGCTACGAGATCCGCATGATCGGCCGGGCGACACGGGCCGGCGAGCGCGACTACACGATCGTCGGCCACCACTGCGAGGCGGGGGACACGCTCGCCGAGGGCGTACGCCTCCCCGCGGACATCCGGCCGGGAGACGTGCTCGTCGTCGCGGCCACGGGCGCCTACAACCATTCGATGGCCTCCACCTACAACATGACGGGCCGCCCTCCCGTGGTCGCCGTGTCCCATGGGCGGGCCCGGCTGGTCGTCCGCCGGGAGGGCCAGGAGGACCTCATGCGCCGCGACGTCGGCCTGTGAGCGCCGTGGTCAGCGCCGCGTAGGAATCGGCGCGTGGCCGTCATGGGCGTGTAGGGATCACGATGACGGAGCGGTCATCGGGGCCACGCTGAACACCCATTCCCTACCAGGAGAAATCGATGACCACCGTGCGGACCCCGCTCCCCGTCCCGGGGGCGAAGGAGCTTCCCGATCTCCCCGAGCGGCACCGGCTGAGCGTCGTCGGCGGCCTGGCCGCGCTCTCGCTCGACGCGATGGCGTCCGTGGCCTACGGCCCGGAGGCGATCGTCTTGGTGCTCGCACTCGCGGGCGGCCGGGGGCTCGGCTTCACGGTCCCGGTCACGCTGGCCATCGCCCTGCTGCTCGCGGTGCTGACGTTCTCCTACCGCCAGGTGATCGCCGTGTTCCCCGGAGGCGGCGGCGCGTACGGCGTGGCCAAGACCTACTTCGGCCGCCGGGCCAGCCTGGTGGCAGCCGCCTCGCTGCTCGTGGACTACGTGCTCAACGTGGCGGTATCGGTGGCCGCCGGGGTGGCGGCGCTCACGTCGGCGCTCCCGGCGCTCCTGCCGTACACGCTCTGGCTCTGCCTGGGCGTGCTGGCGCTGGTCACCGCCGTCAACCTCAGGGGCATCGCGAGCAGCGCCCGCGCCTTCATCGTCCCCACGGCCGTCTACGTCGGCGCCATCCTGCTGGTGGTCGTGGCCGGGCTGCTCCGCTCCGCGCCTGCCACCGCCGTCGAGCACGCCGCCCAGGCGCGGAACATCGAAGGCGTCGGCCTCCTTCTGCTGCTGCGGGCCTTCGCCAACGGCTGCGCCGCGCTGACCGGTGTCGAGGCCATCGCCAACGCGGTCCCCTCGTTCCGGCTTCCGCGTGTGCGGCGCGCCCAGCGCGCGGAGGTGGCCCTCGGCGGCCTGCTCGGAGTGATGCTGGTCGGGATCGCGGCGCTGATCGAGAAGTTCTCCATCGCCCCCGTCGGCGGGGTGACCGTCCTCGCGCAGGTCACCCGGGCCTCTCTCGGGGACGGCCCGCTGTTCTACGTGGTGCAGATGTCGACCGTGCTGCTGCTGGCGCTGGCGGCCAACACCTCCTTCGGCGGCCTGCCCGTGCTGGCCCATCTGCTGGCCAGGGACAACAACCTGCCGCACCTGTTCGCCCTGCAGGCCGACCGGCAGGTGCACCGGTACGGCATCGCGTTCCTGTCGGTGACGGCGGCCGCGCTGCTGATCGTCTCGGCGGGCGACATGAACATGCTCGTGCCGCTGTTCGCGATCGGGGTGTTCGTGGGGTTCAGCCTCTCCCAGGCCGGGATGGTCAGGCACTGGCTGGCCGTGCGTCCCGCCGGCTGGCGGTGGAGGGCGGCGCTGAACGGCTTCGGAGCGCTGCTGACGACCGTCGCCGCCGTCGTGGTGATGATGTCGAAGTTCACCGAGGGCGGCTGGCTCATCGCCGTCGCGCTGCCGCTGATCGTGATCGCCATGGAGTGGGTCAACCGGTCGTACGCCCGCATCGGGGATCGGCTGGAGCTGGGCCGCACGCCCCTGCCGCCCCTGCCGCGCCGGTCGCTCGTCGTGGTGCCCGTCCGCGCGGTGAACCGGCTGGCCTGCGAGGCCCTGGGCGCCGCGCTCTCGCTCGGCGACAGGGTCGTGGCGGTCAACATCGCCCAGGCGGGGGAGGAGCCGGAGGCGCGGCGTTTCGTCGACGAGTGGGAGTGCTGGCACCCCGACGTCGAGCTGGTGCAGCTCTTCGACGGGCGCCGGCGCCTGGACGAGCCGCTCGTCGCCTACCTGAGAGGCGTCAGCGAGGCGCACGTGTTCGTGCTCATCGCGGAGATCGAGCCCGACCACTCCTGGCAGCGGATGCTGCAGAACCAGCGCGGCGCCGTCCTCGCCCGCGCCCTGCGCCGCCGTACGGACGCGGTCGTGTGCCGCATGCGCTTCCGCATGGGCGGGGCGACGGCCCCCGCCCGGTGACCCGCGCGGGCGCGGCTTGGCGTCCGCGCCTTCCATGAAGGATCTCCCCCGAACGGAGAACCGCCTCCCCCTGGCCGGAGTCACAAGGAGGAGACGACAAGGGGGAGAGAATCAGATGAACAGGTTCATGTGTTCGGTCATCGCGGGGGGAGTGGTGGCCGTATCGGCCGCGGTGCCGGCGGGCGCCGCTGCGGCGCCGCTTCCCGAGTCGGCGCGGGCGGCTGTCGCGGCGCAGGCGGCGGCCGTCCCGGCCGCCGCACGCACCCCGGCCGCCGCACCCCGGCCGCTCACGGGCGCGGCCACCTACCTGCGCTCCGGCGATGCCGCCTTCGAGGTCCTGCGCCACCGGCCCGGACGGCCGTGGCAGACGACCTCCATCGCCGGCGCGTACGCCAACCATCAGTTGACGGTGTCGCCGGACGGCGCCAAGGCCGCCTGGGTCGGCGCGGGGAAGCTGCACGTCCTGACCGGCCTGGGAAGCGCCAGGCCCAAGGACAGGGTCGTCGCCTCCGACGCGGCGGAGGCGCCCTGCCTGACCCCCGTCTTCTCGCCTGACTCCACGACCGTGGCGTACCCGCGCCGGGCGAAGCAGGAGGCGTCGGTCGTCGTGGCGGTGGCGGCGGACGGGACGGGATCGCGCGTGCTCGGGAAGACCCGGGGCGTCTGCCATCTGGCCTGGTCCGGCGCCGGGCGCTACCTGGCCGGCTACGCGGGCACCACCGAGGGCGTCTACCTTCTCGACACCCGGACGGGCACGTCGCGCAGGGCCAAGGGCATCGCGCTCGCCAACCACGTGCAGAGCCTCTCGCCGGACGGCCGCCGGGTGGTCGTCCACCGGATCGGCCCCAAGGACCCGGGGGGCGACGGCGTGTGGCCGAGCTGGTTCACGCCGGCGATCGTGGACACGCGTACGGGAGACAGGGTCGCCATCCCGGTGCGCGGCTCGCTGCTCGGAGCCCTCTATCTCAGGGACGGCCGGCTGGTCGTCCGGGTCCGGGGCGCGAAGCACAACACGCTGGTCATCGTGGGCGCGAACGGCCGGATCCTCCAGCGGATGAGCGAGCCGGCGCGAGTGCGCGAGGACGCCCTCATGGCCGTGACCGGCTGACCGAGACCCGCCGGGCCAAGAGCCGGTCATCATCTGCGCCATGGATCACCGGGAGGCGGGAGCGATGTCACATCTCGGGGTATCCCGCCTTCGTATCCATCCGGAGCTGAGTTCCCGAAGGGGAGGTGTGCACAGACATGAGTCGGCACTCGACGGACGCAAGGCGTCAGGACGTCGCCCGGACCATGTGGCGGGTGGCCGTCGTCACGCTGGCCGCGGCGGCGTGGGGGACGATCGCCTCCCCGGCGGGAGCGGCCGGAGCGATCCCCGCGCGGCACGCCTCCCCGCATTCCTCCGGAGGTGACGGCCACTCGACCAACCTCAACACCGGGCACGCCTCCCGTAACAGGAACTACGCGGCGGTGAACAGCCCCACCGTGTTCCACGGCAACCAGAACGTGTCGATCAGCATCAGTCACAAGACGATCACTCAGGGCGCGTCGTGCCGGAAGCACGCGAGGATCTGCAGGATCAACCAGAACGGCCGGATCGACTGATCTGGGCATGTCGAGCTTTTTAAGCATTTCACCTCCGCTGCGGGTAATGATGCGGCAACGACCCGCACGCACCGGTCCGGCGACGGGATCACCGAGGTCGCGGCCAGTACGCTGACCAGCGAAAGCGTCCGGGGCGAGGGGGTCTCCCGTCCGGACTCATCCGATTCGGCGGGGGTGAAGAGAATGGTCCGTCGGCATGTTCGCGAAGCGTTCCGGGGAAGGGACGTCGCCGTCGCCCTGATCGCCTGCGCATGCGCGTCGAGCCTTTTCCTCGCGATCGTGCCCATCCGAGCGGAGTCGAGCACTCCGGGCGGGCAGGAGACGAGCACTCCGAGCCGGCAGGTGTCGAGCACTCCGAGCCGGCAGGTGTCGAGCACTCCGAGCGGGTGGGAGTCGAGCGCGCCGCGTCCGCGGGAGACGAGCACGCCGCACCCCCGGGCGCAGCGGAAGGCGACGGCGCTGGACGACGATCCCGATGGGAACCACGTCCGCGACGGCCGCATCACCTTCGACCGCAGCCCTCGGACGGACCGCGGCTACCAGCACAGCTCCATCAACACGGTCGCGGGCGGCACCACCGTGCAGAACGGCCTGTGCAGGCGCTCGAGGGTATGCAAGATCGTCCAGAAGATCACCGTGGTGACCCCGGAGCGGACCGTTACGGCCACTCCACGGCCCACCTCGACGTCGCAGGCCTCTCCGAAGGCCAGGCCGTCCCAGAGGGGCGGGCTCGTACGGCTCGACGCCGAGCTGGGCGTGGGGCCGGGCCTGCTCGGCCTCCTCTCACTCGGCCTCTGACGGCCGGCGGCGGGAGTCAGCCTCGAGGGAGCCAGGTGTCGGGGGCGAACACCTCGTAGTGGATGTCGGCCTCGGGCACCCCGCGGGCGAGCAGCTGGGAGCGGACGGCGCTCATGAACGGCAGCGGCCCGCACAGGTAGGCGACCGGATCGGCCGGCAGGTCGATCCCGGCCAGGTCCACCCGGCCGGTGCGGGCGGCGGTCACACCGTCGCCCGGCTCCTTGTACCAGCGGTGCAGGGTCGCGGACGGCAGGCCCGCCACCAGGCTCTCCAGCTCCTCGCGGTGAGCGTGGTCGGCCGGGGAGCGGTCACCGTGGACGACGACGACCCGGCGGGTGGAGCCGACGGCCGCGAGGTGGTCCACCATCGACAGGACCGGTGTGATCCCGATCCCGGCGGAGGCCAGCACCAACGGCCTGTCGCCGGGGGGCAGGGTCACATCCCCGTACGGCGCGGAGACCGTCAGCACGTCGCCTGGGCGCACGTTCGCGTGCAGCCAGGTGGACACCTCACCCTCGGGGGCGCCGTTCCCGGCGGCACGCTTCACCGTGATCCGCCAGTCCCCCCGTTCGGGGGCGTGAGACAGGCTGTACTGCCGGATCTGCTGCGCGCCGTCGGGCAGGACGGCCACGACGCTGACGTACTGGCCGGGCCGGAACGACAGGGGGCGCGACGGGCGGAGGGTGAAGGAGACGGCGTCCGCGGTCTGACGACGCCGCCCGGCCACCGTCGCCTGGAGCCATGGCCCGGTCGCGTCGTGCTGGAGCTCCACCTCCCGGCCGATCAGGGCTCCGGCCATCAGCCAGTAGACCTCGTCCCAGGCCGCGGCGACTTCGGGGGTGACGGCGTCGCCCAGCACGTCGGCGATGGCGGCGAAGAGGTACTTGTGGACGACGGCGTACTGGTCGGCCGTGACCCCGAGTGAGGCGTGCCGGTGGGCGATCCTGCCCAGCATCGCGTCCTCCCGTTCGCCGGGGCCCGCGACCAGCCCACTGGCGTACGCGACGATGGACCCGGCGAGCGCGGCGCGCTGGCGGCCGTTGGCCTGGTTGCCCCGGTTGAACAGGTCGCGCAGCAGGTCGGGGTTGTCGGCGAACATCGACGCGTAGAAGCGCGTGGCGATCTCCTCGATGGCCCCGCCGATCACGGGCAGGGTGGCGCGAACGATCGTGGCCGACTCGGTCGAGAGCACGGCATCCTCCAAAATCCTCAGGAAGCATCCCTGTTGACGAGGCCGGCCAGTACCGGCCCGGTGGGGGAGGCGATCAGGTCCTCCACGGTGATCGGGTCGAGGGAGGTGTAGAAGGCGTGCTGCGCCGCGCGGAGCGCACCCCGTAGGCGGCAGGCGCCCCGTAGAGGGCAGGGGGTCTCCCCCTCGCAGGCGACGACCTCCTCCTCGCCCTCCAGCTCGCGGACCAGCCGGCCAAGCGACGCCGTACGGCCGGAACCGGTGAGGCCGAGCCCTCCGCCACGGCCCCGGCGCGCCTCCACCACCCCGAGGTGCTGGAGCCGGGCGATCACCTTCGCGGTGTGCGTGTACGGGATCGCCATCACCTCGGACACCTGCCGGGTGGTCAGGCTCTCTCCCGGCTCCATGACCGCGAGGCGCATGGTGACGCGCAGGGCCAGGTCGGTGAACTTCGTCAGGCGCACACAGTGACGCTAACAAAATATGCATGTGAAATACCAATTAAGTGGATGAGATCCGCCTCACATCGGCCCGCCGCACGCCCGGCTCGGGGAGCCCGCCGCACGCCCGGCTCGGGAAGTACGTCGCACGCCCGGCTCGGGGAGTACGTCGCGCGGCCGGCTCGGGGACTACGTCGCGCGGCCGGCTGCCGGGCGAGATCCCGGGCGGCTCAATCCGGCCCCGTCGCCGGGGACGCGGCCAGGACCGCCTCCGTCACCTGGTCCAGGCGCGGCAGGAAGCGGGCGACGTCCCCGGCCCGTCGCGGCAGGTCGCCCGGCCCGCCCACCCCCAGGTCGCCGGCGAGCTCCGCGAACCCCTCCCGCTGCCCGGTGGTGGCGTGCGGCCCGAGGATCAGCAGGCACCGCGCGTAGGTCGCGGTGATCCAGAAGACGGCCTCCCGGTGACGGCCGCGCGCGATCAGCTCGTGCCCCCCGTCCACCGCGATCGGCCGCGCCTCGGGGGTGATGTCGGCGGCGAAGGGGAAGCGCGTCCCAGGGGCCATCGGGGCGGCGGCGTCGAAGACGCGCGTCATCGCGTCCAGATGCCGGCCGGCGCGAGCGGGTGTCATCGCCGCGCAGCCGAGCAGGCCGAGCAGCTCCTCGTGGAAGTCGCCGAGGCCGTGCTCGTGGAGGAGCGCCCGGGCCGCGAGGTAGCGCAGCCGTACGGTCGGGTTGCGCAGGCCCGCCGTGAGCAGCACGTGCGCGGTGACCCCGGCAGGGAACAGCCAGGCCATCACCTGGCGGGGAAAGGGGCTCGCGGGGTCGAGCGTGGCCAGCCCGTCCACGATCCGCCGCCGGGCGTGCTCGCACCTGCGTCGCACCCACGACCGTTTCGCGTAGTCCCGCGCGACGGCGTCACTCAGCCGGGTCAGCCGGCCGGTCGGGTCCGCCACGACCGTGTTCGTACGGAACCCGCCCGCGAGGTGGTAGTGCGACAGCACCGTCTCGGCCGAGGGGATGTCGCTCCACCCCAGGTAGGTCACGTCGAGCAGGACCCCTTCGTGGCGGAGCTTGCCCGGTTTGGGCGGCACCTGCTCGTGCGTGGTCACGACCATGACGTCCACGTCCGAGGTGGCGGGCAGGTCGGCGTCCGCGGGCAGCCAGGCGGCCGAGCCGCTGAGGTAGGCGCCCGCGAAGTCGGGCGCCGCCGCCCGCCCGGCCACCCATCGGGACGCCGCCGCCCGCGCCTGTCGCACCTTCACCGGGCCTCCCCGCCTCGCTCGTCGCCACGTTGCGATGTTCAGCTGAAGCGGCGCAGGCGGAGGCTGTTGGTGACCACGAAGACGCTGGAGAACGCCATGGCCGCCCCGGCGATCATCGGGTTGAGCAGCCCGAGCGCGGCGAGCGGCAGCGCGGCCACGTTGTAGGCGAAGGCCCAGAACAGGTTGCCCTTGATCGTGGCCAGCGTCCGGCGTGACAGCCGGATGGCGTCGGCGGCGACCCGCAGGTCCCCGCGCACCAGGGTCAGGTCGGCGGCCTGGATCGCCGCGTCGGTGCCGGTGCCCATGGCGAGCCCCAGGTCGGCCTGGGCCAGCGCCGCGGCGTCGTTGACCCCGTCGCCGACCATGGCGACCGTCCTGCCGTCGGCCTGGAGCCGCTTGACCACGTCGACCTTGCCGGCGGGCAGGACCTCGGCGATCACCTCGTCGACGCCCACCTCGGCGGCCACCGTCCGCGCGACGGTCTCGTTGTCGCCGGTGAGCAGCACCGGGGTCAGGCCGAGCGCCCGCAGCCGCCGGACGGCCTCGGCGCTGGTCGGCTTCACCGTGTCGGCGACCACCAGCACGGCGCGCGCCGCGCCGTCCCAGCCGACGGCGACGGCCGTACGGCCGGCCGCGTGGGCCTGGTGGACCGCCCGTTCCAGGGCGGGGGGCAGGTGCTGCGACCACTCGGCGAGCAGCGCGGGCCGCCCGACCAGGACAGCGTGCCCGTCCACCACTCCCTGGACGCCGAGGCCCTCGACGTTGGCGAAGCCCTCGGCCGCGGGCAGGTCGCCCACCCGCTCGGCCGCTCCCCTGGCGACGGCCTGGGCGATGGGGTGCTCCGAGGCGTGCTCCAGCGCGCCCGCCAGCCGGAGGACCTCCTCCTCCCCGGCGCCCTCGGCGACGTGCACCTCCACCAGGCTCATCCGGCCCTCGGTGACGGTGCCGGTCTTGTCGAGCACGACGGTGTCGACGGCCCGGGTGGACTCCAGCACCTCCGGCCCTCTGATCAGGATGCCGAGCTGGGCGCCGCGGCCGGTGCCGACCAGCAGCGCGGTGGGAGTGGCAAGGCCGAGCGCGCAGGGGCAGGCGATGATGAGCACGGCGACGGCGGCGGTGAAGGCCGAGCCCGCCCCTTGTCCCGTGCCGAGCCAGAATCCCAGCGTGGCGACGGCGAGAACGATCACGACGGGGACGAAGACGGCGGAGACCCGGTCGGCCAGGCGCTGCACCTGCGCCTTGCCGTTCTGGGCCTCCTCGACCAGCGCCGCCATCTGCGCGAGCCGGGTGGCGGCGCCCACCCGGGTGGCCCGGACGACCAGCCGGCCGCCGGCGTTGACCGTGGCGCCGGTCACGCCGTCACCGGGGGCCACCTCGACCGGGACCGACTCGCCGGTCAGCATCGACGCGTCCACGGCGGAGGTGCCCTCCTCGACCACTCCGTCTGTGGCGATCTTCTCGCCCGGACGGACGACGAACCGGTCCCCCACGGCCAGCCGGTCGGCGGGGACGCGGGTCTCGACCCCGTCGCGGAGCAGGCCCACGTCCTTGGCGCCCAGCTCCAGCAGGGCGCGCAGGGCCGCGCCGGCGCGGCGCTTGGACCTGGCCTCGAAGTAGCGTCCGGCCAGGATGAACGCGGTGACGCCGGCGGCGGCCTCCAGATAGATGTTGCCGGAGCCGTCGGTCCGCTCGATCGTGAAGGCAAAGGGATGGGTCATGCCCGGCATGCCGGCCGTGCCGAAGAACAGGGCCCAGACCGACCAGCCCAGCGCCGCGAGCGTGCCCAGGGAGACCAGCGTGTCCATCGTCGCGGCGCCGTGGCGCAGGTTCGTCCACGCGGCGCGGTGGAACGGCAGGCCGCCGTAGACCACGGCCGGGGCCGCCAGCGTGAGCGACAGCCACTGCCAGTAGCGGAACTGCAGCGCCGGGATCATCGCCATCGCCACCACCGGCACGGCCAGCACGATGGTGACGACCAGCCGGTCGCGCAGCCGCCTCAGCTCGCCGTCCCGCTCGTCCCGCTCTTCCGCCGGGCCGCCCTTCGGCGGCTCGGGCAGCGCGGCGCCGTATCCGGCCTGCTCGACCACGGCGACGAGCTCGTGCGGGTCGAGGCTCCCGGGGAAGGTGACCTTCGCCTTCTCCGTCGCGAAGTTGACGGTGGCGTTCACGCCGTCCAGCTTGTTCAGCTTGCGCTCGATCCGGCCGGCGCACGAGGCGCAGGTCATGCCGCTGATCGACAGCTCGACCGCCCCGGTAGGGCTCGTCTCGCCGGTCACGGTCGCCATGACCCCTCCCTCCTCGGAGGCCGGGGCCGGCCGTACGCCTTCCGCGTGCGGCCGCAAGTGCGTGACGGGCGCGCCGCCCCTGCTCCGCTGCTCCGCGTGACCGAGCTTACCCTCGGCCCCCGGTGTCACATCGGCCATGTCCCCGCACTCCCCGTTCGCTGCGTGCCACCCGACTCCTACACGGTACCCCCCTAGGGTACCCCGGTGGTCAAGGAGGGCCGGAGGTGCGCCGGAAGGGGGTCACAGCAGGTAGCGCAGCCACAGGTACGGCACGGCCAGTGCGACGGTGACCACCGTCACGACCAGGCCGTACTTGGTGAACTCCCAGAAGCTGATCCGGGCGCCGTTGCGCTCGGCGATGCCGAGGATGACCACGTTGGCCGAGGCGCCGACCGCGGTGGCGTTCCCCCCGAGGTCGGCGCCGAGGGCGAGCGCCCACCACAGGACGTGGCCGTCGCCGGGGACGTTGTGCACCAGGTCGGACACGATGGGGCTCATCGTCGCGACGTAGGGGATGTTGTCCACGATGGCCGACAGCCCCGCCGAGGCCCACAGCAGCACCATGGTCGTGACGCCGAGCCTGCCCGCCGTCGCGTCGGCCGCGGCGCGGGAGATCTGCCCGATCACCCCGGTCTCGACCAGGGCTCCGACCATGATGAAGAGCCCGGCGAAGAAGACCAGGGTCGGCCACTCCACCTCGCGGATCGCGTCCTCGGTCGTGACCTTGGTGATCAGCACGAGCAGCCCGGCTCCGAGCAGGGCCACGACGGACGGCTCGTAGTGCAGCACCGGGTGGAGCACGAACGCGGCGATGACCACGCCGAGCACGGACAGGCTCTGCACGAGCAGCACCCGGTCCCCGATGGCGGCCTTCTCGTCGAGCTGCATGATCTCAGCGGCCCGCTCGGGGTCGTACCGGAACGCCTTGCGGAACAGCAGGCGGCACAGCCCGATGAAGACCACCATCAGCACGACCACCAGCGGCGCGAGGTGGACGAGGAAGTCGTTGAAGGTCAGCCCGCCCCGGCTGGCGATGATGATGTTCGGCGGGTCGCCGACGAGAGTGGCGGTGCCGCCGATGTTCGACGCCATCGCCTCGGCGATGAGGAACGGCGCCACCGGCAGCGCCAGCCGCTCGCAGACGAGGAACGTGACCGGCGCGACCAGCAGCACGGTGGTGACGTTGTCGAGCAGCGCCGACGCGCCCCCCGTGATCACCAGGAGCAGCACCATCAGCCGGAACGGACGCCCCCTGGCGCGCTTGGCCGCCCAGATCGCCAGATACTCGAACACGCCGGTCTGCCGCAGCACCCCGACGATGACCATCATGCCGAGCAGCAGGAAGACGACGTTCCAGTCGATGCCGGTGTGCTGGGAGAAGAACGCCGGGCCGGCGCTCGTGGCGTGGATCAGCAGCAGGACGGCGGCCCCGCCCAGCGCGGCCTTGACCCGGTGGACCCTTTCCGTGGCGATCAGAACGTAGGTGGCGACGAAGACGGCCGTCGCCACCCAGGCGGTGAAGGTCATGTCCCTGCCAGACGGTCCATCAGCGCGTTGAGCGTGACCGCGCCCAGCAGCCGGCCGCGCTCCACGACGGCGACCAGCGGGCTGCGGGTGCGTGCCATCAGCGCCGCCACCTCCAGGAGGGTGGCGTCCGGATCGGTCACCGGGAGTTCCTTCGGCCGCTCCGGCATCGCCTGGCGGACCGTGCGGTCGCCGAGGGCGCGCATGAAGGCGTCGGCGTGGGCCTCGTCGATCACCCGGGCGAGTGCGGGGTCGTCCTGGCAGTACTTGGGGACGGCCAGGCGCAGCACCTGGGTGCCGGGCAGGATCGAGCACGGCGTGCCTCGCTCGTCCAAGACGATCAGCCCGGGAAGATCGCGTTCGGCCATCAGACGGGCGGCGTCGGCGACGGGGGAGTCGAGCTCCACCGTCGGGAACGGCTCCAGGAGATCACGGGCGCGCATCGCTCACCTGCCCAGGGCGTACGGCTGCGGGGTTCAATTCGGGCCTCTCCGACGGCACCTCCGGGCGGGATCTCCGCGCGGAGCACTCATCGCCGACCAGACTTCCCGGCACACCTGTGATCAGGCTATCGGGTGGCCTCCGGATCCAGAAGGGCGGATCCAGAAGGGCGGGCGCCGAGGGCCCGGCCGATCAGGACGCGCTCGGCGTACGTCATGCGGGCCGCGTCGAGCGACGCGGCGGACACGAACCGGCCCTCCGCCGTCCTGGCGGGGGCGTGGAACGCCAGGCGCCGCCCGGCCAGGCCCGAAGGGGAGACGTAGTCGTCTGAGCCCACATAGCGCGCCTCCCCGGCGGTGGCGCCGATACGGGCGAGTGCCGCGTCGAGCCCCTCGCCCGGCCGGACGACCGTGGCGGGCAGGCGGTCGGTCTCCTCGTCGGAGAGCACGAGCACGGCGCCGTCGCGGTGGGCGACGAGGCAGACCGACACCTCGGTGAAGGCGGCGCGGGCAGCCTCGGCCTCCAGCTCGGCGGCTTCCGGCCGCTCCCAGCCGTGCAGGGAGAACCGCAGGCCGTCCCGGACCGCCTCGATGCCCGCCCGCGCGTACGGGACGGTCCGTTCGGGCAGCCGGTCGAGGGGAAACCATCCGAGCTCGGCGCATTTGTGCGGCTCGGCGTTGACGGGCGTCCCGGTGACGGCGCCCGCGGTGAGGAACAGCCCGATCCTCGCGGTGCCCCCGGCGTTGCGGTGGTGCATCACGTGCGCCACCTCGCAGCCTTCGACCTCGATCCCCAGCTCCTCGTACGCCTCCCGGATCGCCGTGCCGACCACCGGCTCCCCCGCCTCCAGGTGGCCGGACGGCATGATCTGCCACTCGCCGTCGGCGTAGCCGGTGCCCTCCCGGCGGCCGAGCAGCACCCGGTCGCCGTCCATCAGCAGGAGGTGGACGTCGACGACCGGCCGGTAGCGTCCCGGTGCGTAGGTCGCGGCGTCGAGCAGCGCGGGCAGCGTCGCCGCGCTCGCCGTGATGAACTCCCCCAGCTCCGGGGGGACCAGGGGCAGGGAGGCCACCTTCTCCGGCGGCATCCGCCTGACCTCGTGGAGGCCGATGTCCGGCTCAAGGAACTCCGGGCCGCTGCGGCGCGACAGGTCCATCCCGACCAGCCGGCAGGCGTAGACGGTGGACAGCCGCCCGGGCTCCACGAGCGTGAACACGTGCAGCGCGGGCCCGGCGGTGGCGCCCAGCTCCTCGTCGAGCTCGCGGCGCAGCGCGGCCTCCAGCGAGGCGTCCGTCGGCTCCACCCCGCCTCCCGGTGTCACCCAGTACGGCTCCCGCCCCGGTCGTACGCGCCGGAACAGGACGACGTCGTCGCCGTCGAGCAGGATGGCGCGGACGCTGTGCCGTACGGGATGCATGGGCCCATCCTCCTGGACGGGGCGGGGGCGGCGCAGGCATCCCTCGCGAAGCGGTGGGCAGGGCTGGTTACCGTGAAGAGGAACGACGAGCCGAGGGGGGCGTGCCATGCGGACAGCGGTGCTCGGGATGGGCGGGATGGGCCGCGCCCTGGCCAGGCGGATGCTCAAGAACGAGTATTCGGTCACCGTGTGGAACCGGACCCCGGGTAAGGCCGGCGACGTGGTGGACGACGGCGGCGTGGAGGCCGGCTCCCCCGAGGAGGCCGTCCGGGGCGCGGACGCGGTGCTGCTGTCGCTGTCCGACGACGACGCCGTGCGCGAGGTCGTGGCCCGGCTCGACGGCATCGAGGACGGGGTGATCGTGGTCGACACCAGCACGGTCTCCCCCGGCACCTCACGAGCGCTCCGCGCGACGGTGCCCGGCGGGCGGTTCCTCGCCGCGCCGATCGCGGGCGGGCCCGTGGCCGTCGTGGAGGGCACGGCCACGACCCTGGTCGGCGGGGAGCGGCGGCTGGTCGACCGCCTCGACCCGATCTGGAAGGACGTGTTCGCCTCCTGGTCGTACTGCGGGGAGGATCCGGGCAGCGCGACGGCGTTCAAGCTGCTCAGCAACTACCTCATGATGGCGGGCCTCGCCGTCCTCGCCGAGGTGGCCGCCACGGCGCAGGCGGCGGGCCTCGACGACCAGCTCACGCGGGACTTCCTGGCGTCGTGGCCCACCGTCGCGCCCGGGCTGCACAACCGGCTCGACGACGTCCTGTCCGGTGAGCACGGCGGCTGGTTCACCACCCGCCTCGGGGCGAAGGACCTGCGGCTCGCGCGCGAGCTGGCCGCCGGAAGCGGTCTCGACCTGCCGATCGCCGGGCTGGTGGAGCGGCGCTACGAGGAGGCGGCCGAGCGCGGCTGGGCCGGCCATGACATCGCCGCGATCGTCGAGCTGCTCAGGGACGGCCCGCGAAAGCCCGGCGGCACGTCGTGATGAACGGCGCGCGGCGAAAATACGGCGCGTTGTTACGGCGCGTTGTGATGAGCGGCGCGTCGTGATCGGCGGCGCGGCGCGATGACTCGAAAGAAGGTACGGAAATGACGGATATGTCGTATCGCCGGTTGGGGGACTCGGGGCTTGTCGTCTCAGCCCTCGGTCTGGGCGGCAACAACTTCGGCCGGCGTATCGACATCGACGCGACCCGTGCCGTCGTCGACGCCGCGTTCGACGCCGGGGTGACGCTGATCGACACCGCCGACATCTACGGCGAGTCGGAGGCGTTCCTCGGAGAGGTGCTCAAGGGCCGCCGCGACGATGTGGTGCTCGCCACCAAGTTCGGCGGCGACCTGAACGGGGCGAACGGCCCCGACTGGGGCGCCCGCGGCTCCCGGCGGTACGTCCGCAGGGCCGTCGAGCGCTCCCTTCGCCGGCTGCGCACCGACTGGATCGACCTCTACCAGCTCCACTTCCCCGACGCCTCGACACCGGTCGAGGAGACCCTGTCGGTCCTTTCCGACCTGGTGCGCGAGGGCAAGGTCCGCTACGTCGGCTCGTCGAACTTCGCGGGCTGGCAGGTGAGCGACGCCGACTGGATCGCCCGCACCGAGGGCCACGAACGGTTCGTCAGCGCGCAGAACGAGTACAGCCTGCTGGACCGGCGGGCCGAGCGGGAGCTGGTCCCCGCGCTGCTCCACCACGGCATCGGCCTGCTGCCGTACTTCCCGCTCGCCAACGGGCTGCTGACCGGCAAGTACCGCCGGGACGCGCGGGCGCCGGAGGGCACCCGCCTGTCGGCCCGCCCCGAGTACCTCACCGATGACCGCTTCGACGTCGTCGAACGGCTGGAGGACTTCGCCGCCCGTCAGGGTGTCTCCCTGCTCGACGTGGCGATCGGCGGCCTGCTCGCGCAGCCGGCGGTCTCGTCGGTGATCGCCGGCGCCACCAGGCCGGAGCAGGTCAAGGCCAATGCCGCGGCGGCCACGTGGCTACCGGACGAGGCGGCGCTGGCCGAGCTCGACGAGATCGCCCCGCGCCCCAGCTGACCGCTGTACGAGAGCCGGACCAGATCGCCCCCGCCCCAGTTGACCGCCGTACGAGCCAGACTGGGATCGCCCGCGCCCCAGTTGACCGCCGTACGGCACCGCCCGACGGGCCTCGGGGCCCGCGTCGTACCGTGGAAGGCGTACGGGCCCGAAGCCCGGCGCGGGGGCGCCGGACGGGGAGGCGACATGGGGGACAGCGGCCGTGCGGCCCGCTCCGCATACCTGCCGATCGCCGAGCACGGCCTGATCGGCGACCTGCGGACCGTCGCGCTCATCGGCACGGACGGCACGATCGACTGGTACTGCTGCCCGCGCTTCGACGCGCCCAGCGTCTTCGGCTCCCTGCTGGACGCGGACCGGGGCGGCTGCTTCGAGCTGACCACGTCCGTGCCGGCCGGCACCAAGCAGTTCTACTTCCCCGACACCAACGTGCTGATCACCCGGTTCTCCGCGCCGGACGGAGTCGGGGAGGTGCAGGACTTCATGCCGATCGCCGAACGGTCGAGCGAGATCAACCGGCACCGGCTGATCCGGCGCGTGCTCTGCGTGCGCGGCTCGCTGCCGTTCCGCGCCCGGGTCGCTCCCCGGTTCGGGTACGGCGCGGAGCCGCACATCCTGCGCCTGGACGGTCGCCACGCCGTCTTCGAGTCCGCGTCGCTCGCCCTGGCCCTGACCGCGTCCGTGCCGCTGGAGGCCGACGGCGTGGACGTCCGGGCGGAGTTCAAGCTCGACGAGGGCGAGGCGGCGGTCTTCGCCCTCGACCGGGTCGGCGGCGAGGTCGGCACGCGCCCGTGCCCGCTGGAGGAGGCGGAGGAGGAGTTCCGCGCGACCGTGGCGTTCTGGCGCGGGTGGCTGGCCGCCTCCCGCTACCGGGGCCGCTGGCGCGAGATGGTCCACCGCTCCGCGCTGACCCTGAAACTGCTCACGTACGCGCCGACGGGCGGGATCGTGGCCGCCCCGACGACCAGCCTGCCCGAGCGTCTCGGCGGCGAGCGCAACTGGGACTACCGCTACGTGTGGATCAGGGACGCCGCCTTCTGCGTGTACGCGCTGCTCCGGCTCGGCTTCACCGGCGAGGCCGAGGCGTTCATGGGCTTCCTGTCCAAGCACGCCACGATGTGCACCGACGGCCCGTCGGGCCCCCTGCAGATCATGTACGGCATCGACGGCCGGAGCGATCTCCCCGAACGGCAGCTGTCCCACCTGGAGGGATACGAGGGCTCGGCGCCCGTGCGGGTGGGGAACGCGGCGGTGGACCAGCTCCAGCTCGACATCTACGGCGCGCTGATCGACTCGATCTACCTCTACGACAAGTGGGGCCGTTCGATCTCCAGCGACCTGTGGGACCGGGTCTGCACGCTGGTCGAGTGGGTGAGGGAGAACTGGGACCGGCCGGACGAGGGCGTGTGGGAGACCCGCGCCGGCCGCAGCGACTTCGTCTACTCACGGCTGATGTGCTGGGTGGCGATCGAGCGGGCCATGCGGATGGCGAACCGCCGCGGCCTGCCCGCCGACCTGGTGGGCTGGCGCGAGTCCCGCGACGCGATCTACCGGCAGATCATGCGGCGCGGCTGGTCGGCCCGGCTGGAGGCCTTCGTCCAGCGCCTGGACGGCGACGTCCTCGACGCGTCCGTCCTGATGATGCCGCTCGCCAAGTTCGTCTCCCCGACCGACCCGAAATGGCTGTCGACGCTCGACGCGCTCGGCCGGGTCCTGGTGTCCGACTCGCTGGTCTACCGCTACGACCACGGAGTCTCCCCGGACGGCATCGCCGGCGAGGAGGGCACGTTCTCCATCTGCTCGTTCTGGTACGTCGAGGCGATGGCCCGCGCCGGCCGGATCGACGAGGCCAGACTGGCCTTCGAGAAGATGCTCACCTACGGCAACCACCTCGGCCTGTACGCCGAGGAGATCGGCCGCACCGGCGAGCAGCTCGGCAACTTCCCCCAGGCGTTCACCCATCTGTCGCTGATCAGCGCCGCCTTCTTCCTGGATCACGCGCTCGGGTAGATTCCCTTGCGTTCATATAACCGACTGGGTATGTTCGAGCGTGTGTCACTGACTTTCGACGTGCTCGCCGAGCCGACCAGGCGCCGCATTCTGGACATGCTCCTGGAGCGCCCCCGGCTTGTGGGCGAGCTCACCGAGGGGCTCGGCCTGACCCAGCCGGGCACCTCCAAGCACCTGAAGGTGCTGCGGGAGGCCGGCCTCGTCCACGTGCGCCGGGACGCCCAGCGCAGGTGGTACGAGCTGCGCCCCGAGCCGCTCGCCGAGGTCGACGCCTGGCTCGCGCCGTACCGGCGCCTGTGGGCCGGCAGCCTCGACGCGCTGGAGCGGCACCTCGACGCGACCCCCGACGACAACCAGGAGGAGACATGAGCACGACACTCGGCGACGCGGGCGGCCTGCCCGTCCTCCGCATCGAACGCAAGCTCGCCCACCCACGGGAGAAGGTCTGGCGCGCCGTGACCGAGCCCGCTCAGCTGTCCCAGTGGTTCCCGTTCCACGTCGCGGAGATGGATCTCCAGGTGGGTGGCAAGATCAGGTTCGAGACGGGCGACGGCACGGCCACGGACGCCGTGGTCACCGAGCTCGACCCGCCCCGCGTCTTCGCGTTCACCCAGCAGCCCCTGGCGCAGATGCCGCGCGAGGGCGAGAACACGATCCACATCGAGCTGCTCCCACGGGAGGGCGGCTGCCTGCTGGTCTTCACGCAGACCTTCCACGACCGGCCGGCCGCCGCCAGCTACGCCTCGGGATGGCACACCTGCCTGGACGTGATGGAGACGATCCTCGACGGCGGCCCCGCCCGGTTGCCGGAGGGGAACTTCCCCGAGCTCCACCAGTCGTACATCGAGGACCTCGGGCTGCGGGAGGGCGCGGCGGAGCGCGGGCCGGACGGCTGGCGGGTGCGGTTCGAGCGCCAGCTCACCCGGCCGGCCGAGGACGTCTGGAGAGCGGCCGGCGGCGCCTCCGCCCGCGTGGGCGAGCCGGCCCCGGAGGGCTTCTGCGACGGGCGCGCCCACGGGCCCGTCGTGAAGGCCGAGGAGCCCGCGCTGCTGGAGTTCGCGTACGGCGGCGGCCGGGTGCGCTGGGAGCTGTCACCGGGCACCGGTCATGGCGCACGCCTCGTCGTGACCGAGACCGGGCTCGCCGACCCCGATCCCGCCCTGGTCTCGTGGCGGGAGCGGATCGAGGCGCTCGCCAAGGGGCTGCTGCCCTGAGCAACCCGGGGCGCTTCCGGGGACGCTTCCGGGGGCGCTGAGGATTCGGCGGCGGCGGGCCTCAGGAGACGGCCTCCGGGCCGCGCGGCCGCCGGGTCTCAGGAGGCGTGCCGGGCCTCGCCGAGGTGGCCGAGCATGTCCAGGAGTCGCCGCAGGTAGGGCGGCACGTTGCGCAGGTGCACGGCGCCACCGGGAGCCGGCCCCGGCATCAGCAGCGCCCGCAGACCGGCCAGGTCGATGAAGCGCAGATCACCGGTGTCGACGACGACCTCGCCCAGGACGTCCTTGACGGCCCCGAGAGCGGCCGTCAGGGCGGCGCAGTTGGAGACGTCGACCTCCCCGCTGACGATCAGCGAGGAGTCGGCGGCCGACCAGGTGATGCGCAGGTGGGTGTCGGCGTGGAGGACGTCGTCCTCACCCCTGTCGCCGGCGGCCGCCGGAGGCCCCCCGGGCCGCGTCACTGAGATCCCACCCGCGGCGCGTGCGTAGCGGAAAGGCCACTGGCCTGCGGCGGGAAGGTGGTCCCGATACAGGACACGGTGATCGTCGTCACGAGCCCTACCTCCTGCTGGTCCGGCCCATGGGACCAAGGGAACGCAACCGAGCGTGGTCGCCTCACCCGACACCTGTCAATGGTTGGCCGACATGATATTCACCGGGGATCACATCTCGCCGCCGGGCAGCGAAGGGGTACCGGTTCGTGGGTCCCTTGGACGAACTCCGGAGGCCGGCTGTGGAAAGCGGAGTGGTTCAACGGCAGGCTTCGAAGCGGGTCTTTCCCGCGGTGAAGCCCGCCCATACGGCCTTGCCCATGGGGCGCAGCGGCGTCCAGCCCCACATGGCGCTGACTCCCGCGACGACCTGAAGGCCGCGGCCGGTCTCCGAGACGTAGTCCGGCTCCCGCAGGATCGGCGGGTCGTTGCTCGGGTCGGTCACCATGCACAGCAACGCGTGGGTGGAGCGGAACATGAGCAGCCGCACCGGCGAGTAGTGGATGGCCGGATGACGCAGTCCGTGACGCAGGGCGTTGGTCACCAACTCGCAGACGGCGAGCGCGGCGTCATCGACGACCTCGGGAAGCCCCCAGGTCCGTAAAACGCCCGTGGCGTAGCGCCGTGCCGTACGGGCGGCGAGGCTCTCCCGGTTGAACTCGTGAACGGCCACCTGCAGAACGAGCCGGTGATCGTGGTCCGGTGCCCACGGCCAGCGCATTCCGTCGGGAAAGACCTGCTCCAGAGTGCCGAGCCAAGGTTCCCAGCCCTCGCTATCGGCTTCTGCGAGGGAAGCACGGTCTGTCCGATAACCAGTCATTGAGAGCCTTATGAGGTTGCTGTCGGCCATGTGGCGGGATGACTCAGTTAGTCATACTGCTCCCCTTGGTGCTCATGTGCAAGTACGGATGCACGTGCAAACGCACGAAGTCGTATTCTGGCCGGGCAGGCCATCGAAGGGGGGACCATGCCCGCCATATACAACGGAATGCCGTCGTCCCAGATGGGAGACCTCGCCTGGCGGAAGAGCCGGCACAGCAATCCCAACGGCAACTGCGTGGAGCTCGCCGCGCTTCCGGGCGGCGACGTGGCCGTCAGGAACTCCCGCCATCCCACGGGCCCGATGCTCGTGTACTCCCGCGGAGACCTGGCCGCCTTCCTCCGGTCGGCGAAGGAGGGGGATTTCGACGACCTGATACTCGATTGAACGCAGCCCTTGTCCCAGACGATTGGGCGAGTATCGTGAACCAGGCGTAAACCACTGGTAAACCGTAAAAGGACTGCCATATGACTGCGGCCCCGCAGGAGGGGGTGCCCCACCTCCGCGACATTCCCGCGCAGCCGCGCCGCAGCCCCACGGTCCTGCGGATCCTCCTCGGCACCCAGCTCCGCCGCCTGCGTGAGAGCAGGTACATCAGGCTGGATGAGGCGGGGCGCGCGATCCGGGCCTCCCATTCCAAGGTCAGCCGTATGGAGCTGGGCCGGGTCAGCTTCCGCGTCCGGGACATCGCCGACCTGCTCGACCTCTACGGCGTGACCGACGAAGGCGAGCGGGAGGCCATGCTCGGCCTCGTCACCCAGGCCAACGCGCCCGGCTGGTGGCACAACTACGACGACGTCCTCCCGTCCTGGTTCGAGGCGTACGTCGGACTGGAGCAGGCCGCGAGCTCCATCCGCAACTACGAGGTGCAGTTCTTCCCCGGGCTGCTGCAGACCGAGGCCTACGCGCGCGCCGTCATCCGGCTGGGACATCCCCAAGCCGCCGCCGACGAGATCGAGCGCCGTGTACGGCTCCGCCTGGACCGGCAGGAGCTGCTGACCCGGCCCGATCCTCCCCGTCTGTGGGCGGTCGTCGACGAGGCGGCCGTACGCCGCCCGCTCGGGGGCCGCGAGGCGATGCGCGCCCAGCTCGCCCGCCTCCTGGAGCTGCTCGACCTGCCGAACGTCACGGTCCAGATCGTGCCGTTCAGCGTCGGCGGCCACGCCGCCGCGGGCGGGCCGTTCAGCATCCTGCGGTTCGCCGACACGGACCTGCCCGACGTGGTGTACCTCGAACAGCTCACCAGCGCCATCTACCTGGACAAGCTGGAGGACACGGATCGCTACCTGGCCGTGATGGAGCGCCTCTGCATCGAGGCCGAGACCGTACCTGACACGAAGAAGATGCTCCGCCAGGTCATGACGGAGCTTTGAGCAGTGCGCTAGCGTCCAGGAGGACCTCGCTTCGCGTGTTCGCCGTGCCACCGGCCTTCCGGTGAGCGCAAGCCGTACCCCAAAATACGTGTCAGGCGCTCATGTGCGGTAAAGGGAGTATTACCACTGTGGCGGAAGCACGGAGGGCGGTGAAGACCTTGACGGGCAGCCTGCTCAGCCTGGAGTTCGACCGAAGTTCGGTCACCCGGGTGCGGCATCTCGTCACGGTGTCCGCGCAGGAGGCCGGGTTGAGCGGAATCGCGCTGGAGGACTTCGTCCTCGCGGTTCACGAGGCGGTCACCAACGCGGTCCGATACGGCACCCCACCCCGCGGTATCGCGATGTGGCGCGAACCCGCGGCGCTGGTCTGCGAGGTCACCGACAAGGGGCCGGGCATCCCCGACGAGGTCCTGGAGCGCGAGGAGCCCGCGACGAGGTTCGACTTCGGGGGACGGGGGCTGTGGCTGATGAACCGCCTGGCCGAACTGGTCGTCCGTACGGGGCCGGAGGGCACCACGATCAGGCTCTGCGCCACCCTCGCCTGATGCTTTGGTGATCCTTCGCTGAGAGCGGAGGCGGGCCGCACGGGCCGGAATCCTGCCCCTGCCCGGCGCCACGCGAGGATGGCCGCGAGGGTTAGCACCGGGATGAGCTGGGCACTTTTGATCTCATCACCCGTCATGGAGGCGCTCGCCAGACCGGGCGGGGTGAGCCGTAATCTCAGATGGGGTTCACCAGAATTCCGAGCAATCCGGGTCGGACGCCTGAGCCTTGCTAGGCTGCAGGGAACCGTAGAACCGGGCGTTGTCTCACCCGGCAGGTGAGACCGTTGAGAAGTGGGGTCACACCGTGAAGAAGCTGCTTGTTCTCGGCCTGGTCGCTCTTGGTGGGCTGCTGGTCTGGCGGAAGGTGCAGGCCGACCGCGCTGAGCTCGATCTGTGGACCGAGGCCACCGGTAGCGAGAACTGACCATCGAGGATGGTGGCTGATCGTGGGAAAGGTGCGGGAATGACCCCCGTGAAACTGGCCTGCCTTGATTTGGCCGGGACCACGATCGGCGACATCGACATGGTCGAGCGGGCGTTCGCCGAGGCGATCGCGACGCAGGGCATCGTCCCCGGGACCAGTGCGTACGCCCGTGCGATGGTGCATGTGCACAGGTCCCGGGGGTGTCCCCCGGCCGAGGTGTTCCGCGGGATCTTTCCTGGCAACGAAGCCCAGGCGCAGGCGGCCCACCTGACCTTCGAGCGCTCCTACGAGGGCGCCCTGGAGCGTACGGGCCTCGCGCCGCTGCCCGGTACGGTCGAGGCGATCGAGAAGCTGCGTGACGCGGGGGTGCGGATCGCCCTGATCACCGGGTTCAGCCGCGCCACCCTCGGGAGGCTGCTGAGCGCTCTCCCCTGGGCCGACAAGCTGGACTTCGCGCTCTGCCCGCAGGACGCCGGGCGCGGGCGCCCCTATCCCGACCTGGTGCTGACCGCCGTCCTGCGTTCCGGCGTCGAGGACGTCCGCCAGGTGGCCGTCGCCGGCGACTCGGAGAGCGACATGCTCTGCGGACGCAGGGCCGGCGCCTCCATCGTGGCCGGCGTGCTCACCGGCGTCCACAGCCGCGAGCGGCTGTTAAGCGGCGGCGCGACCCACATCGTCGACTCCCTCGCCGACTTCCCGGCACTCGTCCTCGGCAGCGAGGTCGGCGCGGTCGGTGCGGTCGCCCGGTGACGTCACCGCTTTCGAGTGGCGCGCGGACGCTTTCGAGTGGCGCGGGGGCGCTTTCGAGTGGCGCGCGGGCGCGGCCAGTTGCTACGGTGTACGCACCCGATCAGCGTGTGATCTGCGTCTTCTCACAGCTCGCGCCGGTCGCGGGGCCTTAGCTCAGCTGGCAGAGCGCCTGCTTTGCAAGCAGGAAGTCAGGGGTTCGAATCCCCTAGGCTCCACCCCACGTCAAAGGCCACCTCCCATGATCAGGAAGTGGCCTTTTTGACCTCGTACAGCAGCGAAGTACAGCAACCGCTACGAATCCAGTTGCTCACCGAGCCGCTTGAGCGCCTTGCGCGTCTCCTCTGACGAGACCTCGCTGTAGATGTTCATCGTGACCGAGATCTGGCTGTGCCGAAGGATCTGCATCGCCACGCGTGGGTGGACGTCGAGGGCGACCAGGAGCGACGCGCGGGTCTTCCGGGTCGCGTGGACGTGAACCTTTCGCACCTTGGCCTTGGCGCAGGCGTTGGCGAAGCTGCGTCGGAAGTTCGACGGCTCGATCGGCCGGCCCGCTGCCGCTACGCGGTGGGGTCGATGGCAGACGAGAGATCAGGACAGGGTAGGAGCGTGCGGGTCTGCGCAATTGGGTCTTGCTATG
>NZ_JBEZDW010000048.1:0-56178 GCF_040802045.1 Microbispora sp. NPDC049125 | reverse complement strand
AAGCCGTTCAACCCCATCTCCCTGGCCATCGGCGCCGAAGCCGGGTTCGTCGCCCGCACCATCGACTCCGACCGCAAACACCTGCAAAGCGTGCTGCGCGAAGCCACCGCGCACCGCGGCGCCTCACTGGTGGAGATCTACCAAAACTGCAACATCTTCAACGACGGCGCCTTCGACGCCCTCAAAGACCCCGGCACCCGCGACCAGATCACCGTGAAACTGGAGCACGGCCACCCGATCGTCTTCGGCACCGGCGACAACGAAAAGGCCGTACGACTCGCCCGCACCGGCGGCGTCGAAGTCGTCCCCCGCGCCGAGATCACCGACGACGAGATCCTCATCCACGACGCCCACAACCCCGACCCGTCACTGGCCTTCGCCCTATCCCGGCTGGACGACCCCGCATTCCAGCACGTCCCGATCGGCGTCTTCCGCTCCATCGACCGACCGGCCTACGACCAACTCCTCAACGAACAACTCCAGGCCGCGACCGCCGACAAGGGCCCAGGCCAGCTCAACGACCTGCTCCTCAGCACGGGCACCTGGCGCATCCGCTGACCGCAGGCGGCGACGGGCCCTGGGCGGTCAATGTTCCCGGGCCCGTCGCCGGTTCCGTCGAGCACGCGGTGGCGCGGAGGGCATCGCGCGCGGGCGGCCCGGCGGCACCGTCTTCGTCAGGGGCCCGCGTAGTCGTTCTTCCCGCCCGGCACGTAGTCGCAGATCGGCTCACGGGGAGGCTGCCCGCGGAAATCAGCGGCAGCCACCTCGCCGGATGGCCGTTGCCGGGCTTCACCGGTCGGGGGCGGTCAGGTGGTGCAGGAGTTTGCGTGCCAGGGCGTCCAGGGTGGTCAGTTCCCGGGGTGTGAGGCCGGCCAGCAGGGCGGTGACGTTCGCGGTGTGCCGCGTCATGGCGGCGTCGACGGCGGCGTAGCCCTGTTCGGTGAGGCGGATCTGGAAGCTACGCCGGTCGGCGCGGTCCAGGGAGCGCTCGATCATCCCGGCGGACTCCAGGGCGCTGCCGGCCGGCGCGTCGGCCACCGGTGGCCTGCTGGGAGTCAGCCGCACGACCTTGGGGCGAGGCAGGGACGGCGCGACCTCGCACTATCACCGCGGCTCGGCCGAGTTGTTCTTCGTCCTGGACGGGCGGCTGCAGGTCCTGGCGGGCGATGAGGTGACGGAGGTCGAGGCCGGCGGCACCCTCGTGGTCCCGCCGCACACCGTCCACGCCTTCGCGGCCGCTCCCGGGTCAGGTTCCGGCACGCTGATCGTGATCACCCCGGGGGTGGAGCGGTTCGCCTGCTTCCGCCTGCTGGAACGCGTCCGCCGCGGCCACGCCGCCCCCCAGGATCTGCTGGCGGTCCAAGACCGCTTCGACACCCACTTCGTCGACAGCACCCCCTGGCGCCGGACTCGCGCAGCCACCTGACCGCCTCCTCGCCCTTGCCGGCACCGAGCCGCACGCATCCTGGGGAGGCATCACGCGAAAGATCATCGCTTCCGCCTACACCACTCTCGACGGCTTCATCGACAATCCACACGAGTGGTCCCCGAGCCACAACAGCGAGGACGCCATGGCCTACGCCCTGGCCCTGACCACCGGCTGCGACGCGCTGCTGCTGGGCCGCGTCATCTACGAGGGCATGGCTCAGGCCTGGCCGAACACGGGCGGCAACCCCTACGCCGACCACGTCAACGCCATGGCCAAGTACGTGGTGGCCTCCCAGCCGGTCGACACCTCCGCGTGGAACCCCACCGTCGTCGTCCCGGGCGACGACTTCACCGCCGGGATCACCAAGCTCATGGAGCAGGACGGCGGCGACATCCTCATCTGGGGCAACGGCCGCCTCACCGACCACCTGGCCACGGCCGGGCTGCTCGACGAGTACCGGATCTGGATCCACCCCGTCCTCAAGGGCCGGGGCGAGCCGCTGTTCCGCCCCGGAAGCGTCACCGGCGTGAAACTCGCCGGCACCACCACTTTCACCTCCGGCGTCACGGTCCTCGCCTACGAGCCGACCTCTGGTCGAACGCCGCGCGCGTACGTCGCCGGGGGTTGCGATCTCCTGCCCTCCGGCCCTGCTGGAGTACCCGCGGCCTGCCGCGGTTCATCGCGGAACGCCTCCTCGGGCAGACCCGGGATCTGGCCGGATGCGCCGGACCGGCTGTGGGGAGAGCGTGCGTGTGGGGAGAGCGTGCGTGTGGGAGGCGCGAGTTTCCCGGCGCCACGTCCTGATGCGGCGAGCACGCCGTCGGGTCGCCTACTGGTCGGGCGGGAGCGCACGAGGCCGGGCGGGGCGGTCAGCGCGAGCGCTTCCCGCAGAGGACGCTTCGGCTCCGGCTACGACGGTGGTGACGTCACCAGCCGGCGGCGGATGCGGATGCGGGCGGCATTGACGTTCTCCCACGATTGTGCGGGGGCGGTGACCCGGGAATACCACGACGAATTCACCGCATTTTCCAGCTCGCGTTTCCGGTCGAATCACCGGGCGGGGATTTACAGATGACCGGTCTGCGTGTGCCAGTGCTCGTTGGCGCTGATCGTCCAGTGCGCCCCATGTCCGGAGGCTGCGACGAGCACGAGCGCGGATGCGGCCAGAAGGCACAACGCGATAAGGAACACGGCCGTGAGGGAATTGATGGAGGAGCGTGCGTGCATTTAACTCACCCTTTTCACCTTGCCGACTTTTTCCCTTACGTCGCCGATATTATGGAAGCGGAATACTCGTTCTATACCGGCGCTCTACCACGCCACTTCCAAAGTGCGGTATCGGCCTCTCCCGTCACGGGCCCGCCGCCCCCGGGTAAGCCGGGAACGCTCGACGTCAAGCCACCGGATCGCGCGGCGGCCACCGGCCGAGGGACGGCGACCTGCCCGGCGTCGACTCCGGGGCGGAGCTGGACGGGCGACGCCGCCGTCGCCCTCCTGGGAGCCGGTGAGGAGCCGCCACACGGCCGGCCGCCGCGGCGATGGGGCCGGTCGGCGACGGGCTTGTCCACAGCGGGCCGGAGCACCTATGACCCGTCGCCTGTCGCATGACACACTCACGATCGGCGATCGACGGCGATCACCGGTGTCCCTCACATCCAATCCGCGCGCCGCCGGCGACTCCCCCTCGGGCCGCGCGAGAAAGGAATCATGATGAGCCAACCAGCGCAGCGCCTGGGCGTCGTCGCCGAGTCGGCGCCGGGCGAGACCCGGGTCGCGGCCACCCCGGCCACCGTGCGCCAGCTGATCTCGCTCGGCTACGAGGTGATCGTCGAATCCGGCGCCGGCACGCGGTCGAGCTTCGCCGACAGCGCGTACGCCGAGGCCGGGGCGCGGATCGGCGACCGCGAGCAGGCGTGGGGAGCAGACGTCGTGGTCAAGGTCGACTCCCCGGACGAGGACGAGATCGCCGCGCTCCACGACGGTGCCACGCTGGTCGCCCTGATCGGCCCGGCGGTGAACACCGGCCTGGTGGACGCCCTCGCGCGGCGGCCGATCACCGTGCTCGCGATGGACGCCGTGCCACGCATCTCCCGCGCGCAGGCGCTCGACGTGCTCAGCTCGATGGCCAACATCGCGGGCTACCGCGCCGTCATCGAGGCGGCCCACGTGTTCGGGCGGCTCTTCACCGGCCAGGTGACCGCCGCCGGAAAGGTCCCCCCGGCCAAGGTCCTGGTCGCGGGCGCGGGCGTCGCCGGGCTCGCGGCGATAGCGACGGCCACCAGCCTGGGCGCGATCGTGCGGGCCACCGACCCGCGTCCCGAGGTCGCCGAGCAGGTGCGCTCGCTGGGCGGCGAGTTCCTCGCCGTCGAGGTCCCGCAGGAGAGCGGCGCGGACGGGTACGCCCGGGCGACCTCGGAGGACTACGACCGCCGCGCCGCCGAGATGTACGCCGAGCAGGCCGCCGACGTGGACATCGTCATCACCACCGCGCTGGTCCCCGGGCGTCCGGCGCCGAGGCTGCTCACCGAAGAGCACGTGGCGAGCATGCGCCCGGGCAGCGTCATCGTCGACATGGCCGCCGCGATGGGCGGCAACGTCGCCGGCACCCGCGCCGGCGAGGCGGTCGTCACCGGCAACGGCGTGACCATCATCGGCTACACCGACCTCGCCGGGCGGCTGCCGGCGCAGGCCTCGCAGCTCTACGGCACCAACGTCGTCAACCTGATGAAGCTGCTCACCCCGGGCAAGGACGGCCGGCTCGTGCTGGACTTCGACGATGTGGTGCAGCGCGCGATGACCGTCGTGCGCGACGGCGAGAAGACCTGGCCTCCTCCCCCCGTCCCGGTGAGCGCGGCACCCGCGGGCGCTAGGCCCGCGTCCGCCGAGAGGGTCCCGCCCCCGCCGAGCCGGCGCCACCTGTTGACCGGCGCCGTGGCCGTCGCCCTGTTCCTGCTGACGGCGTTCTCACCGGACGAGCTGATCGGGCACCTCACCGTCTTCGTCCTGGCGATCGTGATCGGCTACTACGTCATCGGAAACGTGCACCACGCGCTGCACACTCCGCTGATGTCGATCACCAACGCCATATCGGGGATCATCGTCGTCGGCGCGCTGCTGCAGATCGGTCACCCGCACACGGCGGTCACCGCCCTGTCGTTCGTCGCGATCCTGCTCGCGAGCATCAACATCTTCGGCGGCTTCGCCGTGACCCGGCGCATGCTCGGCATGTTCTCGAGGAGCTGACCGTGACTGTCGAAACGGCCGCGCAGGCCGCCTACATCGTCGCCGCCCTGCTGTTCATCCTCAGCCTCGCCGGGCTGTCCCGTCACGAGACGTCGCGCTCCGGTGTCGCGCTCGGGATCTGCGGCATGGTGATCGCGCTCGCGGCGACGATCGCCGGCGCCGCCTCCGGCCTCACCACGACCGGGATCGTCCTGCTCGTGGCCGCCATGGCGATCGGCGCCGCCATCGGGCTCTGGCGCGCTCGCATCGTCGAGATGACCGGCATGCCGGAGCTGATCGCCATCCTGCACAGCTTCGTCGGGCTCGCCGCCGTCCTCGTCGGCTGGAACGGCTACCTCCAGGTCGAGGCGAACGGCGCGGCGGCCGGCGAGGTCGCCGGCTCGCTGCTGGGCATCCATCACGCCGAGGTCTCCATCGGGGTGATCATCGGGGCGCTGACCTTCACCGGGTCCGTCGTCGCGTTCCTCAAGCTGTCGGGCCGGATCGACTCCAGCCCGATGATGCTCCCCGGCAAGAACTACCTGAACCTGGGCGCGATCGCCGCGTTCGCCGTCCTCACCGTGCTCTTCGTCATCTCCCCGGGCCTCGGGCTGCTCATCGCGCTGACCACCGTGGCCCTGCTGCTGGGATGGCACCTGGTCGCCTCCATCGGCGGCGGCGACATGCCCGTCGTCGTCTCGATGCTCAACAGCTATTCGGGATGGGCGGCGGCGGCGTCCGGATTCCTGCTCGACAACAACCTGCTCATCGTCACGGGCGCCCTCGTCGGGTCGTCCGGCGCCTACCTGTCGTACATCATGTGCCAGGCGATGAACCGCTCGTTCATCTCCGTGATCGCCGGAGGTTTCGGCATCGAGATGGCCTCCGCCGACGCGGGCGACTACGGCGAGCACCGGGAGATCACCGCCGCCGACACCGCCGAGCTGCTGAAGGACGCCAAGTCGGTGATCATCACCCCGGGGTACGGCATGGCGGTCGCGCAGGCACAGTATCCGGTCGCCGAGCTCACCCGCAGACTGCGTGAACGCGGCGTCGACGTCCGGTTCGGCATCCACCCGGTCGCCGGCCGCCTGCCCGGCCACATGAACGTCCTGCTCGCCGAGGCCAAGGTGCCGTACGACATCGTCCTCGAACTGGACGAGATCAACGACGACTTCCCCGGCACGTCCGTCGTCCTGGTCATCGGCGCCAACGACACCGTCAACCCCGCGGCCATCGACGACCCGGCCAGCCCCATCGCCGGCATGCCCGTGCTGCACGTGTGGGAGGCGGAGGACGTCATCGTCTTCAAGCGGTCGATGGCCCCCGGGTACGCCGGCGTGCAGAACCCGCTGTTCTTCCGGGACAACAGCCGGATGCTGTTCGGCGACGCCAGGCAGCGCGTCGAGGAGATCGTCGCCGCGCTCTGAAGTGAGGCGAGGTCAGACGCGCCGGCGGCGGCGCGCCCAGCCGAAGAGCGAGCGCCGCTCGCGCGGCGGCTGGGCCGCAGGCGGGGCGGGGGCCGCCGCGGGAGGTGCCGGCTGCCGCTGTCTCCAGTCCCGTACGACGTCGTCGGCGTCGAAGGGCAGCACGACGACCGGCGGGCCGGACAATCCCTTCCGGGTCCCCTCCACGATCTTGTCGTTGATCTGGCCGATGATCTGGCGCACCTCGGCCTCCGTACGCGCCAGCAGGGCCGCGGCGAGAGCCTCCTCGGCCTCCTTGCGCAGGGCCAGCGTGCCGGGCAGCGGGAACGACAGGTTCTCGGCGCGGAGCTTCTGCTTGATCCACCACATCTCGTCGTCCGGCCTGCCCAGGCCGGGAATGGGCTTGCCGGCGCCGGGCAGGTCGTCGAACTCGCCGCGCTCGGTGGCCTCGCGGATCTGCCGGTCGATCCACGTCTCGAAGCCGACACCAGGGGGCTTTCGCTCGGTCATGGCGGCACCTCCACGTCCAGCCGGATCACCCCGAGGATAACCGCGCACCTTTCCCGCCCGTTCACCAGCATCCAGGAGCCGGGAACGCGGACCGCCCCGGCTCACCCGGGTGGGCGTGGAGCCGGGGCGGTGATCTACGGCTTGGCGGTGTCCTTGGGCCCGGGCTTGAGTCCGGGCTTGGGTCCGCGCTTGGAGTCACCCGGGGGGCCGCTCGGGACGTCGGTCGTACAGGTCAGCGGGGCGTCGTCGGGCGCCAGGCTCATCGTGACCCCTACCCGGCTCGGGGAGTCGGGCTGGTAGCCGGCCGTCCGCATGCCGATGATCAGCTTGGTCGCCGGGGGCATCGCCGACGGCGTGATGACCATCACGGGGGTGTCGCCCTGCTTCTCCTGCCCGACGACCTTCTGGAGGGCCGAATCCAGGGTCTGCGACGGCTCCGACGGCCGGCACCACTTGTTGATCGTGATCTGGGCGGGGACGCCGGCCTGGGCCAGAGTCCGCTGCATGATCTCCGGATCCAGCGACTCCTTCTTGGTCATCTTCACGGTGACCGTGCCGTCGGGGTTGGTGTCCACAGAGAAAGCGGCGAGATGCACGTGCACCTCGTTGCCGGCGGCCACGGGCGGAGTGCTCACCGGAGGGCTGTCGACCACCAGTGTGAACGCCACGCCCGCCGCCAGCGCGGCGCCGGCCGCCGCCCCCGCGACTCCGCGGCGCCGGCGGCGAGACCGGCCCGCCGCCACGACCTGCTGCACCGGCGTGCGCATGCGCACCCCGTCCATCCCGTCGCGCACTACACCCAGCACATCGTTGTCATTCATCGTCGGCCCTCCTGGCTGTCGGATGTTGCGAGGTCTCCGCGCAACGCCGCGACGGCGCGCGACAGATGTGCGGAGACGGTTCCCGGAGCGATCCCGAGGGTCCTGGCCACGGTGTCGGTGTCCAGATCGAGGAAGACACGCAAGGCGACCACCTCCCGCTGCCGTCGCGGCAGCCGCCGCAGCGCCAGCAGCAGAGCCGGGTCCACCCCGGCCTCCGCCGGTTCCACGACTTCGCGGTCGGTCAGGGCCACCTCGTTGCGGCGCCGCCGCCACCAGGAGACCCGGGTGTTCAGCGCCACCCGGACGATCCAGGCGCGTGGCGACGGATGCAGGCTCACCTTCCGCCACGACATCCACGCCCGCGTGAACGCCTCAGCGACCAGGTCCTCCGCCAGCTGCCGGTCGCCCGTGGCGGCCACCACCGCCCGGAGACAGACATCCCGGCTTCCCCGGTAAAACTCCTCGAATTCCAGATGCTCCACATCCCGTATACGCAACGACCCAGCCAAACACTTACATACGTTTTCGGGCCCCGCTCTCGTCCCAGGCGGGCGTACGGGTGCGGCCGCGTCGCGTTGCCGCGCACGGGAGAGCGGGGATCACGCGGTCACCCCGTCTGTGGCGTCAGCCGTGGAGCCAGCCGCTCGCGCGGGCGGTGGCGGACGCGACGCGCAGCAGCCGCGTGACGGCCGGCCGGCCTGGGCGGCCCCGGGTCAGTAAGTGGATCTCTATGGTCGCGGCTGGGACCAGGGGCCGCCACACCAGTCCGGCCGGTAGGCCGGGCACCGTGGACTCGCCGACGATGGAGACGGCCCCGCCGTTCGCCACGGGGGTGTGCGCGGTGTCGAAGGTCAGCCGCCGCGCAAGCCTCGGCTCGACTGCGGCGCGGGCGAGAATGCTCATGATCGCGTCGTAGTGTCCGGCGTTGGCCTCGCGCGGGTGAACGAGCAGGGTCTCACCGGCCAGTGCGGCGGCATCGACGACGGGACCGCCGGCGAGGGGATGGTGCCGGGACATCAGGACGCCCTGCCGCTCCAGCCGGACGAGGGTGCGCACCAGTTCCGGAGTGGGCGGTGGACAGCGGACCAGCCCGGCGTCCAGCGTCCCGTCGGCGACGGCCGCCACGATCTCGGCCGTGGGCAGCAGGCGTGTGGTCGTGATGATGCCGGGGTGCCGCCCGGTCAGCGCCGCCAGGAGGACGGGGGCGGTCTCATAGCTGGTGCTGGTGCCGTATCCGATGGACAGGGTGCCCTGCTCGCCCTCGGCGATGCCGCGGATGTCGCGCCACAGCCGGTCGGCCTCCTCGCACAGCGCCGCCCCGCGCTCCATCAGCAGCAGCCCCGCCTCGGTGGGCTCGACCGAGTGGGTGGTGCGGTCGAGGAGGCGGACGCCCAGCTCCTGCTCCAGCTGCCGGATCTGCCGGCTCAACGCGGGCTGGGCGATGTGCAGCCGCTCGGCGGCGCGGGTGAAGTTCCGGTCCTGGGCGACGGCCAGGAAGTACCGGATGCGGCGCAGCTCGGACATGCCGATGAGCATAGGACGGGCTCGAACAGCGACGATGCCGGTCCGGTCTGAGCTCATCGCGAACCGGACTTTCCCCTCCAGACGGTGCTCTTCCTAGGGTTCACATGCCGGAGACAACAGCACCAGAAAGGGCCTGTGCACATGAGCTCCCACGACCTCACCGCGACGAGCAGAGCCGTCGTCCTGCGGTACATGGACGCCCTGGCGGCGGGTGACTTCACGGCGCTGCGCGCTTTCTTCGGGCCGGAGTCCACGTGGACCCTCGCCGGTGACCTGCCGTTGTCGAGAACGTGGACGGGGCCGGAGGAGATCTTCGACGAGTTCGTGCCCGCGATGATCGGCCGGCTGGTGCCCGAGTCGATGGAGTTCGAGTTCGAGGGCCTGATCGGCGAGGGCGACCAGGTGCTGGCGGAATGGAACACCCGGGGCCTCACCCGGTCAGGCGGCCGGTACGACCAGCACTGCCTGGCGGTGTTCACCGTCCGCGACGGCCGGATCGTGGCGGTCCGCGAGTACCTCGACACCCTGCATGCCCAGACCGTCGTCTTCGCCTGAGCGGTTCGCAACCCGATTCGCAGACGACCCGATTCACAGACAAGGGGACGAGATTGATGAAGGCCGTGCTGCCCGGATCGCTGCCCGGATCCGGGTCCGACGCCGGCAAGCCGGTGGTCTTCGGTGACGCCGCCGAGCCCGAGCCCGGGGACGGCGAACTGGTCGTCGCCGTCGAGGCGTATTCCGTCAACCGGGGTGAGACCTTCCAGCTCGACGGCCGGCTCGATCGACGCCGGCCGGGCTGGCGCCCCGGCAAGGACGTGGCGGGGAAGGTCGTGCGGGCCGCCGCCGACGGCAGCGGCCCCCCAGCCGGCATCCGGGTGGTGGCCCATCCGCCCGCATACGGCTGGGCGGAGCGGGTGGCCGTTCCCACCGGCAACGTCGCCGAACTGCCGGACAGCGTGGACGCGGTGACCGCTGCCGCACTTCCTCTCGCGGGGATCACCGCGTTGCGGCTGCTCCGCGTCGCCGGCCCCATCGCCGGACGGCGGGTGCTGCTCACCGGGGCGAGCGGCGGTGTCGGCCACTACGTGACCGAACTGGCGGCCTCCTCAGGCGCCATGGTCACGGTGGTGAGCGCGACCGCCGGGCGCGGCGCCCGGCTGCTGGAGCTGGGAGCGGCAAAGCTGACGACATCGGTGGCCGATGCCCAGGGGCCGTTCGACATCGTGCTGGAATCGGTCGGCGGCGCGTCACTGCCGGCGGCGCTGGCCCGGCTGGCCCCGGGGGGACTTCTCGTGTGGTTCGGCCAGGCCAGCCGCACGCCGGTGACGCTCGACTTCTTCGACTTCTTCAAAGGCCCCAGCCGGGCCCGGATCGAGCATTTCGACTACACCGTCTCCGACACGTCCTACGGTGAAGACCTCGCCACGCTGGTCCGGCTGGTGGCCCGCGGACGACTGCACCCGGAGATCGACTCCGTCCGGGACTGGTCCAGGACCGATGAGGTGATCACCGACCTGCGCGGCCGCAGGGTGCGCGGCAACGCCGTCCTGACCGTGGGATGACACGCGTACCGAAGTGGCCGCGGATCCGGAGTGGCGGGGCGGCCCTGGTTCGAGTCGCCTGAGGAAAAGTCACCCCAGAGCTTGACCTTGCCCCAGGGGCAGGGTTCGAGCATGGCTGCATGAACGCAAACGAACACACCGCGAGTCACCAGGACGACCGTGCGACCGATCTTGACGTCGGCCGTGCCACAAGGCAGAAGGGACACGACGTGCTGCCGGAGTTCGTCGAGGCGACGGCCACGCGGTTCGGCATCCCCGGCGTCGCCGTCGGGGTGTGGGCCGACGGTCGGGAGGCCTTCTCGTGCCACGGCGTGACGAGCCTCGACAACCCATTGCCCGTCGACCGCGACACGCTGTTCGAGCTCGGCTCGGTCACGAAGACCTACACCGCGACCGCGCTGATGCGCCTGGTCGCCGACGGCCGGGTCGCCCTGGACGCGCCGGTCCGCCGGTACGTTCCCGAGCTCGTGCTCGCCGACGAGCGGGCCACGGCGGAGGTCACGGTGTCGCACCTGCTCAACCACACCTCGGGGCTGGACTGGGCGATCCTCGCCGACACCGGTGAGGGCGATGACGCGCTGGCCGCTCATGTGGCGCGGATGGCCGAGCTGAACCTGATCGCACCGCCCGGCGTCAGACCCTCCTACAGCCAGGCGGGATACAACCTGGCCGGGCGGGTCATCGAGAAGGTCACCGGCCTGACGTACGAACGGGCCGTCGCCTCGCTGGTGCTCGAGCCACTGGGGCTGTCGCACAGTTTCTACAACAACGGCGACGTCATGACACGGCGGTTCGCCGTGGGCCACAACCTCGACGAGGACGGAACCCTGGCCGTCGCACGGCTGTGGAAGCGCTGGCGTGCCAACAACCCCGGCGGCGGCCTGATGTCCTCGGTGGCGGACCAGATCCGCTGGGCCCGGTTTCATCTCGGTGACGGGCGCGGCGAGGGCGACGCCCGGGTCCTGCCCGCCGAGGTGCTGCACCGGATGAGGCAGCCGACCGTGGAGTTGCGTGGCACCACGCTGGGCGACGCCTTCGGTATCTGCTGGTTCCTGCGCGATGTGGACGGTGTCCGCACCGTCGGGCACGGCGGGTCGGCGCACGGCCAGTTCGCCGAGTTGCTGATCGTGCCTGAACGCGATTTCGCCGTCGTCTCGCTGACGAACGCCGGACCGAACGGCATCCCGTTCAACCAGACCGTCGTCCGCTGGGCGCTTGAGCACTATCTGGGAGTCGTCGAGCGCGACCCGGAGCCGTCGCCCTACGACCCGGCGCGGGCCGCGGAGGTCGCCGGCAGGTACGACAACGACGCCATGACCCTCGTGATCGCCGCCGGCCCGGCGGGGATGACACTCACGGTCGGGATCAAACCGGAGATCCGCGCCGCGTCGGACAGCGAAATGCCTCCGGACTACGCGCTGGCCGCCATGGGCCTGCTGCCCGGCGACGGCGACGAGTACATCATCACCGAAGGCGGCTTGCAGGGGCAGCGCGGCTTCTTCACCCGCGACGAAGGCGGCGCGATCACCGGCATCGACCTCGCCGGCCGGGTGTCCACCCGGGTCGCGCCGGCCTGAGCGGCCGCGCCGCGGTTCGCCGTGATACCCACGACATGATGTACGTCCCGGGACGATGACCTGGTCGATGGGAGACCGACGCAAATGATCACTATCGGCCAGCTCGCCGGCTACGCGGGCGTGACGATCAAGACCGTGCGCCATTACCACCAGCGCGGACTGCTCGCGGAGCCGCCGCGCGACGCGTCGGGCTACCGGCGCTACAGCGCGCAGCACGCCATCGACCTGGTCAAGATAAAGACGCTCGCCGAGGCCGGTGTGCCGCTTGCCCGCATCGACGAGTTGTTCGCCGCCGACCCCGACCGGTTCGCCGCGGCGATCAGCGAGATCGATCGCGACCTGCAGGCACGGGCAGAAAAGCTTCTCCGCACCCGGGAGCGGCTCGCCCAGCTCAACACGGGCGACCGGCTGTTCGTCTCGGCGGAGGTCGCCGACTACCTCGACCAACTGCGGAACATCGGCGTCAGCCGGCGCGCGGTGCAGATGGAACGCGACGGGTGGATCCTGCTGCGGTCGGTCTCACCGGAACAGGCGGCCGTCTGGCTCGCCGACAAATGCGACGCGATCAGCGACCCGGAGTTCCGCGCCATCTACCTCGACTACGACGCGGCCTTCGACTGGCCCCCGGACGACCCACGCCTCGGCGCGCTGGCCGACCGCGCCCAGCGGTGGCTGGCCAGCCGGCGCGGCACGCCCGAGGACGGAGAGGCGTCGGTGGACGACCCGACCGTGGCCCGGTTGATCGAGACATCGGCCGGCATCTCATCGCCGGCCTGGAGCAGGCTCAATGAGATCGCCAAAGAGCGCGAGGCGGGACGGTGAACCGCCACCCGGCCGGCGGCGTCCATGATCAAGGGGGCGGCAGCGTGTAAGTGCCGGTGGTCGACCGTACTGACACGGGCATGAGCGTCGCGGCTCAGGCGGCGAAAAGGAGGAGCAGGCCCATCACGGTGTAGACCACCATCAGCAGGAGCAGGGGAATCTGCCCGAGTACGGCCGTACGCCGGGGGAACAGGGCCAGCGCGCGGTCGTGGGCCAGTACGGTCCCCAGCACGTGGCCGACGACGATGACCGTGACCTGGAGGGTGGCGACTCCCGCAGGTGTGGTGCCGAGCGCCTGGATGGTCCAGCCGGCGGTGCCCAGCCAGTCGGCTCCGGTGTCCAGCGGGTCGGACAGCAGGGCGATGGTCCGCTGCCCTTCCAGAAGGAACAGGGTGTAGTAGTGGGCGACGAGGTATCCGACGGCTATCGGGACGATCGAGTGGGCGATCTCACCCGGCGTCGTGCCGGGCCGGGCCGCGCCCCATCGGCCGGCGAGTACGGTCGCGGTCCGGTAGGCCACGAGCACCAGAGCGATGACGGTGATCAGGCCCACGGTGCCCGTGACCGGGGCCGGCACCGAGCTTTCCTGCACGAAGCGCACCCATATCGGGGCGTTGGACAGGCTGTCGTACATGGTGGAGCCCAGGAGCACGACGACCAGTGCCGTCAGTCCCGGCGCCGGTCGTAGCTCGGCCATGCCGTCGAGGGAGTTGCGCCAGGCGACGACGCCGTCGCGGCGTCTGGCCGCCGGGGCGAGCCTGCCCACGAGGTCGCTGTAGACCTCGAACGGATCCGCGTGGCCGAACCACCGGGAGCCGAAGACGACCGCTCCGGCGAGCGTGAGCACGGCGTAGACCGCGAGCCAGGCCCCGATGACCGGCAGGGTGGCCCGCTCGGGAGCCACCAGCTCCAGCCAGACGAAGGCGAACAGGCCGGCGCAGCCAGGCCAGTAGCCGACGCCCGGAGGCAGCGGTCGCAGGCCGAGCTCGGGGTCGCGTCCGAGCCCCTTGCAGGCCAGCAGGTGCAGCGTCCGCAGCGGGTTCAGGCCGCGCCACACCGGCCCGAACAGCAGTGACAGCGGCACCAGGCCGACCCAGAACAGTACGTAGAACGCCCCGGCCGTGGGGTTGTCCTCCCGGTCGGGGCCGAAGATCAACCCGATGCAGAAGTAGGCCGCGGCGACGAGCCCGGCGATTCGCCAGATCCATCTCCAGACCGGCCCCGTCACCGCCGTCTGGATGACGGTGGGCAGCGAGCGGACAGCGGCGAGGGCGCCGCCCAGCCGCGGTTCCTTCCACAGGGCGCCGAGCGCCACGAACGACACCAGCAGTGCGAGGACCGCGCCGGCCAGCGCGGCCGAGAACGGGATCGGCAGATCCTGACGGCCGCCGACGCCGTGAGCCAGCAGCATCCCGCCGGCCTAACGCACGAGGAGCTGGAACAGCTGAAGCCCCGACTCGTGGGTCTCCATCTCGAACAGCCCCGTCTCGTCGGCGACGAACTCGATGCTCGCGGGACTGCCGGGCTTAAGCTCGGCCTCCTTGTCGTACCCGTGCAGGTGCGCCTCATCGGCGGCGTCGCCGGTCACCGTGATCCGCACCGTCTGGCCCTTGGTCACCTCGATCCGTCCCGGCGGCGGCGTGACCTTCCGACCGGCGATGGTCACGGTGATCTCCTTCACGGCCGGGCCGGTGGAAGCGGGAGCCTCCGACGGGCTGGGGGCCGCAGGAGCCGGCTCGGTGGCAGCCGGGGCAGCCTGGGTGGCCGGGGCAGCCGACTGGGCAGGGGAGGCGGCCTGTGACCCGCCACAGGCCGACGCGGCCATCAGCAGGGCAACACCTAGCACGGCGAGCAGCGGGCGCACGCGTGCAGAGGCGATCGTCATGGGATCTCCTGAGAGGGGCGGGGACAGTCAGCGTCGCCTGGTCGATTTGGGGCGTTGCCGGGTGCGTGAGGCCGGCGCGCGTGAGGGCGCCTTGCTCTGCGGACGGCCTGAAGGTCGCCTGGCGGCCGCAGCGGCGGGCGCGGGCCGTCGCGCCGCCCGCGCCACCAGGACGCCCGCTCCCACGACGAGGACCGCGGGCACCAGCCACACCGACAGCCCGGTGCCGGAGTCTGCGGACTGCGCTGTCGGGGCGGCAGGACCGGCGGTGCCGGTCTCCGGAACCGCGGCCTGACTGCCGCCGGTCTCGGGCACCGGAGCCTGGCTTCCGCCGGTCTCGGGCACCGCGGCCGGGCTCCCGCCGGCCTGGGGCATCACCGGGCCCAGCGCCGCCGGGCTCCCGCCGGTCTCGGGCACCGGAGCCTGGCTGCCGCTTCCCGGCTGGGGCGAGGCGAGCAGGAGGGGGTCGGGCTCGTTGTCCGGAGCCTTCCAGCCCTTGGGCGGCCCCGAAGTCCTGCCCTTATAGGTGAACCGCAGCTCTCCCCGCACCGGCTCCCCGTCGGACGCGATCGACAGATACTTGACGACGTACTCGCCCCGCTCCGGCCAGTAGGCGACCGGGATCTCCGCCGGGAATCCGGTGTTGTACACCTTCGGCACCCACACCCCGTCGACGAGGTTGAACTCCTGGACCGGCTTGTCGAGGCGCTTGGGCTGACCGTGCGTCCAGGGCCCGTCGAGCCGGGCACCGCTGGGGGCCGTGACCGCGAAGTACGCGTTCGGGGCGGGGGTCTCGGTGAAGTAGAGCTCGACGGACTTCATCGGCTCGCGCACCGTGCTGTCCTTGACCGGTGTCGACAGCGCGAGCTGGCCGTGGGCGGAAGCGGGCGCCGCCAGGGCGGCCATCGCCGCCACACCGACGACGACCGGCAGAAGCAACCGGCCCAGCCAGCGTGCCATCGTCACTTCTGCTCTCCATGGAGTACGGCCCCTGGATGGGGAGATACCACTCGTACCGGTGCGACCTGTTGCACCGAGATTAACGACTTTCCACCCGAATGATCGGAACTTGATGCATTCGCAACAAAAGTACGGCTTTGGCAGTGAGATGGAGGTAGCCGCCGCCCAACCGCGACAGAGGCGCCGCCCGCGGCCCGCGGGAGCTCGCGCGCGGGCCCGCTCCAGAGCCGGGCGACGGCCGGCCCCCGTACTCAGGCGCTCAAGCCGGGGCGGCCCGCCCGGCGCGGCCGATCCTCGAAACGACGGACGAGCTCGGAGACCCGGGGTTCGGATTGTCGTGCACCTCGGGCATCACGCCTCCCGGACGCTGAATGCGGCGCGGTGGTGGCGGGGCGCCTCGACCTCGTCGAGCAGCGCGATCGCGAAGTCCGCGTACGTGATCCGGCTGACCGGGTCGCCGTGATCCGCGACCCGGTATCGCCCGGTGCGCGTACCGTCCCGGTCGAAGTCGCCCGCGGGTGCCACGTACGCCCAATCCAGGTCGCAGGTCCGAAGCTCATCGAGGCCTGCGGCGTGGCCGAGGCAGAAGGCGCGGTACTCGTTCGGGTAGCCGGGCTCGTCCATCAGCGGAGCACCGGACGCCCCGGGCATGATCGATGCGAGTCCGACCACCACCAGGCGGGGCACGCCCGCCTTCGCCAGGCCGGTGGCCAGGGCGCGGGACGACGCGGTGAAGAAATCGTGCGATGACACCGACAGGTCCACGGCGGCGCTGATGGCGGCGTCATGCCCGGCGGCCGCACGCTCGACGCCGACCGGGTCCGTGACGTCGCCCGCCACCACCCGCACGTCACCCAGGTCGCTGTGGTCTGCAGGGACGCGCACCACGGCGGTGACCTGGTGGCCGCGCCGGCGCGCCTCCCCGACCGCCTGCCGCCCGGCCCGGCCACCTGCGCCGAAGATCACGATGTTCATGGCGAACCGCCTCTCACCAGGGCCGGAGCCCGTTCGTCCGGCCGATTTCCAGGACGCTATCCGGAGCCGCGGTTACCGCCGGGATACCGGTTATCGTGAGGCCATGAGGGAACCCCTGCCCGCCGACATGTTCGACGAGCTGTGCCCGTCGGCGCTCAACCCGATCCGGTTCGGCGACAAGTGGGCGCCGCTCGTCATCCATTGCCTGGAGCACGGGCCACGCCGGTTCTCCGAGCTGCGCGTACCTCTGAAGCGCGTCACTCCCAAGGTCCTCACCCAGTCGCTGCGGTCACTCGAACGGGACGGTCTGGTCAAGCGCACCGCCTACGCCGGGGCCACCCCCCATGTCGCGTACGAGCTGACTCCGCTCGGCCGCAGCATGCTCGAACCGATGGCGGTCGCCTATGCCTGGGTGGAGGAGCACTGGGAGGAACTGCTCGACGCCCGCGAGTCGTACGACGACCGCGCCCACGTCGACCGCGCCGGCTGACGCCCTGCGGCACGTGCCCACGCGTACGCCGCCGCCTTTCCCGCCCCACGTGCTCCCCCGCCGCGTACGACCCCGCCGCGTACGACCGCCCCCCGTACGACCCCGCCGCCGTACGACCCCGCCGCCGTACAACCCCGCCGCCGTACGGCCGCGCCGCGCGGGCCGCCTTAGCGGGGGCCGAGACCGGTACGGCCGTCAATGAGCTCCCGGGCGGCGTCGAGATGGCCCAGATGACGGGCGGTCTCTTCGATCATGTGCAGAACGATCCCGCGCAGATCGCTGACCTCGTCGTCCCCCCGGCCGCTTCCGTGCCGTCCCACCGGCTTCGCGTCCAGCGGCGTGGTGGCCAGAATGGCGTTGGCCCGTTCGCACTGCTCCCGGTAGAAGGCGAACACCTCCGCGACCGGATGCTCCGCGGTCAGCGCCTCCCCGTCGTCATCCGGCCATGGCACCTCGGTCGGGGTTCCGCGGAACACCGTCTGGAACCAGTGGCGCTCGGCATAGCCCAGATGCTTGATCAGCCCGAGCGGTGTCCAGCCTGACGGCAGGACTGAGGTTCGCAGCTGCTCCTCGGTGAGTCCGTCGAGGATCGCCAGCGCGCTGGTCCGCTGGGCGTCGAGATAGTGCCGCAAAGCAGCTGCTTCGGTCGTCATCGTGCTGGTGGGAGCCACGGCCGTCCTCTCGGGATACGCAGTCCAGGTGATACACCCATGGACTATTCCAGTTCCGAGGAATACGGGGAAATTCGTGGCCGTTGGGGGCGGACCCGCAGCGCTGCCGGCCTGCCCGGCAAGGACTGGGCTCATCACGAGCAGCGGAACGAGTCGCCGCCGAACCTCGTGCACCCATGACGCACTCCGTGACCGTACGCCGTGACCGTACGCCGCCGGTACGGGTCCGGGGCGTCAGTCACGCGACGTATCCGCGTGCGGAGCAATCGGACGGACCACGGCTGCGCCGGCGATGACACGACGTGACGCAGGCGACCGTCCACGACGTTCTTGTTTGCCGCGGTCTTCTTCGCCGCGGTGAACCTCCTCATCGGTGACTTCCAGAGGGCGGCTCCAGGGACGTGGTGTCTGTCCGCAGGTCCGCCCCGCACCTTGGGCCGCCGGATGGTGGCCCAGGTCAGTTGTTAACGCTCACACTTGCTGCCTGTCGCGGTTCTTTCTCTGTCGGAATGGCTGTGGTGGCAGGTCGGAGCCAACACGAGACGAAGAAGCGACGTCAAGGACGGCACCTCGCGCCCAGGGAGGTTCGGCGGACCGGCGTGCGGCTCATCAGGCGTTATCCAGGGGTGCCACCCGTGACGGCGAAGGCGTGGCTCTGAAACTTTCTTAGAGGGCTTGACACATTTCGGCCTGGTTTCCAGACTGTGTCCCCGAGGCGGATTCCTCCTGCCATGTGGTGGTGAGCGGTGAGGACCGCCGTCCGCGACGCCCTTGTGGTGTGCGTTCCCTGATCACGGGACGCGGCGTCGATCGCGCGGGGTGACCCCCGCGTGTCCGCTTTCCTGCAACGGCTCCATCGCCGCCGGCGGCTCCACGACCTTCGGGTTCACCGCGAACGGCACCTCGGCCCACCCCGGCCACTGCCCGCACCGGCCTCTGACGGCGGCCGGACATGATGATGAGGAGAACACAGATGCGCCTGCCATGGCGAACGCGGACACCGCGCCGCTCCGCCGTCACACCGACGGCGCCGTCCCGATCGGCCGTGCGCCGCGGCTTGACGATCACCACGATCCCGGTCCTGCTGGCGACGACCGGCCTGCTGGCCACGCAGCCCGCGCAGGCGGCCGTCACCTGCCGGGTCGACTACACCATCACTTCGAACTGGCCAGGCGGCTTCGGCGCCAGCGTCACCATCAACAATCTCGGTGACGCGGTCAACGGCTGGCAGCTGACCTGGTCCTTCGGCGCCGGCCAGCAGATCACTCAGATCTGGAACGCCACCCAGACCCAGTCCGGCTCGTCGGTGACCGCCACCAACGTCTCGTACAACGCCTCCATCCCCTCCGGCGGCAGCGCCAACTTCGGGTTCAACGGCTCGTGGAACGGGAGCAACCCCCAGCCCGCGTCGTTCTCCCTGAACGGCGTGGCCTGCACCGGCACCCCCGGCACCCCGACTCCCACACCGACCCCGACGCCGACTCCCACCCCGAGCCCCACGCCGACACCGTCTCCCAGCCCGACCCCGTCTCCCAGCCCGACCCCGACACCGAGCCCCACGCCGACACCGACACCGAACTCGTGTCCTCTTCCGTCGTCGTACCGGTGGACCTCGACGGGCGCGCTGGCGACCCCGAAGTCCGGGTGGGTCTCGCTGAAGGACTTCACCAACGTCGTCTACAACGGCAAGCACCTGGTCTACGCCACGACGCACGACAACGGATCGAGCTGGGGCTCGATGAACTTCGGCCTGTTCACCAACTGGTCGGACATGGCCTCCGCCACCCAGACCAAGATGAACTCCGGCACCGTCGCCCCCACGCTGTTCTACTTCGCGCCCAAGAACATCTGGGTGCTGGCCTACCAGTGGGGCGGGACCGCCTTCTCCTACCGGACCTCCAGCGACCCCACCAACGCCAACGGCTGGTCGGCGCAGCAGACCCTGTCCACCGCGAGCATCTCCGGCTCGGGCACCGGGCCGATCGACCAGACGGTCATCGGTGACGGCCAGAACATGTACCTGTTCTTCGCCGGCGACAACGGCAAGATCTACCGGCAGAGCATGCCCATCGGCAACTTCCCCGGCAGCTTCGGCTCCAACTACACGCAGATCATGAGCGACACGACGAACAACCTGTTCGAAGGCGTTCAGGTCTACAAGGTCCAGGGCCAGAACCAGTACCTCATGCTGGTGGAGTCGATCGGCTCGCGGGGCCGCTACTTCCGCTCCTACACGGCCACCAGCCTGGGCGGGTCGTGGACGCCGCAGGCCACCAGCGAGAGCAACCCCTTCGCCGGCAAGGCCAACAGCGGTGCCACCTGGACCGACGACATCAGCCACGGCGACCTGGTCCGCAACAACCCCGACCAGACCTTTACCGTGGACGCCTGCAACCTGCAGCTGCTCTACCAGGGTCGTTCCCCCAGCTCCAACGGCGTGGACTACGGCCTGCTGCCCTACCGGCCGGGCGTGCTGACACTCCAGCGCTGACGGTGTGACGCCGGTCCACCCCGGGTGGTCCCGACTGGCGGTCGGGATCGGGTGGATCTGGAGCGGGCGGGCTCGGCGATAAGGCCGAGCCCGCCCTTGTCGTTGGAGAGCCCTCCCCGGGGATGGGGCGGCCCTTCGGTAGCCCGCCGCCTTCTCACCCCACGGTGACGACGACCTTCCCGGCGGGGTGGCCTTCGGCGAGGTAGCGGATGGCGTCGGGGGCGTCGGCGAGGGCGTATGTGCGGTCGATGACCGGGGTGACCGCGCCGGATTCGATCAGCCGCGTGAGCTCGTCCAGCTCCTCGGCGCGCTCCTTGGAGATCAGGCCGCGCAGGTGCCGGCCGGTGAACATCGACACGAAGGGGGCGCGCAGCTGGCGGGTGTAGCCACCGAGCAGCCCGCCGGCGTCGTGCCCGCCACCGGCCACCACCAGCGTCCCGCGCGGAGCGAGGGCGCGTCGCAGCAGCCTCAGCGGGCGGCACCCCGCGAGGTCGATGACCACGTCGTGGCACGCCCCGTCGCGGTCGACCTCCTCACGGGTGTAGTCGATCACCTCGTCGGCGCCGAGCGACCGGACCAGTTCCACCTTGTCCGCACCGCACACACCGGTCACACGCGCGCCGGACGCCTTGGCGATCTGCACCGCGAACGACCCGACGCCGCCGGCCGCGCCGACGACCATGACCTTCTGCCCCGGCCGCACCCGGCCGCCGTCGCGGACGCACTCCAGCGCGGTCACCCCGGAGATGGGCACCGCGGCGGCCTGCTCGAACGACAGGTTGGACGGCTTGAGCGCGAGCCGCCTGCCGGAGGCGGCCGCGTACTCGGCGAAGGTGCCGCCCACGCTGGTGCCGTACACCTCGTCACCGGGCTTGAAGCCGTTCACGCCGGAACCGGTCGACACCACGACCCCGGCCAGCGCCCGGCCTCGCACCGCCACCCTGGGTCTGGTCAGCCCGAAGACGACACGCGCGCCGTACGGCCGGCCGGTCATGCAGACCCACACGCCCGGGTCGACTCCCGCGGCGCGCACCTGGACCAGCACCTGGTCCTCCCCGATCGACGGCCGGTCCACCTCGCGTAGCCGGAGCACATCGGCCGAGCCGTACACGTCCTGAGCGATCGCTTTCATTTCGTCCCCTCCAGGGGGTTGGGGTATTGGAAGACCTCGTCGAGCGGAACCTTGAACACGCGGGCGATCTGGAAGGCCATCTCCAGGGACGGCGAGTACCGGCCCTGCTCGATGGCGATGACGGTCTGCCGGGTCACACCGAGGCGCTCGGCCAGCTCGGCCTGGGTCATCTCGTCGTGCGCGAAACGCAGCGTCCGGATGCGGTTCGTCACACGGGTCGGCTTCACCACCGAGGGAGGCTCCCGCCGTACACGACGACCTTGGTGACGTTGCCCAGGAGCGACGACAGCGCGAAGCAGAGGTAGATCACGTTGGCGATCCAGAACCGGTCCCACCCGGCCACGGCCATGAGCATCGCCGCGACCGCGCCGATCACCACGAACGACTGGCCGACGTGGTCGCCCAGCCGCCCGATCTCCCGATCCCGTACGTCCTTGACCAGGGACGCCTTCGGGTTCACCGCACCGATCACGACCTCGGCCACGATCGTGGCGACGATGGCCGCCCCGATGCTCCACAGCAGCGCCGCGGCGTAGGGCGCCTCGGTCAGCGGCCGCCCACCGGTCCGGCCCAGGACCACGGCCACATACCCGCCGTACGCGGCGACGGTCACCACCAGCCGGATCCACGCCCGTCTCTGCTCGAGTGTCATGTGCCATCTCCCGGGATGTAAAGAATCTTCGACATCACCAAAGTAGCGAATCTTTGACCTCGTGTCTAGAAAGTTTTACATGCGATCCGCGGCGAGGGCAGGCTCGAGCGTGGATCCGCCGGCCGGGCGAGGGCTTCCCACTCGCGTCCCCAGGGTCCGCGCTGTGGCCGAGACGCCCGGAAGGGCCATCGGCGGATGTCGGGCGTCCCCGAAACTTTCATCACCACGGACCGGCCCCTGGCCGGCCGGACCGGGTATGTGGCCAGGCCAACGCCGCCTCTGTCTCACGTGGCGGAGCGCAGGTCCTCCGCGATTCTCCCGATTCATTGACAGCCCGGCAGAGCCAGCCCGACACTTTCGCCATCGGCCCGATACTTTCGACAGCAATTTCGACATCGACGCAGCTCGACCGCTGTCGATCCGGGTCACCCGCCGCGACCCGGTCCTCCGCTCGCCGACCGCACGACGACCGGCCAACCTCCGCCGCGTTGTACGTCGCCGACGCCCGGTGGCCGTGACCCCGGCCACCGGCACAAGCCTCACCGGGTCGTGCTCGCCGCCTGGCTTCCCGCCAGCCTTACGAGGAGGAAGAAACGCACATGAACGACTCCCCAGCCCAACCGAGGAGCCGCGGACGCCGCCGCGTCGTGAGGCAGCTCATGCGCGGCGCCTGCGCCGCGGCGCTGGTCCTTGTCTCGGCGGTCCTGCCCGGCACGGCCCACGCCGACACGACCATCACCTCGAACCAGACCGGCACCAACAACGGCTACTTCTTTTCCTTCTGGACCGACAGCCCCGGGACGGTCTCCATGACCCTCGGATCCGGAGGGAATTACAGCACCTCATGGCGCAACACCAATAACTACGTCGCCGGGAAGGGCTGGAAGCCCGGCGGCCGCAAGAGCGTGAGCTACTCCGGCAGCTTCAACCCGTCCGGAAACTCGTATCTGTCTCTCTACGGCTGGACGACGAACCCGCTCGTGGAGTACTACATCGTCGACAACTGGGGCACGTACCGGCCCACGGGAACGTACAAGGGCACGGTCACCAGTGACGGCGGCACGTACGACATCTACGAGACGACGCGTTACAACGCCCCCTCGATCATCGGCAACGCGACCTTCAACCAGTACTGGAGTGTCCGGCAGTCGAAGAGAACGGGCGGGACGATAACCACCGGCAACCACTTCGACGCGTGGGCCCGCTATGGAATGAACCTGGGCAGCTTCGATTACATGATCCTCGCGACAGAGGGATATCAGAGCAGCGGGAGCTCGAACATAACGCTGAGCGGCTCCAACCCGTCGCCGTCGCCGTCGCCCTCGCCCTCGCGTTCCCCCTCCCCCTCGCCTTCACCGTCGCCGTCGCGTTCCCCCTCGCCGTCCCCATCGGCCTCGCCTTCACCCTCACCCTCGCCCACCGGAGGGAACGGCGCCTGCCGTGTGTCCTACACCAAGAACGAGTGGAACACCGGCTTCACGGCCGACGTCTCCATCACCAACACCGGCAGCGGCACGATCAACGGCTGGACACTGACCTGGTCCTTCTCCGGCGGCCAGCAGGTCACCAGCGGCTGGAACGCCGCCATCAGCCAGAGCGGCTCGTCGGTCACCGCCCGCAACATGTCCTACAACGGCTCGCTGGCCCCCGGCGCCGGCACCTCGTTCGGCTTCCAGGGCACCCACACCGGCAACAACCCCAATCCCTCGGCGTTCAGCCTCAACGGCTCGGCCTGCGCCACCGGCTGACCGGCCCCTCCCCGCACGGTGGAACCCGGATGCGGGGAGAGCAGCCTGAGTGACGCCCGGGGCGGCGACCGACCGTCCCGGGCGAGCCGCGGCCGTATCCCCGGGCAGGGGCGGGAGCTCATACAACTCCCGCCCCTGCCCGGCGGACGGGCGTGACCGTGTACGCCGGCCACGGTCTCTGTGGGGTGCGGAACCACCGGCCTTGAGGCGCGGAGAGGATGGATGATCTCTTCTCTTCACAGCCGGCGCTAACCTAACCGGATGATCCTCGATGGAGATCGCGATTTTCCCCCGGCGCTGACCGCCGTGGCCGGAGTCACGTTCGAATTCACCAGGGACGGCGGGGTGGATTACGAGCCCTACGAGGAGTTTCCCTCTACGGAGGAGACCACTGCGTGGTTCCGGGCCTGGACGGGGAACGCTGAAGTCAGCGGTGACGCCTTCCGCGTGTTCGGCCAGGACGGTACGGGTGGCCTTGCGGCGTTCTGGCTCGTTCTCCCGGAGAAGGGGCTTGCCGATCAGCCGATCGTCTTCTTCGGGTCGGAGGGCGATCGTGGAGTGATCGCCCGTGACCTGGGCTGCTACCTCTGGTTGCTGGCCGACGGCTTCGGCCCCTTCGAAGCCGTCGCGTTCCCTGACCAAAGCTCGCGCCCCAATCCTGAGATGACCGCCATTGCCGAGCAGTACGCACCCGATCTCAGGAAGCCCGCGAAGACGGTGATCAGGGAGGCTGCGGAGGAGTTCCCCCACTTCAATCGCATGATCGAGGAGCTCTGCCGCTAATCGGCCGGCGACCTCAATTCAGGACGACGGCGGGAGAGCGGACGCATGGAGGTCACTTATGACGATGTCGCCTGGCTCGCCCGTGACTACTCGCTCCTCGGCATTTGGTGTCTGACTTTTGTTCGTGAACTCGACGAGGCGGCTGCGCTTCGGCGCGTGGGCGTCGAAGAGGGGAGTATCCGGCCGCTTACCTATGGGGAGCTGATGGATGAGTGGCCGTTTCCCCCTACCCCCTAACAAGGTTTTGGCGGGACGTCTGGGTGGCTGGACCGTGCTCATCGAGGTGTTCGGCTGGAAGGCGTTGGACGCCTTGCAAGCGCTGTCGGTAGGGACGGAGGCCGTGTCGGTGCGGAGGCACGATGACTCGTCTGACCGCTTCGCCTATGCCGTCGACGGAGAACAGGTGACCGCCTTCGATCCCATGATTCCCGCATGGCGGTATGGAACCGATCCGGATCGGCTGGTGGAGCTGATGAGGGACGTTGGCTTTGATCCTGCGTACGAACCCAGCGTCGAAGACGACGAAGCGGATGAGAACGAGGAGGGAAGCTTCGATCGCCCGACAGTGGACGGAGCTTTGATGCTCGCGGCGCGATTGACCGGGGTCATATTGACTCCGGACGTCTTGGATGGGCCGTTGCTGGGAGCCGATATAGCGGATCACTGGTCTCAGGACTGACGCCGGCGGCGGGGGATGATCGGCGAGTTCGTCAGGTACGGCGTGGTGGGCGTGTGGCGGGGCGGCCGGAGCCGCCGCCGACCGGAATCGGCTCCCAAGGCACCACGCTCAGACGGCGAGCCGGCGACCGGCCGCGGTGCGCCCCGCCACCGCTCACGACTTCAGCGTGAGCCTCTTCCTCGACGCACCCGGGAACACGACGACCAGGTGCTCCTCCCCTGCATCGCCGACTCGCACGTAGACACGGAGCCGGTAGCGGCCCTTCCCCGCGATCGCCAGGTTCGGCATCGGGGCACCCGCGCCCACGTCTCCGCCGCCCATCTCCGGCACGGTGAGCTCGCCGCCGCGGCTGACGATCGGCACCTCGTTGACGTAATCCCACCCGGCCACGCGCTGTGGCGGCGCGGTACGGAAGGCCTTCACCGTAAGGCAGAGATCGACGACGTCTTCGACATGCCCGACGAGCACCGCGCTGCCGGCCACCCCGATGAAGGCGCTGTCGTCGTAGGACCTGTTCGTCGCCTGCTCCGCCGCCTCCTCGGCCGCTTCGTCCTTGGGGTCGTAGACCAGATAGCCGGGATCGCCGTCGACGAAAAGGAAGTAGTTGGCCGTGGCCTGGACCACACCCTTCGTCCGGGGCCACGGGTCGCGGCACTTCGCGTTCTCCTTGGCGATGTAGGCGGTGTTGGCCGCCTCCGTCTCCTTGGATGACCGCAGCAGCTCGGGATGGGTCGCGCCGACGATCTCGGGGCAGACGTAGACGAGGTCCCACACATCCGCGCCCCAGGCGGGCCGCGCGCTCCCGGCCCGCGTCAGAATCGCCTTCTGCTCGTCGCGGTCCTTCGCACGGCACAGCGCCCGCCCGTACGCGAGGATCTCCTGGTCCGACAGGCTGTCCGGAAACATGGGCGGGACTCCGCTGTCCGTGCTCCGCGCCCGGCACAGGAACGCGTCGTCGCGTTCCGCTGGTTTGAGGTCGCCGAAGCTGGGCCGGTCATAGCAGTCCATCGACCAGCCGGTGTAGGTGAGGCGCGGGGTCTGCTCCGGGTGGATCATCGCGATGATCGGCAGCACTGCCAGGGCCGCCACCGCGACGCGGATCAGGCGCCGCCGCGCAGGCGGAAGGTCCGCCGGGCGGCCCTCAGCGGGCAGTTCACGGGCGGTCGCCGCGAGCCACACGGTGATGACGAGCCCCACCGCGTCCATCATGATCTCCATCGTCAAAGTGCCGATGGAGATCCTTCCGATGAGAATGCTGAACGGGATCCCCAGCGCGCAGACGCCCGCCGACAACCACCCGGCGACCTGCGTGCCGCGACTCCACCGGCCGTCGCGCCGCTGCCCGACGACCGTGATGACGGTCGCCGCGAGTCCACCCAGCATCAAGCCCAGTTCGACGATGCTGCCCCGCCCAAGCTCTGGGAGGTCGAGTTCGTCGAGCAGTTCGTTGGCCATCCCGGCCAGCTCGACCGCGAACATCGCTCCGGCCGCCGCGCGCAGCATGCGGGACCGCCAGCGGATGACGAGCAGGTAGAGGACGTCGATAGCGGTCCACAGCGCGAGCTGGAATGCCGCATCGACCGCGTCCGGGAGCAGCGCGATCGGGCACCACAGCACGAGGACGTACGCCACCGCCAGATACAGCAGCCGGCGCAGCGCCTTCGTCCGGCGGTCCAGCGGTCCCGGCAGGGGGGCACGCAGGATCAGCCACAGGAGTGCGGCCTTCACCATTGCGGCCACGAGCAGCGCCACAGCCGTCTGTGCGTCAAAACCGCCGGGCGCGTAATACTTCACATAGACCGGCGGCGACCATTCGGCGGCCACCCATAGCCAGGCGTCGCCGAGCACCAGACCCGCGACCGCCGCCGCTAGAACCAGACTTACTAATCCGGTCCTGATAATCCGCCAGGAACCACCCGAAAGCATGGGACGCGATCTTAGTGCGGCACCGCCGTACGAGCGGACACAGCGGAACGAGCGGCTCCATGATCTTCGACGCGATGCGGTTACGCGACGGCAGCCTGGACATCGGCCGCGCTCTCCGCCACCACGATCACCGCGGGCACCAGCTCGTGATTCAGGTTGAAGACGGCGCGTTCGTCGTCGTATGCCGCGTCGCCCGGCAGCAGAACCGAACCTGCCACTGCGGCCACGAGGGCCGCGGCATCCTCCGGAACGACCGGCGGCAGGGACGAATCGTCGAAAGCCATGACATACATCCTGTTACTAGTGCGAATATTTCGGAGCCGAGACAACCGGACGGGCCGGTGTCACCGTCTCTCCCCAGGCGGGCAGTACAGCGGGCGGCTGTCGTACTCCATCGGGTTCACCCTCACCGAGGAGCTCCAGCAGACGATCCTTGCCCTGCCCGAGCAGGCGTGGACGCCCGCCTACGACGCCGAGGGCCAGGTACGCGCCGGTGCGTGGGTCGCCGAGCTGACCGGCCTGGTGAAGCTGGAGGGCTGGCCGAAGAGGATGCGCCTGATCGTGCGCAAAGAGCACCCCCATCCGGGCGCGCGGTTGCGCTTCACCGACATCGATAGGCACCGCTTCACGTGCTTTGTCACCAACACAAGGCGGGGTCAGCTCGCCGACCTGGAGTTACGGCACCATCGCCGCGCCCGCTGCGAGGACCGCATCCACACCGCCAAGGACACCGGACTGCGCAACCTGCCGCTGCACGACTTCACCCAGAACCAGATCTGGACGGAGATCGTCGCGCTGGCCTGCGAGCTCATGGCCTGGATGCAGATGCTCGCCTTACACGAGACCCCCGCTCGCCGTTATGAGCCCAAACGGCTGCGGTTGCGCCTGTTCGCCGTCGCCGCCCGCCTGGCCCGCGGCGGACGACGCCTCCGCCTACGTGTGGCCGCGTCCTGGCCCTGGGCCCGCCAGCTGGTCACCGCCATCACCCGGCTCCAAGCCCTGCCGGCACCGACCTGACCAGCGCAGAATCATCCCTACAACCAGGAAGGACACCCCGCGGGCCCGTGGAACCCCGCCCACCGGCGCGACAGCCGGGCCATCACCCTGACCACGACCGCGAAATCACACTCCAGCCGGATAGCTCAGCCAGCCAGCGGATGGGCGCGAAAGATCGAGGCTAATGGCACATTAATGGCACGAAGCCCCGTTTCGATCATCGGAACGGGGCTCTTTTCGCAGGTGGGCGGTACTGGGTTCGAACCAGTGACCCCTCGCTTGTAAGCCAACCCAGGAAAGGGCAGGACCAGCACCTGCACCCACCCTGACCTGAGCGTACGGTGCACCGTTGTCCACCGCTGTCCGGGCTCGTCCAAGGTAATTGACACCCAGATAGTCACTCGGGATGACTGGGCCTGCGATCAGCCGGACAGCAGCGTGAAGGCATCGACGTGGCGTGGGCGCACGATTCGGAAGTGCCGATGGTCGACTGTTGCGACCTCTCTCAGCCCCAGGCGTTCGGCGGCCGCGATAACGGCGACGTACGTCTCAACGAGTTCCGCCATGCGAGGCGTCAGGGGCCCATCTCGGACTGCAGGATCTCATGGCGTTAGACGAGATCCGGCTCAGCCTCAAACGACGCAAGAAGGGAAGATCACGCTCCGCCAGGACCGGCTCGTCCAGCCGCCCACGGATCAACTCCAGAGCGGACCGTAGCTCCGGCTCCGGCAACTGGTCCACGAGATAGCGCGGCTCCTCTCGCATGGCGCTCATGCCCCCAGCCTAGGTCGGAGGCCTGGCGAGGACACGAGCATCGAAGCCAGTCAGCCTCCTGAGAGATCATCAGTAATGATCCCAGACCTTCCTCTGGGCGACAGGCCCTCCACGCTGGTTTGAGGCGGCCGATGTCGGCCGGGCATCCCAACGCCGGCGAGGAGGGCGAGTCCTCGGTGCTCTGTACGGACAGGCGCCGCCCCCACGGCGGGACGAGAAGATCATCCCTGGGCGCTGACAGCCTCCTGTCCGACCGTCGCGGGGGTACGGTGCGGCCGCCCCCGCAGGGCGAAGGTGCCGATGGCGAACAGCGCCGCGAAGAAGACGCCGTCGGGCACCAGGAACCAGGCTCCGGGCAGCCCGAGGGCGCCGAGGAGGCACGAGACGATCAACGCGATCCCGATCCACCACGGCAGCATCCGCGCCCTCAGCACAGCGATGCCGAGGCAGATCGAGCCGACGACCAGCGCCAGGAGCGCGACACCCTCGAAGACCGCGAAGCCCGCCGGCTCCTGTGCGGGGATGCCGCCGTGGCCGACCAGATAGGGCTTGACGAACGCCTCAGTGGTGCCCTCGCCGATGTTGAGCATCATCAGCGCGGCGAATATGCCGACGTAGCCGACGATGTGCAGCTTCGGCGCACGCCCGGCGAAGGTCAGGATCACCGGCAGCCCCAGTGCGACGATGACGTCCCCGACCAACGCGATCCCCTCGAACAGAGCCCAGTTCTGGTACCGGAACACCTCGTCGCCGCTGCCCGGCGCGAGCAGGTTGGCGGCGAGGTAGCCCACCTCCGCGACGATCGTGCCGATGATGAGCGCCCATCCGGCGAGGCGTCTCACGTTCACGGTCATGGTCTCCTCCATGGTTTGCAGCGCCAGGCGCTGTGCGCGATGCCGTCCGTCGGCGGCGCGTCCTCAGCGTCGGTCCTGCGCACCCGCGGCGTCGTCGTACCGGGGTCGGCGCCGGTTCATACCTCGGTCCCGAACCTCGCTGCCGGAAATGCGACCTGCGGATGACGCCACGCGAGCGCGCCCGCAGTAACTTGCGGGTGTGATGGACGTGACAAACCCGGTCCGGACCCGGGTGGAGTCGCCGGCGCGTGCGTGGCTGCGGCACAGGTCGGCCGAGCTGCTCCCCGACGCGCTGCTCGCCCTTGTGATCACCGGCTTCGCCCAGGCCGATCTTGCGTTCCATCTCGACAACTCGACGCCGTACGGCCCGATGCCGGCCGTGGTCGTCTGCACGCTTGTGGCGACCTCGATTCTGGCGTTGCGCCGGGTGACGCCGCTCGCCACGGCCGTGATTCTCGCGGTCGCGATCGCCGGGCCGATGCTGGCGACTCCGCTGACGGTCACACTGTGGGGCGACTTCCTGCCCATCCTGGTCGCCACCTACTCGGTGGCCCGGCACAGTGTGTCGGCGCGGGCCTTCATCGGCGTAGCGGCCGTCGGCGTCGGCTTGGTCGTAGTCTTCCTGCGCAATCCGGAGTCCGGCACCGTCGGCAACATCCCGTTCATCGCGGTGCCGCTGGCGGTGTGCTTCGTCGCCGGCCGGGTGCTGCGTGCCCGCGCCCGTAGCCACTCCGACGACCGCGCCCGGACCCGGCAACTGGAGGCCGAGCGTGAGGAAGCGATCCTGGTCGCGCTTGCCGACGAGCGCGCCCGCATCGCGCGCGAGCTGCACGACATCGTGGCCCACTGCGTCAGCGTCATGGTGGTCCAAGCGGGCGCCGCCGAGGACCTGCTCGACCGCGACCCGCAGAAGGCGCGAGCACCGCTGCGTTCGATCCAGGAAACCGGACGGCAGGCCGTCGGTGAACTCGGGCGCATGCTCGGCCTGCTGCGCGGGGAACGGGCCAAGCTCGCGCTCAAGCCGCAGCCGGGCGCGGCCGACCTGGCCGAACTGGTCGACCACATGGCCGCGATCGGCCTGCCGGTCGAGCTCACAGTGGAGGGTTCGAGCCTTCCGCTCCCACCCGGCGTGGACCTGACCGTCTACCGGATCGTGCAGGAGGCGCTCACCAACGTGCTGAAACACGCCGCGCCGACCACCGCGCACGTCAGGTTGCACTACGACGATCAGTCCGTACAGGTAAGCATCCGCGACACCGGGAGAACAGGCGGGTCGGGCGGAGCCGACACCAACCGCGTCGGGCACGGCCTGATCGGCATGCGGGAACGGGTCGGGCTCTATGGTGGCTCGCTTGAGACAGCGGGCACGCCCGGCGGTGGCTTTACCGTGACGGCACAGTTGCCGCTGGAGGCGGGCCAGCGATGATCAGGGTCCTGCTCGTCGACGACCAAGCCCTCGTACGCGGCGGCTTCCGCTCGATTCTGGAGGGTCAAGACGATATCGAGGTGGTTGGCGAGGCGGTCGACGGCATCGAGGCCATTGACCGGGGGTCCGTGCTGCAGCCCGACGTCATCCTCATGGACATCCGTATGCCGCGCCTGGACGGCATCGAGGCGACACTCCACCTGCTGAACGGCGGCACCTGCCGGGCGCGCATCCTCATACTCACGACATTCGATGAGGATGAGTACGTTTACCAGGCGCTACGGGCGGGGGCGAGCGGCTTCCTGCTCAAGAGTGCACCGCCGCGCGAGCTGGCCGGGGCCGTCCGTACGGTCGCCGCGGGCGAGGCACTACTGGCACCAGAGATCACACGGCGAATGATCGAGGATTACGTCCGCCGCCCCCGGCCGGGCTCTGACCGCCCAGCCGGGCTCAAGACGCTGACCCCGCGGGAACTCGAGGTACTGAGGCTCATCGCCCGAGGCTGCTCCAACGGAGAGATCGCCGCCGAGCTTTACCTTAGCGGGCCAACGGTCAAAACCCACGTGACCCGCATCCTCGCCAAGCTGGGTCTCCGCGACCGAGTCCAGGCCGTAGTCTTCGCCTACGAATGCGGCCTCGTCCACCCCGGCCGCTGACCACGGCCATGCACCAGACGCACCACTGCGCCGAAGAGGATCAACCCGCGAGGTGTCCGCGACATCCAGCCGATCCTGTCCGCGTTGACCGGCGACGTCCGCTGCGGCGGCCGAGTGGTGGCGAGGTGGCCGGTCGGCGCAGCCGAACATCACGTTCTGCGAAACCAGCCCCTACACCGCAACCTTGGTGTCATCGACAGGCTGGCCAAGGCCGGTCCGGCTTTGGGCCGTCCGCTCATGGACACCTTGGAAGACGACGACCTGAACAATTTGAAGGAATTGCGCCCGCTCCCGAAGCCGCTCAGAGATCCGGATGACCGGAGGCAGGGCTCTTTTCGCAGGTGGGCGGTACTGGGTTCGAACCAGTGACCCCTCGCTTGTAAGTCAACCCAGGAAGGGGCGGGACCAGCACCGGAACCCGCCCTGACGTGGGCGTACGGTCCACCGTTGTCCACCGACATCCGGGCTCGTCCACAGCGATTGTCACCCAGATAGTCACTCAGGACGACCAGGCCTCCGATCAACCGCGAGGCATCTTCAACGCCTCCGCATGCGTGGACAGTGCTCCAAGGGTACGTCGTTGGCGCTGATCTTATCTTTGCCATGGCCATGCCGCACCAGCCCTTCACCTGTACAACTGCATGGTGAACATCGAACGTGATACCTCGCTGAGATGATCAGAAGTGGGACGGCGCTGGGCGCCCTCGGCTCGCTGCTGGATAGGTCGCTCGTACAGATCACGGAAGCGTCAGCAGACGGGCGGACGTACGACCGGCAAGCGATCTACAAGGTCGCGGACGTGTGGGACAACAACACCTTCCCTCTGTTCCATGCTGCGACCGCCTTCACCTCCGTCGGGCGGGAACGGCGTGCCCGCGCTGCCCTCGCATGGATGGCCGATCTCGGATCGAAGCGGCGAAGCTGGATGGTCGAGCAGGCCGAGATGGCAGGGCACCCGCTGGAGCGCTTCCTGCCGCCATCGGTTCCGGAAACTCCACACCTAAGGGACTATCTGGGGCGGGTGAGGCCGACGTTCAGCCGGCTTACCGCCGAAACTGCACTCGAACTCGGAACCGACTATGACCTGGCCGCCGCCGAGGTCCGCACCCTAATGCTCGAACGTGTCGGCACTCGGTTGAATGGGTCACTCGTACTGGCCGCCCCGCGCCGCTATGAAGCTGGCCAACAGGCGGGAGAACCGCTCAGGTTGAACCTGTGGCTGGAGGATGTCACCGATGTACGCTTTGACTCCGCCGACCGGGAGGGAATCGCCCTACATAGCGAGGCGGAGGGGATAGTGATTGGCGTCGGCGCGAGCGGAGAGCTACGCGCGACCAGCGGCGCCGCGAACCCCGATGACCGGTCCTGGCATCTTTCCACTGCCGGCCGGACCGCCGACCGAAAGACCCCACCCCGTGAGGAACAAACCCGCCGCACACCTGAACGACGGCGACCATACCCAGAGGGCGCCGTCCTGGTCGCCGCCAGGATTTTGCACAGTGTGATGCTGGAGATCCGCATGGTCCGCTATGCCCACCTCGCCGATCGGATCCCCGTGCGGTTGCTCGCGAGCGCACTCGCCGGCGCGGGGGCGGACATCCTGGCCGCAGGCGCCCTCCGAGGTAGTCGCCGCGAGAAGGCATTCCACAACCTGATCGAAACCTGGATCAAGAAGGGTGGCTCCGCCCTGGCACCCTGGTTCACCGGTGAACTACGTCGTGTCACCCGCGAGGAGCGACTCCCGGACACCACCAAAGCATGGAGCGAAGGAATCACCACACCAGAGGCGAAGCACCCGCGCCTCGTTACGGCATCGGATCTCGACCTGTCCCCACAGGGCGAGCTCCGGCTCGCCAAGTACACGGTCGCACGCACCCGTCATGAGACGCCGCAAGACCCCGTCGCCGTCATAGTTCTAGCCCATCCTGAACAGGACTCCCCCAATCGGCCTTGGCAGCTCCGTGCTCTCACGATCGATAATGTGAGCCGGTTCCGACTGCGGGCCGATGCCTTCGACGGCCCACACGAATTGCGGGCAGTCGGGGGGACACCCGGCGTGGAGTCTCTGATCCTCGGCCGCGACTTCCTCGATGTTCACGGGGGAAAGCCCGGCCTTGACGCGCCAGCAGGCTGAGACGCTCGCGCGCCCTCCTCTCCATGTTCTGAGGGGCAGGATTCGAGATCACGCGACGCTTTAGCACGCCGTCTTTAGCATGGATTCATGGCCACGATAGGCGAACGCATCCGCAGCGTCCGGAAGCGCCGGGGCCTGACTCAGCAGGGCCTCGCCGACCTTGCCGGCGTGTCCGCCTCGCTCATCCGGAAGCTTGAGCAGGACGCACGGAGAGACGTGCGTCTGGAAACGCTGCGCAGGATCGCGGTTGCCCTCAAGGTGCCGACAACCTCGCTGATGATCCGGCACGACGCGGAGCCAGCCGACGAGCAGACTCTCGACCTGTGGGGGCCGGTACGGCGGACGCTTTACGGCCTCGAGGGTCCGCCCTCAGAGGCGCCGACCCGAGAAGGACTGGGCTCAGCCCTGGAAGCGTCGATGCCGCTGTGGAAGCAGGATCGCTATTCGCAGATCGCGGCCATGCTGCCGCTGATGCTTCGGGACGCCGATGCCCTGATAGAGACGGACCCGTCTGCGCGCCACGTACGAGGCAGGCTGCTGCACCTTGTCGGCTGGCTGATGACCCAGACCCGCCAGTTCGACGAGGCCGAGTTCGCGCTGTCGCGGGCCATGGACGACATGAACGACCCGCTGGACGCGGCGGCGACAGTCAGCACCCATTGCTGGCTTCTCCTACGCCAAGGGCGACTCGACGAAGCTCGCCAGATGGCCACACAGTGGGCAGACGACGTGGAGCCGAGAATCTCTCGTGCAACGCCACACCAGTTGTCCGCCTGGGGCTGGCTGCTGCTTCGCTCTTCCGCCGCCGCCATCCGGGACAACCGGCCCGGTGAGGCCGATGACACGATCCGTCTTGCGCGAACCGCGGCCGTCGCCATGGGACGCGACCTGACACCGGACGAGGACTTCTTGCGCACATTCGGCCCGATCACCGTCGCCATGAAGCGCGTGGAGAACGCCATGATCGAGGATCGGCCGGACAAGGTCCTCCAGCTCTCGCAGTCGATCCCGGTTACGGACCTGCGGCCCACCTCCAACAACCGGAATCGCCATCTCCTCGACGTGGCCGAGGCGCACCGCCGGATGCACCGGCGCAGCGAGGCCTTTGACATCTTGCAAGGTGTTCGACGTGATGCCCCGGAGTGGATGACTAACCAGCGATACGCCCGAGACATCCTCAAGGGAATTATCGGCAGGCGGCGTACGCTCACTGGCGAAATGCGCGACCTCGCAGACTTCGTACGGCTTGATTACTAAGTTGTGACACCGCTCGTGTCACTTCCGTTTGCAGGCATCAGGAAGTGACACGAAATCGCACTTCCCGGCTATTGTGCCCGCTCATAGCGTTGCAACATGCATCCGGCCATGACGGGATTCCACCCCATCAACGCAAGAAGGAAAACGCCCACAACGCCATCACTAGCCGCTGAGCGATTGAGCGATGAATTGGCGGCTCTCGGCATACGGACTGACGTCCACGAGGGATATGGGCTCGCCTTGGTGTCTGTGTGGGTCGAACTGGTTGTCTGGACGGATGGCCGGTGCTACCGCTGGTGGTCGGGGCGTAAGTCCGCCCGCACGCAGCGGTGGGTCTACGCGTTCGGTCCAGTCGACGACCCGGTTACGACCGCTCGCCGAATCGCCGTCCGATACAAGGATCTCCGCCAGCATCATCCGCTGTCCGCCCTGCTGACGAACAGCGCATCGTGATCGCCTCTGACAAGTGTCTGGCTCCGCATGTGCCTTTGGCTCAGCGAGGGCACCTCGAGCTGGCTTGGCACGAACCGTTCTACAGGTTCGGACGCGCCCGAGTTCTAGCTTGGACCTGCGACTGCCGGGCGACAATCTATGAGCTATGCCAGGCCGGCGGCCAAGCCTTCATCCGCAGCACCCTCCAGTCTGAGCCCCAACATGAAATCAAGGAGACCCACCGCTGGCCACTCCGCCAGGCACGTGGCGTCTGGGCTGCCTTACTCTCGGGCGAGGCACGTTAGCCACCCACTTCCGAGATTTGCGTCATCGAGAGCCAGGAGCACCGACAGACCTGGCCACACTTCCCCTGCCCCCGATAGCTGCCGACATCGTGGCCCGACCGAGGTGTCAATGCCGTCTTCGCGTGTCCATCCACCAACGACCTCTACCGCACCTTGTGCCCAACAGCAACAGACGGCGTTGACACCGACAGAGGGGCACGAATACTGAGGTAGCGGGGGCAGGGAAGAGGTGTCGGTGTCGGACCAGTCAGGTCGGCACCTCAAAGGTGATTCAGCCGGACAGATATTCCAGGACAGCAGTAGTAGCGATATTCATCATTTGTCGCGACCGCACAGGCCCCACCCACTTGGCCTGTTGAAAGTCGCTCTCGGAAGCCGCTAGGATTTTTCCGACAGTAGTGAATCCGAGCTGCTTGAGTACCCCCCTGGAGAAAGCAGTCATATCCAACTGATCGACAGAGCGATGCAGTTGGGACTTAAGAAATTCCCGCCTCTCTTCGTCCATTTTGTCGACGTCAAGTCGAGCGATCCCTTCATACAGATCATGATTGGCGCCGAACTCCATCATTCGCTTGATAGAGATATTTTTGCGTAGCCAGGTGGTGGCGGACACGGGCTCCGGCTCTGTGCCTGTCCTGGTGCCAATGTTTAGCATGTAGCGAGTTCCGATTAGGCCACGAGTAGCTACGAGACCGCTGCCAGCCTCATGAAGGATGCCACTGTAGCAGAGGAGCCGCAGGGCCTCTTTGACCGCAGCTGGCGCGTCTCGGTGAATCCAGAGAAATACGCGACTGTCGGGTCCCTCGCTTTGTCGCTGCCTCGCTCGCATCGACGGGATGACGTGAGCCTGCAGGAACTCCCTTCCCCAGTCGATCACGGCGCGGTGGCCTACATAGCGGTCGGCTAGCGCAGAGTGCTCACTCCAAATTGTCTCGCGGTAGTACTCCCTCATGACGCGCTGGGCGTTACTAGTATTTAGAGGAGAGGCTGCGGAAACCGTCTTGAGAAGGGTCCGCGGATTGCCGCTGGCCGCGAACGCTAGAGCGTCAAACACTTCCCCATTCTTCTTCACCTGAGCAAGCAGGCTCGGATCCTGGCGAAGCACTATCTCGCGCATAGCGTTCAGATATTCTGAATCTAGAATATCTCGATTGACATTGATCAGTTCCGCATCGTGGCTCAACTGGAAGGAGTCACCGAAGTAGGTAACACCAGGATAGACCGCCGCCTTGACTGAGAGATAAGGACTACGAAGATCTCGCATCAGAGTGAAGAATTGCCGTTGCTGCTCCGGAATGAAGACATGCGCGGCTTCATCCACCAGAAGAACGACCCTCTTGACCTTGGTCTGAAGGCATAGGTCCTCTACTGCGTCCTTGATCACTTCTGGATCGATTCCAGAGTCAATTTCAGATAATGCAACCTCGTTCTTCCAAGCGTCCTCCAACTCCTCCTCTAACTTCTGCAGGCGGATCTGAGTTCCTTCGTCGGTCCCGTCCCGTGACAACGTGGCAAAAATAGTGCTTCGTTGGTGAAGCGCTCCCTTCTTACGCGCCTCGCGAATCACCCTGTTGCAGATCTTTGCCAGCATCCAATGCTTGAATCGCTCGGGATTAGAGGTCTGAAGCAATCCCGCCTTGTTGAAAGTTACATAAACAGCAAGGATCCGCGAGTCAGGGAATGAGTCATCTATTTCCTTTTGGGCCACCTTCAGAAGGAAAGACTTACCAACGCCTCTCGCACCTTGCAAGACCACCGTTTTCTTGCTCTTCAGCTTGTCGATCGTCTGCCGATCCATGCTGGTCTCTACGAAATAGTCGCCGACCTCTTCAAGGGTGAGGTCTTCTGTCCGGAAGTTAAGCTCGCTCACGCCTCCGACCTTTCCTTCTCCACGGGTAGACCCAACAGCGTTCGGATTGAAGCTAAGTGTGAGAAATGATCCTCAAGCGAGGCCTCAACGGCCTGTTTCTGGAACTTACTCAGATCCTTATAGTACCTGACCATGAAGCAATGAATCATCGAACCAAGGATGGACGCCGCAACCGATAACCACTCTTTCATCAGCTCCTCTTTGAATGAGATATCCGGAGGAAGCATTTGAGATGCCGCAACATTGCCATGAATGTATTCCGAACATCTCCGATACGAGTTTTTCAGACTGGCGACCATCTCTCCTTGTTCAGGAATTGCCTCTGGACAGAACTCCCAAAGAAAGGCGGTTGAATATATCCCATCTTCGCTGGAGATGATTGCCGACCAGCTTATATCAAGCTTGCCATTGATCCACTGGCGTCGCTTGAACTCTAGGGAACTTAGATAAGCGGCACCTGCCGTCACTTCGAGAAATGACCTTAGGCTCGAAAATGCTTGGCGATACAGACCGCTCATAGCGGCATAGAATGCGAGCCCAAAGTCCTGATGAGCGGATCGCAACTGCTGCACTTCTGGACGCTCGCCCAGGACATGCAGCCACACAGCAAAGTCGGCCTCTAGATGCAATACTCTGTTTATCTCCTGCTCTACTGACTTCGCCGCTTGTTCGATATGATCCATGCAAGCCTTATGTAGCTTCAGCATGGTCACCTGAACACTGTGCGCGTTTGCAGCGATTCGCTCCGTCACGAAGGCCAAATTTAGCACTGCTTGTGCTATCTGTCCTGTGCTTCTCTGCAGAGGATTGAGCCGGCTTTCCTACGTCAGTCGCGCCCCGGCGGCGCCGGCCGGGACCGGCCGGAGAGCCGCATGCCCGGCCGGCTGGCCGCCCGGCGCGCAGCGAACCGCCGCAGGCGGGTCGCCTTGAACCAGTAAAGAAATTCTGAGCCACCCAAAACGGCGGGTTCTAGATCACGAGGTCGATGCCGTTGTCGCTGAGCTCCTGCGGGGTGAGGTCGGCGGCGGGGTCGTCGGCGAGTTCGGTGTGGTGGCCGATCTCGTAGCGGTTGGCGGGGGCTTTGACCTCGGTGACCTCGATGGGGCGGCCGTTGGCGTGGGCCATGGTCCGCCGGACGATCAACAGGGCCTCGGCGTAGTCCATGGCCAGTAGGGCGCGCTCGTCTTCGTAGGCGATGCGGGCCGTGGTCAACGTCATCCATCGGACGGGGCCGTGCTCGCGGATGAGTGACTGGTAGAAGAAGCCGGAACGCTTGCGGTACTGGTGGTAGCGCTTGGGGTCGTCCCAGTCGGGGAGCATGTCGGCGTTCGTATAGGAGTTGATCTCCAGCCGGGCTGACGCACCGTGGATACGTGCGGTGTGGCCTCGGTACCACATGCTGCGGCGATGGATAACCGGGTGTCCGGGCCGGACGCCAAGCATGATCGCGATGTCGCGGTTGGCGCTGATCTTCTCGTCGGTGAACAGCGGGGCCTCGGGCTCGACATCCTTCATGGCCAAATCCCAGCCGAACTCCTGCACATCGGGATGGTTGCCAGGCGCGGCCAGGTCCGGCCGGTCCCTGTCTGTGATGATGATTGCGCGCCGCTCGGGCATGGGACGGACGAACGAGCCGCGTCCGCGCATGACATAAGCCAAGCCCTCGGAGACAAGCGTGTCGATGGCCTTGCGCACGGTGGGGCGGGAGACCTCGTACTTCCTGACCAGCTCTGGTTCGCTCGGGAGTGCCCCGCCGGGCGAGTAGCGGCCGTCAAGGATGGCGGCGCGTAGATCGGTGGCGATGATGCGCCACCGGGCGTCCTTCTCTTCGGTCTCCATGCGGTTCCCTCACTTTCCTCATCACAACTTGTACTACAGGTTGACGAGCAAGGCAACGTAAGTCAACATGTACTACAGGTAGTGATACGACCGAGGAGGTGGTAGATCATGAACGCTGACGACGAACACCCCGACTGGATGATCGACCTCGTCCGGGTCATCAACGCACCCGGCTACGACCGGTGGCGCTCGATGGTGGCCGCCACCGGCGGCTGCGCCCATCCGATCCACCTGGCCAGCGAGTCGGCCATCGTGGACGCGGGCACCGGCGAGGTCCTCCACACCTACACCACCGCAGACGAACCCGGCGGCCGGCTGCTGGTGGCCTGCGGCAACCGGCGCGCCTCAGTGTGCCCGGCCTGCTCGGAGGTCTACCGGGCCGACACCTTCCACCTGATCCGCGCTGGCCTATCGGGCGGCAAGGGCGTCCCGGAAACGGTCAGCGCCCACCCGCGAGCCTTCGTCACGCTCACCGCGCCGTCCTTCGGCCCGGTCCACTCCCACCACGAGGGACGCGTCTGCCGTCCCCGCAAGCGCACCAAGGTATGCGAGCACGGGCGCCCGGTCGGCTGCCATACCCGGCATGAGCCACGCGATGACCGGCTCGGACAGCCCATCTGCCCGGACTGCTACGACTACATCGGGGCGGTCCTGTGGCAGGCACACGCGGGCGCGCTGTGGCACCGCTTCACCCTGGCCATGCGCCAAGAGCTGGCCGCCCAGGTCGGGAGGAGCCGCCGCGCCTTCGGCGAACAGGTACGGGTCTCCTTCGCCAAGGTCGCCGAGTACCAGCGGCGCGGCCTGGTCCACTTCCACGCGGTCATCCGCCTCGACGGCCCAGCGGGAGCCCACGAGCCCCCTCCCCCCTGGGCCGATCACCACCTGCTCACACGGGCCGTCCCCCCAGCGATTGCCCGCGTCCGCCTCACCTCCCCCGCAAGCAACCTCGGCCAACGGGAGCTGACCTGGGGTGACCAGCTCGACATCCGGCCCATCCTCCTCGACGCAAACGCCGAAGGGCTCAGCGAACGGGCGGTGGCCGGCTACATCGCCAAGTACGCCACCAAAGGCGCCGAAGCCTCCGGCACCGTCGATCACCGCCTGTCGTGCCCGGCCTGCGGCGGTCGCGGACGGCGCACCCTGATCGCCTCCTGCGGTCGCTGCCAGGGCACTGGGCTCAAACCTGGCCTCCACCTGGACGCGCTCCCGGTCACCGAGTACGCCCGGCGCATGATCCGCACCTGCTGGGACCTCGGCGGACGCTCGGAGTTCGCCGACCTTCGGCTACGGCCCTGGGCGCACATGCTGGGCTTCCGGAGCCACTTCTCCAGCAAGAGCCGCGCCTACTCCCTCAAGCTCGGCCACTGGCGCCTGACCGGGATCGGCCACACCCCCGGCGAAGCGCTCATGGCCGAACACATCCGCCAGCGCGTCCAGACCGCCCGGCACATCGCGACAGAACGCGAGACCAAATGACCCCACCCCCACCCGCCGACCGGCGGCTCTCCCGCATCCCCGACGCCATGCGCCTGCTCAGCCTGAGCCGCAGCGTGATCTACGAACTCATCCGATCAGGGCGGCTGCGCTCGGTCCGCCAGGGCCGTACCCGGCTCATCCCGGCCTTGGCCATCGACGACTACATCGGCCTACTCGAACAGGAGGCACGAAAGGCATCATGACCACCAGACGCAGCAAAGGAGACGGCGGCCTCCACTAGGACGAACAACGGCAACGCTGGATCGCCTCGGTGACACTGGGCTACTCCCCTGCGGGGAAACGCATCGTGAAGAAGGCCAGCGGCAAGACCAAGACCGAAGCCAAGAGCAAACTCAAAGAGATCGTCCGCGACCACGAGGACGGGCTGGCCATCGCCCCGACCAACTACACCGTGAGCGATGCCGTCACGTACTGGCTCGCTCACGGCCTGGGCGGCCGGTCCCCGAGCACGGTCCGGATGTACACCACCTTCGCTCAGACTCACGTCATCCCAGCACTCGGCGCGCGCAAGCTGCGAGACCTGTCCGTCGAAGACGTGGACGCGTGGCTGACGAGCAGGAAAGGAGAACTCAGCACGCGCTCGCTCAAACTGATCCACGGCATCCTGAACCGGGCGGTCAGGAGCGCGATGCGCCGCGACAAGGTGAAGCGGAACGTCGTCGATCTCTGCGAGATCCCCGAAGGGCGCGCCGGTCGTCCGTCCAAGGCACTCACGATGGCACAGGCTCAGGCCATCCTCGACGAGGCGGCCAAGGCCAACCCACGCATGCGGGCGTACATCGTGCTCTCGCTGCTGATCGGCGCCCGGACCGAGGAGCTTCGCGCCCTCACCTGGCCACACGTCGTCGCCTACGACACCAAGCGGCAAGCGTGGGTCCCCGTCGCCGAAGCCGGCTGGGAGCACGAGGAGTTCGCAATCCACGTCTGGCGCTCAGTCCGGCAGAAGGGCGATACCAAGACCGTCAAGTCGCGGAGGTCCCTCAAGCTCCCCCGCCTCTGTGTAGACGCCCTTCACGCCCTGGCCGACGAGCAGACCTCCAGCGAGTACGACCTCGTCTTCCGCACGAAGAACGGCACGGCGCTCACCGCGCACAACGTACGACGCGACTTCCGCAAGTCCCTCGACGGCGCCGACCTTGGCGGTAAGGACTGGTCTCCGCGCGAGATGCGGCACAGCTTCGTCTCGCTGCTGTCCGACTCCGGTGTCCCGATCGAGGACATCTCCCGCCTCGTCGGCCACCGCAACACCGTGGTCACCGAGACCGTCTACCGCAAGCAGATCCGCCCGGTCCTCATGCAGGGGGCCGCGAAAATGGACAGCCTCTTCGAGGCATAGTCACTCACTTAGTCACTCAGGCCGTAGAAACAAGATCGCCTAAGGTGAGTTTTCGCAGGTGGGCGGTACTGGGTTCGAACCAGTGACCCCTCGCTTGTAAGGCGAGTGCTCTACCGCTGAGCTAACCGCCCGGACGGGAATACACCCTACGACACGGTGCCGCCTTTCAGCACATCGAGCGGCACATCGAGCGACCAGTCGCGTCCCGCGTCGCCCACTCCCGCGGCCTGCCAGCCGAGCACCGCCGCGCCGAGCATGCCCGCGTGCACGCCGAGCGCCGCCTGGCGCAGCGGCGGCGGCTCCCGGAAGGCCAGGCGCGCCGCCAGGCGTGAGCCGAGGGGATCGAGCAGCGCCGGGCCCGCCTCGGACAGGCCGCCGCCGATGACGATCAGCGAGGGGTCCAGCAGGAGCACGTACGACGCCAGGGCGATGGCGAGGGCCTCGATCGCCTCGTCGAAGACCTTCCGTGCCACCGGGTCGCCGCCGGCCGCGAGGGCCACCACGTCCTTCGCCGTCGCAACAAGCCCTGATCGCGCCTCGAACCGCCGCGCGAGCGCCGAGGCCGAGGCGTAGGTCTCCAGGCAGCCGATCTGGCCGCAGGCGCACTTCTCCCCCGCCGGCCAGACGGGCGCGTGGCCGATCTCGCCGCCCCAGCCCTGGGCCCCGCCGTACGGCTCTCCACCGATCACGACCGCGCCCGCGATGCCGGTGCCGATGGGGAGGAACAGGAAGTCGCCGGCGTCTCGGCCCGCGCCGAAGAGGCTCTCGGCCAGCCCCCCGGTGCGTACGTCGTGCCCGAGCCGGGCCGGGACGCCGGGCGGCACCAACGCGGCGGCGGGCACGTCGCGCCAGCCGATGTTCGTCGAGTACAGCGCCCTCGTCGACGTCACGATCCCCGGTACGGCCAGGCCGACCCCGGTGGGCGGCGTGCCGAAGCGGGCCGTTCCGAGCGCGGCCAGCTCGCCGGCGTAGGCGCGGACGGCCGCCACGACGGCCTCCGGGCCGTTCTCCCTGCCGGTGGGCCGGCCCTCCAGGGAGGTCACCTCACCGTGCCGGGTGACCAGGCCGCCCTTCATGGAGGTGCCGCCCACGTCGAGCCCGACGACGTACGTCACGGTCACGAACGGCCGAGGACGCGGTTGAGAGCGGCTTCGACCTCGGCCGCCAGGCCGGGCGCGCCGGCCGGCACCAGCGAGTCGCACGACCGCGCGAGCCGTACGGAACCGCAGGAGCGGCACTCGACCTCGCCGAGCCTGCAGATGAGGGCGATGGAGCCGCACGAGGCGCAGGTGTCGAGATCGATGTCGTGCTCACGCTGGCAGTCCGGGCAGACCAGGACCTGCGCCTCCTGGCGCACTCCCCGCTTCCACGGGCTGGCGCCGCGGACGGGATCGGTCTGCCTGGCCCCGCACCGGTAGCAAGGCATCGTGGCCTCCAATGGGCAATGAGGACAGGTGGCGGACAGGGATATGTCAGTGCCCACGAGAGGGCGGTCTAACGATCAGATTCCGGCGAGCGCCTTCCGGTACTCGTCGAGGTCTCTCGCCGTTCCGATCGTGTTGACGACCTTCCAGCGGACGATGCCGTCGCCGTCGATGATGAACGTGCCTCGCAGCGCGAGGCCCTTCTCCTCGTCGAAGACACCGTACGCCCGCGCGACCTCACCGTGTGGCCAGAAGTCCGAGAGCAGCGGGAACGAGAAGCCCTCCTGGTCGGCCCAGGCGCGGTGGCTGAACATGGAGTCGACGGAGATGGTGAGAACCCGCACGTCCGGGGGCACGGTGCCGGCGAACCCGTCCCGGATCGCGGCCAGCTCGCCGTGGCAGACGGGGCTGAACGCCAGCGGGTAGAAGATGAGCAGCACCTTTCCGCCCCGGTGGTCGGAGAGCCTCACGGGGGCGCCGTGCTGGTCCTTGAGCTCGAAGTCCGGAGCCCGCTGTCCGACCTCAACCGCCATGAGCTGCCCTCCCCGGCGATCCGGTGATTCCGCCCATAATCCTGCCGTACGGCAATGCCGCACCGTACGGCAGGGCAACGCTCAGCGGCGGGCCTTGGGGGCGACGAGCCGCGTCCCCGACCAGTCCCGCGCCGCGCTCACGCTGCTCGTCTGGGACAGCCCGGCGGTCGCCGCGTCCTCACCGATGTCGCTGGGCTCGACGTGGCCGTCGCGACCCGCCTTGGGGGTCAGCAGCCAGATCTGGCCTCCGTCGGCGAGTGCGGTCATCGCGTCGCTGAGGGCGTCGAACAGGTCGCCGTCCCCGTCGCGCCACCACAGCAGCACCACGTCGACGACGTCGTCGACGTCCTCGTCCACCATCTCGTTGCCGGTCAGCTCCTCGATGGACTGGCGCAGCGCCTCGTCGCAGTCCTCGTCCCAGCCGACCTCCTGCACCACCTGACCGGCTCTGAGGCCGAGTCGTTCGGCCAGGCCGCGCTCGCCCTGCGCCTGACCCGCGGTCGCGCTCACGTTCATCCCTCCTGCTTGGGTGACCCCGCCTGAATATGCGGCTGTCCGGCTCCCTGAGAGCCATGCTTCGGCACAGTCCACACGCTGTGACCCATCGTCGTCAACGGTCGCCACGGCGGGTGACCCGCACCGTTATCTCCTAATCGGACAAAAAAGACAAACGGACATGTCTGTCCGGGTTGTCGACGTTGAGATCGACCAGGGCGACCGACTGCCAGGTCCCCAGGGCCAGCTTGCCGTCGAGCACGGGCACCGTCGCGTACGGCGGGACGAGGGCGGGCATGACATGCGACCTCCCATGTCCCCGTGAACCATGGGCATGCCGCCACCGGTCGTCGGCGGGCAGGACGTCCCCGAGCGCGGCCAGCAGGTCGTCGTCGCTCCCCGAGCCGAGCTCGATCAGCGCCACTCCCGCGGTGGCGTGCGGCACGAAGACGTGCAGCAGCCCGTCTCCCCCGCAGCGCCGCGCGAAGTCCGCGCACTCCCGTGTGATGTCGTGCACCCGTTCGCGCGATCCGGTACGCACCTCGATCATCGTCGATTTCACACCGTGATATTACGAGCCGCCCCGGGCCGCTCCACTGTGAGCTGGAATCACGACCGCGTCCGGACCCGGGAACACCAGGCCCTCGTGCCCGTCGTCGAAGCGGACCATGAAGGGCGGCCCGCCGCCGGGGCCGCGGACCTCGATGATCTCGCCCTGCCGGTCGTGCTCCCCCACTACGGCGCCGTGAACCACGAGCCGGTCGCCCACCGCTGCCTGCATCTCGATCCCTCCCTCTCTCCCGAGCCTGGTACGCCTATCGCCACCTGGAAAGAGGAGAAACCCCTCCCTCCACAGAGGGAGGGACAATGCATACCAAAAGGTTACGCTGCGCGCATGGGGCTCAGGAGGCGGATGGCCGCCTCGTATGTCATGGTCACCGCGGCCGCAGTGCTGGCCGTGGAGGCCGTGCTTCTCGGGCTCTACGTGCCGTCCCTCGTCAGCGGATCCGACCTCCAGTCCCGCCTCCAGGACCAGGCCGGCCGGGACGCCAAGGTGCTCAGCCTCACGCTCACCAAGCTCGCCGCCCTGTCTCCCGGCGTCCCCGTGGAGGAGCTGCTGGTCATGGCGGCGAGGGACTCCGGTGACGCGATCTCCCTGAGTGGCACGCCTCTCGGCGACGACAGCGGTGTCATGATCAGCAAGACGGGCACCGGCAGGAGCGGGCGGCCGATCGAGGTGCTCGCCGACCGCCGGGGCCAGGTGATCGGCAGTTCGGCGCAGGACGTCTACGCCACCGGCTCCGTCCTCCCGGTCCCCCTGTCGAGCGGCGGCAACACGGGCAAGACTCCGGCGGGGAAGGCGATGTGGTGGGTGAGCCCCGTCCTGTTCTCCTCCACCGGGATGCCCGGCGGAGGCCAGGCCCCGGCGAAAGGCGCGAGCACAGGGGGCAAGGCCGGGAAGGACCCGTCACGCGGGGAGGGGTTCACCACGGCGGCGTACGTCTTCGTCCAGGCGCCCCTCGGCTACGCCGCCCCCCCGGGCACCTCGTCCTCCCTCTATCCCCTGCTGCTGCCCGGAGTGCTCGCGCTGAGCCTCGTCCTGCCGGTCGGGCTGCTGTTCGGCATGCTCAGCACCCGGCGGCTGATCGGCAGGGTCCAGCGGCTGGCCGCGGTGACCGGAGCCGTCTCCCAGGGCGACTTCCGCCCGCGGGTGCCCGTGACGCCGGGGGACGAGGTCGGCCGGCTGGAGGAGTCGTTCAACGCGATGACCGAGCGGCTCAGCGGCTCGGTCGCCGCGGAGCGGCTCCTGGCCGAGGCGGACGCCCGGCAGGCCGAGCGGGCGAGGATCGCCCGGGAGCTGCACGACTCGATCTCGCAGGACCTGTTCTCGCTCAGCCTGCTCGCGGCGGGCATGCGCCGCGCGGCGCCGCAGACCCTGCGGCCCCAGGCCGACTCGATGGAACGCACCGCCGCCCGCGCCATGCGCGAGATGCAGGCGCTGCTGCTGGAGCTGCGTCCCGTCGCCCTTGAGGACGCGGGGCTGGTGCCCGCCCTGCACGAGCTGTGCCGCGCGTACGAGTCCCGGCTGGGCATCCGGGTCGACGCCGTGCTCGACGAGGTCACCTTGCCCCCGGCCGTCGAACACGCCGTGCTGAGGCTCGTCCAGGAGTCGATCGGCAACGCGATCAAGCACGCCGAGCCGGAGCTGGTCGAGGTACGGCTGCGCCGTACCGGGGACGCGGTGACCGTGGAGGTGCGCGACGACGGCGAGGGTTTCGATCCCGCCTCCGCCGCCGCCGGTCACGGAATGGGGCTGACGATGATGCGTGAGCGCGTGCGGGAGCTGGGCGGCAGTCTGAGGCTGTCCACGGAGCCGGGTGACGGCACGACGGTGACGGCCCGCCTGCCCCTCCCCCCGGCGCGGTGGGAGAGCGCGCCGGGGGCCGGCGAGGAGCCGCCCCGATGATCCGCGTCCTCGTCGTCGACGACCACGAGGTCGTACGGCACGGCCTGCGGTTCGTCCTCGAACAGGAGGAGGGGATCGAGGTGGTCGGCGAGTGTTCGAGCGGTGAGCGGGCGCTCGCCGTCATCCCCGCGCTGCGGCCCGACGTGGTGCTGCTCGACATGGTCATGCCCGGCATGGACGGCCTGGGCGTGCTGCGCCGACTGCGCGACACCCGGGGCGGCGATCATGACGGGGGCCGGCCTCCGGCGCGGCCCGCGGTGATCGTGCTGACGTCGTTCCTGGAGGACGAGCGGGTGGTCGAGGCCGTACGGCTGGGCGCGCTGTCCTACCTGCCGAAGACGACGGCCGTTGACCGCGTGGTCGAAGCGGTGCGGGAGGCGGCCCACGGCGGGAGCGTGCTGGAGCCGGGAGTGGCCGCCCTCCTGATCTCGCGCGTACGGCACGGCGACCGCGAGCGGCCCCTCGACCTGCTGACGCCCAGGGAGCGGGAGGTGCTCACCGCGCTCGCCAGGGGCCGGTCGAACGCGGAGATCTCCCGCGCCCTCGGGATGGGGCGGGAGACCGTCAAGACCCACGTGTCGAGCATCCTGGCCAAGCTGGGCCTGGCGGACCGGACCCAGGCGGCCATCTTCGCGCTCCAGCAGGGCCTCGTCCCCCTGGACGAGGCCCTGGACGGCTGACCCCCTCCAGCCCTTCACGGGGCTCCTGGCGGGCCCTGAGGCCCGCCCTGCCCGCCTGGCGGCTTCGCGGGCCGTGCGGGGCCCTCAGATCGACTTGAGGGCGTCGGTGGGGGCGAGCCCGGCCGCGCGGAGGGCCGGGTAGAGCCCGGCGAGCGCGCCGACCACCACGGCGGTCGCGACTCCGCCCCACAGCGCCTCCACGGGGATGAGGGTGTCCCATCCCCGTGATCGGGCCAGCCCGGCGGTGACGAGGCAACCGATGGCGACTCCCGCGCCGCCTCCGAGGCCGGCGAGCACGAGCGACTCGGTGATGAACTGGCTCGCCACGTGCCGCCGCCGCGCGCCGAGCGCCCGCCGCAGCCCGATCTCCCCCCGCCGCTCCAGCACCGAGATCACCATGATGTTGCCGATCCCGATGCCGCCGACCAGCAGGGCGATCGCGCCGAGGCCGAGGAACAGCGCGGCGCCCGACTCGGCGACGGCGATCCGGGCGGTGAGCGCGTCGGAGGGACGGCTCACCTCGGCCTCCTCGGGATGCGCCGGGCTGGTGGTCATGGCCAGCAGGCCGGAGACGTCGTTCACCCGGCCCTGGGCCGCCCGGACGTACAGGCGGCTGGGATGGCCGTCGTAGCCGAGCATCCGGGCGGCCACGGGGAAGCCCACCAACGCCGACCGGTCGATCTCCGGGGCCAGCACGAGCGGGTCGAGGATCCCCGCGACGGCGAACCAGTGACCACCAAGCCAGACCCGGGTGTCCTGGTCGACCCGGGTGATCCCCAGCGTGCGGGCCGCCTCGAAGCCGAGCACGGTGACCGGGTAGGACGAGGTCGCCGCGTCGAGGAACCGGCCCCGGCCCACCCGCCCGTCGAGGGTGCCCAGCAGGGACTGGTCGCAGGCGCGGACCGCGAGCCCGCCTGTCTGACCGCCGAGGATCTTCTGGTTGCGGTAGACGTTCAGCGCCGCCAGCTGGGTGGTCGGCGCGACGTGCAGCACGCCCTCCACACGGCGGATCATCCGGGCCGCGTCGACCGGCAGCTTCGCCTCGGCGTCGCCGAATCCCCTGCCGCTCGCGACCGTGAGCAGGTTGGTGCCGAGGCGGTCGATCTGCCCGAGCAGGGCCGACTGGCTGGACCGCGTCACACCCAGGACCGCCACGATGGCCGCGATCCCGATGGCGATCCCGAGCGCCGACAGCACCGCCCTGGCCCGCCGGGTCCGCAGCCCCAGCGTGCCGGTCGGCAGCAGATCGGCCGCCCGCATCCTCGGCAGCGGGACCGCCACCGCCTCAGCCACCGCCTCCGTCCCGTCACCGCTCCGGATCCGGCCACCGTCCTTGACGCCGCTCACCTGGGCCACCGCCCTTCCCGATCGTCCGGGGCACGGCCCGGCTCGTCCTGCCGCGCGCCGGACGACGTCGCGACCACCTGGCCGTCGCGCAGCTCGACGCGGCGCCGGCAGGCCCCCGCCACGCCGGCGTCGTGGGTGACGATCACGAGGGTCGCCCCCTGGCCGTTGAGCTCGCGCAGCAGCGCGATGATCCCGGCTCCGGTGGCCGAGTCGAGGTTCCCGGTCGGCTCGTCCGCGAAGAGGATCGACGGGCGGCCGACGAGCGCCCGGGCGATGGCGACCCGCTGCCGCTCCCCTCCCGACAGTTTCCCCGCCCGGTGGCCGGTGCGATGTGCCAGGCCGACCCGCTCCAGCGCCTCGGCCGCCAGGTGGCGCCGTCGCCGTACGGGGACGCCCCGGTAGAGCAGCCCGGTGGCGACGTTCTCCAGCGCGGTCAGCGGGTCCATGAGGAAGAACTGCTGGAACACCACGCCGACGTGATGGGCGCGCAGCCCCGCCAGGCGGCGGTCCGGCAGCCCCTCGACCGCGTGACCGGCCAGCCGTACCGAACCGGAGGTGGGCCGGTCGAGCGCGGCCATCAGGTGCAGGAGGGTGGACTTGCCCGACCCCGACGGCCCGAGGATCGCCACCATGTCGCCCTCGTCCACCGTGAGCGAGATGCCGCGTACGGGCTCGACCGGGCCGGGGTAGACCTTCCGGACGTCGTTCAGCTCCAGGACGCCCGTTCCGGACGCCGTCATGACACGGTCATTGCGCTGGCACCTCCACCAGCGCCCCCTCGGGCACCCCGGTCACCTCGACGACCCCGGCGATCTCGTCGAACAGGCCGGTCTCGACCGGCGCCGTCGTGCGGCGGCCGCCGGAGGAGACCGTGACGACCGCGAACGACCCGCCGGGGCGGGCCAGGAGCGCCACGGTCGGCACGGCGAGCACCCCCCGGCGCCGTTCCGTGGTCAGGACGACCTGCACCAGGGCCTGGTCGAGCAGGCGCGGCGGCCTGCCGCCGAGCCGGATCGTCGCCGGCACGGACGACTGCTCCTGCTGCCCCTGCCCTCCCTGCCCTCCCGGGCTCGTCACCGCCACGCCGCTCACCTCGGCCACCCGGCCCCGCCGGGTGCGGCCGTCCGGGAGCGTGACCGTGACCCGGTCGCCCCGCCGGACGTCGGGGGCGGAGGCCGGGTCGAGCTGGATCGACACGACGGGGGTGAGGCCGCTGCCGTGCAGGATCTGGCCGGACGCCGGCGCGCCCTGGGCCGCGTCGTGGCCGGTCACCCGCAACGGGCCGGGGAGGAACACCACGCTCCCGATCGGGAGGCTCCCCGTCACCGGCAGCCGCAGGTGCCGCTGCCAGCTCCGGACGGCCCAGTAGGTGCCCAGGTCGAAATGGGAGTCCACGGTGAAGCCGCCGTAGCCGAGTGCCTTGAGGTTGCGTTCGAGCTGCCGGACGTCGGCGCCGTTCGTCATCCCCAGGGCGAAGGGCCGCCAGGCCGGGCGGGAGCCGTACAGGAGGGGGACCCTCCGCCCGTCCGCCTCGAAGACGGCCCGGCCCCGGCGGACCACGGAGCCGACGCGCGGCAGCCGGGTCAGCCGGCCGGTGCCCGCGGCCTGCACGGTGAACGAGCCGTCGTACGTCAGGGTCCCGTTGACCTGGGTGGTCTCCTCGACGTCGGTACGGGCGACAGGGGCGGTGCCGGTGACGATGGGCGGGGCGGCGGCCGCCGGAGCGGGACCGCCGGCCAGCAGGGCGTGGCCGCCCACGGCGATCCCCAGCAGGGCCGCCCCCGTCACGGCCGCTTTGAGTACGACGCGCTCAGCCATTGCCCGCCGGATCCTGGATCGAGATCCCCTTGGGGGCGAGGGGCTTGCATGCCTGCATCTGCGAGAAAAAGCCCCGCTTCCCGAGATCGAACAGGCGGCGGGGAAGCGGGAAGGCGCCGCGCGCGTTCGGGTCGGGCCAGTCCGGCAGCCCGTGCTCTCGCATGCACGCGGCGAACTGCCGGAGCTTCGCGATGTCGGCGGCCGTCGCCGGGGCGTCCCTGCCGACATCGGGCAGCTTGCGGATCTCCGCCTGGCACGCGTCGATCGCCGCGCGCGGCGGCTTGGGGGCGTCCGCGGGGACTTCCGGCTGGCCCGACACCATCACCGGGTCGGGGAAGCCGGGCATCCCGTGGGACCGCAGGCAGCGGACGGCGTCACGGTAGGCGGCGAACACCTGCTGCGCGCCGCTGGGAACGGCGGTGGGACTGCCGGCCGGAGTAGGGCCGCCGGCGGAGCAGGCCGCCAGCGGCATCGCGAGCACGGCGGCCGTCAGCACCGCGGCGGCACGGGAACGGCTCACGCCGCTCTGGGTCTTCATGTTCTCTCCTTGGGGCCGATGTCCGGCCGCGGTAGACGGGGTGCGGCATGGGGGCCGGTCACGAGTTCCAGCGGGGCCGCCCCGGCGACGGCGGCCCGCAGAATGGGGCGTTCAGCCATCGGCCGCCGTCCCCGAGTCGCCCGGCATGAACTGCCGGCACGCGCGCAGCTGCGACGACATGCCGCCCTTCCCTAGATTGCGCAGGCGGCGGGGAAGCGAGAAACCGCCGTCCGCGTCCGGGTCCGGATAGTCGGAGAGCCCGTGCTCTCGCATGCACGCGGCGAACCGCCGGAGCCTCGCCACGTCAGCGGTGGATTGGGCCGGCAGCCATTCGCCACCCGGGAACGTGCGGATGATCGGCTGGCAGGCGTCGACCGCCGCCTTCGGCAGGTCGGCGATCGCGCGGTGGGGCCAGCTCCACCGGCCGGACGCCGTGTCGATCGCCGGATCGGGGAAGCCGGGCTCCCCATGGGCCCGGAAGCAGCGGGCCAGCTCGCGGTAGGCGGCGCCCTGCTGGGCGCCGGTGGTGGCCAAGGTGGCGGTGGCGGCCAGGCTACCGGATGCCGCCGGAGCCGGTCCGGCCGCGGAGCAGGCCGCCAGTGGCGGCCCGAGCGCGGCGGAGAGCAGCACCGCGGTCAGACGGTGGCGGCCCGGGCCGCGGAGGACGGTGATGCGTTTCACGGCACCCTTCCTGCTGAGTGGACGGCTCCGCGGCGATCCGCGAAGCCGTGTCCTCAGGCTGGTGCCGGCTCCCGGCGCCCGCATCGCGCGCCGGCGGGGGCGGGGATCCCCCCTCTGGGGGAGAGCGCCGCCCCGGCCGTCCCTCGCCGTTCCGCCTCGCCCCCTGGCCGCCCCACGCCGCCCCCTGGCTGCTCCGCGCCGCCCCCTGGCCGCCCCTGCCCGCCCTGGCCGTACGGCGGCCGGCACGCCGTATCCTTCGACAGCGACGCTTCCGCGACGGGGGCCGAGTGAGGCGTGACGGGACCGGGTAGGGCAGGCTATGGCGGAGGGCCGGCCCTCCTTACACTCCGTTGAAAGAACCCCGCTTCCCTCCGGGAGTGGGCCATCTGCGAAAATCGTCCTACCATCGGTGGTCTACGCCATGTGGCCCTGCTGCCAGCAGGGACGGCACGGTTACCACGAAGTAGAGATGCGCTTTCCGCGGTGACGAGCCAGGATGGAAGACGACCAAGACACGCGATCCACCAGCAACACATCGCAGCAGGCAACAGACGTAACAGACCGACGTGACTCCAGTCCATTCTCGGAAGGCGAGACCCTGTGGCTTCCGGACGCCAGCGTTTCTCGATCATCAGTGACGGCCTACCCAGCCAGTTGCCTGATGTCGATCCGAGCGAGACCCATGAGTGGCTCGAATCGCTCGACAACGTCATCAAGACGGAGGGCCGCAGCCGCGCCCGCTACCTGATGCTCCGGCTGCTTGAGCGCGCCCGGGAGCACCAGGTCGGCGTGCCCGGTCTGCGCAGCACGGACTACATCAACACCATCCCCCCGGAGCGGGAGCCGTGGTTCCCCGGCGACGAGTACGTCGAGCGCCGCATCCGGGCCTACATCCGGTGGAACGCCGCGGTCATGGTGACCCGTGCCAACGCCCGGACCAACGTGGGCGGGCACATCGCCACCTACGCGTCCGCGGCGTCGCTGTACGAGGTCGGCTTCAACCACTTCTTCCGCGGCAAGGACCACGGGGAGTCGGGCGACCAGGTCTTCATCCAGGGCCACGCCGCCCCGGGCATCTACGCCCGCGCCTTCCTTGAGGGCCGCCTGTCGGCCGGCGAGCTGGACGCGTTCCGCCAGGAGCTGTCCCACGGGATCAAGGGCCTGCCGTCCTATCCCCACCCGCGCCTGATGCCGGACTTCTGGGAGTTCCCCACCGTGTCCATGGGCCTCGGCCCGATCGGCGCGATCTACCAGGCGCGGTTCAACCGCTATCTGCTCAGCCGGCAGATCAAGGACACCAGCCGCAGCCACGTGTGGTGCTTCCTGGGCGACGGCGAGATGGACGAGCCCGAGTCGCTCGGCGCGATCGGCGTCGCCTCGCGCGAGGAGCTGGACAACCTCACGTTCGTCATCAACTGCAACCTGCAGCGGCTCGACGGCCCGGTGCGCGGCAACGGCAAGATCATCCAGGAGCTGGAGTCGTACTTCCGCGGCGCCGGGTGGAACGTCATCAAGGTGGTCTGGGGCCGCGACTGGGACCCGCTGCTCGCGGCCGACGTCGACGGCGTCCTGGTCAACCAGATGAACACCACCCCCGACGGCCAGTTCCAGACCTACTCGGTCGAGTCGGGCGGCTACATCCGCGACAACTTCTTCGGCGGCGACCCGCGCCTGCGGAAGATGGTCGAGCACATGAGCGACGACGACATCCGCAAGCTGTCGCGCGGCGGCCACGACTACCGCAAGGTGTACGCGGCGTTCAAGGCGGCCCGTGAGCACGTCGGCCAGCCGACCGTCATCCTCGCCCAGACGATCAAGGGCTGGACGCTCGGCAAGGACTTCGAGGCCCGCAACGCCACGCACCAGATGAAGAAGATGAGCAAGTCCGAGCTCAAGGACTTCCGCGACCGGCTCTACCTCCCGATCCCCGACAAGGATCTCGAGGCCGACCTCCCGCCGTACTTCCACCCCGGTGAGGACAACGAGGAGATCGCCTACATGAAGGAGCGCCGGGCGGCGCTCGGCGGCTACCTCCCCAAGCGGGTCGTGCGGGCCAAGCCGCTCAAGCTCCCCGGCGACGCGGTCTACAGCGGCCTGCGCAAGGGCTCCGGCAAGCAGAACGTGGCGACCACGATGGCGTTCGTCCGCCTGCTCAAGGACCTCGTCAAGGACAAGGAGATCGGCGCCAGGTTCGTGCCGGTCATCCCGGACGAGGCGCGCACGTTCGGTGTGGACGCGATGTTCCCGACCGCCAAGATCTACTCGCCGCACGGGCAGACGTACGAGGCCGTGGACCGCGAGCTGCTCCTGTCGTACAAGGAGTCGACCGAGGGCCAGATCCTGCACGAGGGGATCAGCGAGGCCGGTTCGATGGGCTCGGTCATCGCGGCGGGCAGCTCGTACGCCACGCACGGCGAGCACATGATCCCGGTCTACATCTTCTACTCGATGTTCGGCTTCCAGCGGACCGCCGACCAGATGTGGCAGCTCGCCGACCAGATGGGCCGCGGCTTCCTGCTCGGCGCGACGGCCGGCCGCACCACGCTGAACGGCGAGGGTCTCCAGCACGAGGACGGCCACACCCCGCTGATCGCCTCGACGAACCCCGCCGCCGTGTCCTACGACCCGGCGTGGGCGTTCGAGATCGCGCACATCGTCAAGGACGCCCTGCGGAGGATGTACGGGGACAACCCCGAGAACATCTTCTACTACCTCACCGTCTACAACGAGCCCTACCAGCAGCCGGCCGAGCCCGAGGGGGTCGACGTCGAGGGGATCCTCAAGGGCCTCTACCTCTTCGCGCCGGGAGACGGCAAGGGCACCAAGGCGAACATCGTGGTCTCCGGCGTCGCCGCCCCGTGGGCCCTGGAGGCCCAGCGGATGCTCGCCGAGGACTGGGACGTCTCCGCCTCCGTATGGTCGGCCACCTCGTGGAGCGAGCTGCGCCGGGACGCGGTCGCGGCCGAGGAGCACAACCTCCTCAACCCCGAGGTGGAGCCGCGCGTGCCGTACGTCACGAGCAAGCTGTCCGGGGTGCCCGGGCCGTTCGTCGGCGTGAGCGACTACATGCGCGCGGTGCCCGACCAGATCGCCCAGTGGGTGCCGGGTGACTGGGCCGCGCTGGGGACCGACGGGTTCGGCCTGTCGGACACCCGGTCGGCGCTGCGCCGCCACTTCCACGTGGACGCGGCCTCCATCACGCTGGCGGTGCTCACGCAGCTCGTCAAGCGCGGCGAGGCCAAGGTCGAGGTGCTGCAGGAGGCCATCGCCCGCTACCACCTGAAGAACGGCGTGACCGAGATCGCCATCCAGTCCACGCCGGAGACGAACGACACCCAGTCGATGGGCGTCTGAAACGCGTACGGGGGCCGGGCGGATCACCGCCCGGCCCCCGCTTGCGTAACGTGTCAGCCCTCGGAGGAGAAGGCGGCGTCGAAGGAGGCGGTGGGCGGGGTGATGGCGTTGAGGCCGCGGATGTAGGCCAGGGCCTCCGGTGCCCCGTGCAGGCGGTCCATCCCGGCGTCCTCCCATTCGAT
>NZ_JBEZDW010000047.1:0-62606 GCF_040802045.1 Microbispora sp. NPDC049125 | reverse complement strand
GTGCGGGGGCATGGGCATGCCTCGACGCGGGCGTGGTTGCGGTCGGTGGGTGGGATGAGTGTGCATGCGGCGTCGCGGGTGGTGGTGTTGGCGGAGCAGTTGGCGCGGGTGCCGGTGGTGGCGTCTCGGTTGGCGGAGGGCAGTTTGTCGGAGGGGTTGGCGTCGGCGATCTGTGCAGCGGTGGTGGGGTTGAGTGAGGAGGAGGTGGCGCAGGCGGAGCCGATTTTGCTGGGGGTGGCGGATGCGGCGTCGGTGGCTGAGGTGGTGAAGGCGGGGCGGTTTTTGCATGCGGTGCTTGATCCCGGTGGGGTGGACAAGGGGGACCGGGTGGAGTACGACGCTCGGTTCCTGTTGGTGCGGGAGAGCGATGATGGGGGGATGGAGGGGGAGTTTCGTCTTCCGCGGGAGGCGGCGGCGCGGTTGCGGGTGCTTTTGGACAAGTACGCCAAGCCACGCGCGGCGGGGGATGATCGGCCGTTGCGGGTGCGGAACGCCGATGCGTTGATCGCGTTGCTGGAGCAGCAGATCAACGCCGAACTGCTGGTGATCGTGCCGGCCGAATCCCTACCCGCCGACCCACCCACCGACCCATCCACCAGCCCGCCCACCGACTCGCCGACCGGCCCGCCCGCCCAGGACCACCCGGCTGATCCGCCTGGCGACTCACCCGCTCAGGCCCCAGTCGCCGACCCGCCCAGCGATCCACCGACCGGTCCGCCCAGCGACTCACTGGCCGATTCACCGATCGGCCCGCGTATCGGCTCACCCGCCGGGTCCGCCGCCGATTCGCCGGCCGATCTGCCTGCTGAGCCCGCCGCCGGTTCGGCCGCCGATCCCGCTGCCAGACCCGCTCCTACTGCCAGGCCTGCCCGCGCTGGCGAGCCCGCCCCCGGTGCCGACCGCATTGCTGACCAAGAGCCGTGGTTGGACACGGCCGGCGGCCAGGAGCCAATGGCTGACCCGGGGGTGGTTAAGGGCTCATCTCCGATGAGCGGGGCCGGACCTGATGCCGATGCGGGTGGGGGACATCGTGCCAAGGCAGGTGCTGAGCCTGGTGCTGGGCATAGTTCGAAGGCAGATGCGGACATCGGTGCCGCACCTGATGCCCATGCGGGCACGGAACACCATGCCGAGCCCGATACCGAAGCCGCCATGGCGGATGCCGACGTGAATGCCGGGCCTGATGTCGGCAGGGGCACCAGACCCGGTGTGGAACCAAGCGCCGAGTCCAGCGCCCATCCCGACGCCGAGGCTGGTAGCGACGCGGATACCGGGCATGGTTTGGAGCCTGGTGCCGACGCGAGTGCCGGGCCTGGCGTCCGGCCTGGTGCCGGGCCTGGCGGCGGCGCCGGTGGTGGGTGGCTGGTGGGCGGGGTGCTGCCGGGCAGGTGGCCGGGACTGTTGCTGGCCACCGGGCACCTGTTACCGCAGTCGGACATCGAGCGGCTGGCTCGCACCTCCACGCTGGTGCGCCTGGTGATGGACGCCGACGGCCAGGTGCTCGACATGGGCCGCAACGCCCGCCTGGCCACCCCCGCCCAGCGACGCGCGATCGCCGCCCGCTACGCCACCTGCTGGATCGAGCACTGCCCCCTGCCGACCAGTCTGTGCCAGGTCGACCACGCCAACAACTGGACCCACGGCGGACTGACCGACCTCAAACTCCTCGGCCCCGCCTGCCAATTCCACAACCGCGACCGCTACCGCCACCCCGAACGCTACACACGCCGCCGCATCGGCACCGGCCGATGGACCTTCACCTACACCGGCCGCTACACCCCCCTCCGACAATGAACGGAGGGACGTCCGCTTGGGGAGACTTCCGGAGTAAGCCGCCCGGGACGCGCACCGGGCGGCTCCACAGGCATGCCCGCAGTCGATTCACCACCGACTCATGCGGGCCCATCCACTCCTTCTGCCGCCGCCGCCCCTCCGCCGTCACCGCCCCTCCACCATCGCCGCCCCCTCTGCCGTGCCCGCCCCTTCTGTCGTGGCCCACCCTCTGCCGTCGCTCGTCCATTCGCCTGTTCGCCTGCAGGACAGACCGAGCTCGACGGACAGCGCGGGCACACGCGATCCGGGGCCCCAATCAGAGCGCGTAACCCGTGACACGCGACCCCAGGACGCGCAATCCGGGACGCAACCCGGACATGAGGTCATGCATTTATGCGGCGGGTGGCCACCAGGGTCGAAGGGCCTCCATGGGCACCGGCGCCTTCGGGCGGCCGGCCCCAGCAGCAGCGACGGTCAGCACCCCGTCGTACGGCCTGCCGCCCACTAGGTCCGCAGAGTGGTCCCATACCGCGAGCGGACCGTCCACCGAAGCCGTGAGCAGGTGCTGCAGCGCGGTCCTGGGCAGGAACAGGTCGACGTCCGGAGTGGCGCGCAGCACGCCGGGCGACAGCCGCCGGTCTCCCACACGGACGACCACGGACCGGCCTGAACGCTCGACCAGCGCCCGGATGTCCGGGATCAGCAGGCCGGCGATCTCCCGGGCCGCTGACACGTTCCGCACCAGGACCCGGACGCCACCGGAGGCACCGCTCATCCGTGCGACCACCTCGTCCGCCCGCGCGTCGCACACGACCTGGTCGCCGAAGACGTCGTGGACGCCGACCGCGCCACCGGCCCGGATGGCGGCGGCCGCAGCCGCGATCGCATCATTCCCCGCGAGGCTCCCCCAGCGAACGGTCGGGCCGCACGCACCGCAGCCGGTCGCGCCGGCGGCCGGGCCGCGCCGCCCGTCCTCCCGGCACTCCCGCTCGCATTCCTGACACAGCGCCGCCAGCCGTACGCGGGGGTAGGGCGGGGAGCCAAGGCTCGCTGGGGGCGCACACTCTCCGCAGGAGACGAACGGGTACCGGTAGCGGCGGCCCGCCGGGTCGAACAGCTCCCTGACGCAGGACGCGCAGATCGCGTGCTCCCGCTGCCGGGAGGCGACGGTGCGGAGGACCCGCGCCATCGGCACCAGGGCCGCGGCCGGTGGGATCCCCGCGTCAGTGACGGCGGCCGTCAGCTCCACCGGCGCTCACCACGCTTCGGCGTGCCGCGTCCGGTGCTGACAAGAGTGCGAGCGTTGACAAGAGCGCCGGCGTTGGCACGAGAGCCGGCGTTAGCGAGAGTGACGGTGCCGGCACGAGAGCCGGCGTTGGTGAGAGAGCCGGCATTGGCCAGAAAGCCGGTGCTGACAAGGGTGCCGGTGCCGAGAAGGATGGGGGTGCGCCGCTCGGCGCGCCGTGGACAGGCCCGCTCCTGCCCCCCGGCCAGGTGAGTCGAGATGACCATGGCCGCGCCCTGCCCTCAACCGGACGCGTTAATCACAAGAGAGGGAGATCTTCACATCGGTCTCACCGTACATCGAAGGGGCATTGCGGATCTTGGCCGACGCCCGGAACACTGATCCTCTTGTACGACCGCGCGCAGACCGGAGAACCACGCCGTGACGGATGGTCCTGAGCAGCCGAAGATCGATACCACCGCCGCCCACTCGGCCCGGGTATGGAACTACCTGCTGGGTGGCGAGGACAACTACGCGGTCGACCGGGAAACAGGCGACATGATCCTGTCGATCTTCCCCGACATCGCCCACATCGCCCGCGTCCAGCGGCGATTCCTCACTCGCGCCGTCCAGTACCTCGCCGGGGAGGCGGGCATCCGCCAGTTCCTCGACATCGGCACCGGCCTTCCGAGCGCGGACAACACTCACCAGGTCGCCCAGCGGCTGGCCCCGGAATCCCGCATCGTCTACGTGGACAACGATCCCCTCGTGCTCGTGCACGCCCAGGCGCTGCTGACCAGCACCTCCGAGGGAGTTACCGACTACATCGAGGCCGACGTGCGCGACCCGGAACGGATCCTGGAGGCGGCAGCCGCGACGCTCGACTTCAACCGCCCGATCGCGCTGATGATGCTGGGGATCATGGGGCAGCTGCCCGACGAAGACGACCCCGCTTCGATCATCACGCGGCTGCTCGACGCCCTGCCGCCGGGGAGCTATCTGGCGCTGTGCGACGGCACCGACACGAGTGAGGCGCTCAACCACGCGATCGGCGTCTACAACGTCAACTCGGCGAGCTCCTACCACCTGCGCTCCCCCCAGCGCATCGCGGCGTTCTTCGAGGGGCTCGACGTCGTCGAGCCCGGGGTGGTGACGACGTCCCAGTGGCGTCCCGGCGACGTCTCCGTCGAGAACGGGCACCACGAGGTCGACGCCATCTGCGGCGTCGGCCGCAAGCGCTGACCCCGCCGGCCAAGCGCTGACCCTGTCGGCCGCAAGCGCTGACCCCGCCGGCCGGGCCGGGGATGGTTCGCCGCCGCTGACGCCGCCACCGCGCTGACCCCTTCGGCCGGACGGGGGAGCACGTGGACGTGCCCCCGGAGCAGGCGCGCCGATTTATCCGGCGTCGTCGCGGACCGGGACGTCCACACCGGCCAGCGCGTTCATGGACGGGCGGAGGATCTCGGCGATCCTCTCAGCCGAGACCTCCCGCAGGGCGGTGAGGTCGAGCAGCTGCCGGGCGATGGTCACACCCAGCATCGTGGCGACCATCAGAGCCGCGCGCAGCTCGGCGTCGTCGTCCTCGATGGCGGCGCCGAGCTGCGCCACCTGATCGTCCAGTTTCGCGCGAGCCCCCTGCGCGGCCTCCGGGTGCGTGAGCATCGACCGCATCACGGCCAGCGACGCCTGCGGGATCGGGCCGATCTTCATGCCGATTCGCGCGAGCAGCTCTTCGATCGACTCGGCCAGGCCACCGCCGAGCGGTGGGATGGACGGCATCTGGACGGCGCGTTCGAACAGCTCCCGCTTCGAGCCGAAATACTGCATGACCAGGGCGGGGTCGACCTCCGCAGCCGCCGCGACGATCCGGATCGTCGTGCGTTCGAAGCCGCGTTCGGCGAACGCCTCCCGCGCCGCGGCGAGGATCCGCTCCTCGGTCCTGCGCCGGCGCACCACCCGGCTCGTCGGCGTCTTCTCCACGCGATGACTCTACCGGCGTTGACCCAGCGGGGATTTTCGCTCTACAGTCGTTGAGTCAACAGAGGTTGAGCGAAATGGAGCGATCATGTCAGAGCCCTTCCGCACCCCGAGAGAGGTCCTCTCCCGTTTCCACCAGGCCATGGTCGACAAGTCGCCCGACGACCTCGCCGATCTCTACGCGGCCGACTCCGTCCACGAGTTCCCGTTCCGGGCTCCCGTGTTCCCTGCCCGCCTGAACGGCCGGGAAGAGGTGCGTGCCGCCTACAACCAGACGTGGGGAGCGAGCCCGGTGAAGCTGGAGAAGATCGAGGACGTGGTCGTCCACGAGGCCGCCGACCCGGAGGTCGTGGTGGGCGAATGGCACGGCACCGGCACGGTGGCGCCGGACGACCGGCCGTTCCACGCCTCCGGCCTGCTGATCCTCCGCGTACGGAACGGCGAGATCGTCGAGACCCGCGATTACATGGACGTCTTCGGCACCTTCAACGCCATGGGCCGGCTGAAGGACATGGTCGACCTGCTCGACTCCTAGCGCTGCCTGAGAGGTCCGGGGGGTCGCTCAAAGGTCCGGCTGGTCCGGCGGGTCCAACGGGTCCTGCGCCGGGGACGGCGTCCGGCGTCACGGGCCGTACGCCGGTATGAAGGTTTGGACCCTACGCCGTCAGGTAGGCCCGTGCCTTGGCGGCGCGGACGGCGGCCGACAGCGTCGCGATGTCGTACGCGCCGTTGTGACGCCGCCCGTTGATGAAGAACGTCGGCGTGCCCGACACTCCGCTGAGGTCGGCGGAGTCGAGGTCCTCGATGATCCGGGGCGCTCCCACGTGACTTTCCAGGTCGTCACGGAACCGATCCGCGTTCAGCCCGATCTGCTCGGCGTAGGCGACGAGGTCGGGGACCCGGAGGTCGCCCTGGTGCTCGAGCAGCATGTCGTGCATCTCCCAGAACGCCCCCTGCTCGGCCGCCGCCTCCGCCGCCTCCGCGGCGAGCTGGGCGTGGGGGTGGACGTCGTGCAGGGGAAGGTGCCGCCAGACGTAGCGGAGGTCGCCGAAGCCGGCGAGGAGCTCCCGTACGACCGGCTCGGCCTGGCCGCAGTAGGGGCATTCGAAGTCGCCGTACTCCACCAGGGTCACGAGCGCGCTCTCGGGGCCGCGCAGGTGGTCGCGGTCGGGGTCCACGGGGGCGGCCAGGTCGATGATGCTCTCCGCGGTGCCGAACAGCGCCCGCGCCCTGCGCTGCGGCGAGAGCACGCTGGTCACGCGTGCGACCACCCAGGTGAGGATCGACGCGCACACGGCGGCGGCCAGGATGCCGAACTTGGCCTCCTCCAGCTGCTGCCCGCGGAACGCGAGGGTGGCGATCAGCAGCGAGACGGTGAAGCCGATGCCGGCGATCGTGCCTCCTGCGGTGACCGCCCCCCAGCCGATGGGCGGCCGGACCCGCCCGCGGCTCAGCCGGGTGACCAGCCACGTCGCCCCGACGATGCCGATGGGCTTGCCGGCGACGTAGGCCAGCACGATGCCGAGGGTGATCGGCGAGGTGACCGCCCGCGCCAGGAAGTCGCCGTTGATCGCGATTCCCGCGTTCGACAGGGCGAACAGCGGCACGATCACGTAGCTGGTCCACGGGTGGTAGATCTGCAGGAGCCGGTGGTTGGGCGAGATGGCGCGGGCGAGCCCCACGCTGGCCGACCGGGCCAGCTCGGCCGTCGGCTGCTCCCGGAAGAGCCGGAAGAGATCGGTCGCCCGCTCCAGATCCCCGCGCGCCGCCGGGGACGCGTAGGTCAGCAACCCCAGGGCTAGGCCGATGACGACCGGTTCGACTCCGGACTTCAGCAGCGCGACCCAGGCCGCCGCCCCGAAGACCACGTAGACGAGGCCCTGCCGTACGCCGGCGGACTTGACCAGCAGGATCACCGCGAAGAACGCGGCGGCGGCCAGCAGGGCCGGGAACCTGACGTGCTCGCTGTAGAAGGCGGCGATGACGAGCAGTGCGACGAGGTCGTCGACCACGGTGACGGTCAGCATGTACGTGTGCACGCGGGACGGGAAGCGGGAGGCGATCAGGGCGAGCATCCCGAGGGCGAACGCCGTGTCCGTGGACATCGCGGCGCCCCAGCCTTTCGCCGACGGATCTCCCCCGTTGAGCAGCAGGTAGATCGCGATGGGCACGATCATGCCGCCGACGCCGGCCACGACCGGCAGCAGGAGCCTGCGCCGCTCCCGCAGCTCCCCCATGTCGAACTCGCGCCTCGCCTCCATCCCCACGACGAGGAAGAAGAACGTCATCAGCCCCGAGTTGACCCAGTGCCGCAGGTCCATGGCGACGCCTGAGTCGGCGAGCCGCACGGACAGCCGCGTTCCCCACAGGGCCTCGTACGACCGCAGGTCGACGTTGGCCCACACGAGCGCGGCGATCGTCGCCACGAGGAGGATCGCGGCGCTGCCGGTCTCCGTGCGCAGGAACTCACGAAGCGGCGTCTCGACGCGACGCGCCCAGGCGGTGCGTCCGGCGAAGGAGGAGTCGCGGGGTTCCGTCACGTCTCATGTGACATCGCGCGACGGTCTGGCATTCCCGCTTTCCTCAACGGGGCGTCGGGGCCGGATAGTCCTTGAGCGTGATGTTGGTCGCGAACCTGTCGGTCATCTTCAGCATCGCCCTCAGGATGAAGCCGTACCTGAACATGGCGTTGCGCGCCCGGATCCGGAGCCGCGTGCGCGGAGCGAGGAAGGGGCCCGCGTTGGCGTTCCTGGCGATCTTCGCGTACCCGCGGAACGCCTCCTCGTAGCGCTGGAACGCGACGCGATGGTCCCCGCCCGCCTCGGCGAGCTCTCCCGCCAGGACGTACGCGCCGACCACGGCCAGGCCGGTGCCGAAACCTCCCAGCGTGTTGCCGTACGCGGCGTCGCCGAGCAGCACGACGCGGCCGCTGGAGTAGCGATCGATCCGGACCTGGCTGATCGAGTCGAGGTAGAAGTCGTCCGCGTCACGGATCGCGTCGATGACGGCCTGGGTCTGCCAGCCCATCCCGGCGTACGCGTCGATCACGGCCTTCTTCATCCCCTCGGTGTCGTAGCGGTCGTAGTCGAGCGGCGGCGAGGCGAAGACGAAGAACGCGGAGGCCTTGGAGCCTCCGGCGGAGACCATCCTGCCGGGCTCGTTGTACATCTTCGCGACCTGCCAGAACGTCCCGGGGACGTCGGCGAGGGCGTAGTGGTAGCCGAGGAAGCGGACGTAGTCGGCCTCGGGGCCGAAGGCGAGGCGGCGGACGTTGGAGTGAATCCCGTCGGCGCCCACCACCAGGTCGAAGGTGCGGGGGGCGCCGCGCTCGAAGGTGACGTGCACGCCGCCCGCCGTCTCCGTGAGCGAGGTGATGGAGTCGCCGAAGACGTACTCGCATCCGGCGGCGGCGCTGCGGTCGTACAGCAGCCGGGCAAGGTCGCCGCGCAGGATCTCGATCTCCCCGCCGGTGAACTCGCCGGGGATCACCGTCAGCCTTCGGCCGCCGGCGTCGACGACCTCGATGTCGGTCCCCCCGGTCTGGAGCCGCCGGACGTCGTCGAGGATGCCCATGCGCCGCAGCACGGTGCGGTGGGTCTCGCCCTTGAAGTCGACGGCCTGCCCGCCCGGACGCAGGTGAGGGGCCTTCTCGACGACGGTCACGGCGAAGCCGTAGCGGGCGAGCCAGTAGGCGAGGGCCGGGCCGCCGATGCTCGCGCCGGAGATCAGGACGCTGGTGTTCTTCATGTCCACGAGCCTCGCCGGGGCCGCTGACAGGCCGTGGACAGCCGGCTGACAGTCAGAACAGCGCTGTCAGCGCCTCCTTCCGGCTCAGCGCGGCACCTGCGGCGTACGCCGCGGCGAAGCGCTCCGCGCCGATGAGCCGCGTGGCGTCGGCTGCGACCCGGGCGACGTCACGGTCACCGGTGACGGCCGTGCCGCGCAACGCCACCCCCACGCCGAGCAGGAACGCGGCCCGCTCCCCCTGGCCTTCGAGCATGGCCGGCCCGGCCTGCCCCTCCGCGACACCGGCGAGATCCATCGCCGTCGCCTCCGGCCTCCGGATCAGCGCGAGGGCCTCGCCGTGGTGGCGCCGCGCCTCGGAAAGGTCCCCTTCGGCTTCGGCCAGCCGTCCCAGCGCGGTGGACACGAGCGGCCTGATGCCGTCCGTCGCGTAGTCGCCGGGGAAGACGGCGTCCAGCGCCGCCATGTAGTGCTCGCGTGCCTCGCCGTGGTCGCCGCTCAGCCGGGCGAGCTCGCCCCTTCCCAGCTCGACCAGGGCCGATCGGTGCGACGCGCTCGTCCTGCGGGCCAGCTCGGCGGCACGGCGCAGGTCGGCCCGGGCGGCGGGAAGGTCGCCCTCGCACAGCAGCCCGCCGGCCCTGCGGCACAGCAGGTCGACCATCTCGTCCAGGGCGCCGAGCTCCTCGTGCAGGCCCAGGGACTGCCCCCACAGCCGCCTTGCCCGTGCCCAGTCGCCCCGCCAGCTGGAGAGCAATCCGAGCCATTCGAGAGCCTGCGCCGTCCCCCAGCGTTCCCCGACGGAGCGGAAGCTCGACAGTGTCGTCTCAAGCACCTGCTCGGCCTCGGCCGTCCTGCCGTCGAGCAGCAGCACCAGCGAGACCCCGAGCAGGGCGACCGCCTGACTCCACGAGTCCGCGCCGAGCAGCCGCCCCCGCTTGAGGGTGGATTCCCGATCCGAGGGCCCGGTGATCATTCCCCACATGACGATCGCGAAGGGATGCCGCATCTCCCCGTCCAGCGCCTCGACGATCTCCTCCGCCCTGGCCCGCTGCTCCGGGGTGACATGCGGGACGGCCTCCAGCACGCAGATGACGTACTCCTCCTCCAGCCCGGGGGGCGGCTCGCAGCCGTACCGTTCGAGCAGTGCGAGCGCCGATGAGACGGCCTGGACGCGCCGCCCGCTCAGCCACCAGTACGCCGCCAGGGCCGCGACCAGCCGCAGCCCCGTCTCCGGATCGTCCCGTACGGCGTGGCGTAACGCGGCCTGCAGGTTGCTGTGCTCGGCGGAGAGCCTGGCCAGCCATTCGAGCTGCTCGGCCCGCCGCAGCCACGGGTCGGCGCGTTGCGCCAGGCCGAGGAAGAAGGCGGCGTGCGCGTCGCGCACCCGCTCCTGCTCCCCCGCCTCGGCCAGCCGCTCCGCGCAGAACAGGCGGATCGTGTCGAGCATCCGGTAACGGCCGTCGCTCGCCTCGACGAGCGACTTGTCGACCAGGTCGGCCAGCACCTCGCCCGGTCCGCAGACCCGCTCGACCGCCTCCAGGGAGGCGCCGCCGGAGAACACGGACAGCCGTCTCGCGAGCGCCTGCTCCTGCGCGCTCAGCAGGCTCCAGCTCCAGTCCACCACCGCGCGCAGCGTCTGGTGCCGTGCCGCCGCGGTGCGGTCGCCGCGTGACAGCAGCGTGAACCGGCCGTGCTCCCCCAGCCTGGCCGCGATCTCCTCGGCGGTGAACGACCGCAGCCTCGCCGCGGCCAGCTCGATCGCCAGCGGCAGGCCGTCCAGCGCGGCGCAGATCTCGGCGATCCGCGGGCCCATCTGCGGGTCCATCGTGAACCCCGGGCGCACGGCGGCGGCCCGCTCGGCGAACAGCCGTACGGCCGGGTAGGCGAGCGCGTCGCCGGGGGCGGTGCCCGGCGGCGGGACGGCCAGCGGCGTCAGCGGGACGAGCATCTCACCGGTGAGCCCGAGCGGTTCCCGGCTCGTGGCGATGACGGCCAGCCGGGGACAGTCGCCGAGCAGCCGGCGGGCGAGCGCCGCGGCGGCGGCGATCACGTGCTCGCAGTTGTCCAGGACGAGCAGGAGCTCCCGGTCGGCGAGGGCGGCGACGAGCCGTTCCGTGGGGTCGGGCAGGTCGAGCGCCGGCGCCTGCAACGCCATCTCGCGCAGGCCGAGCGCGCCCAGCACCGCGAGGGGGACCTGGCCGCCGCCGTCAAGCGGGGAGCCGGGCGGGGACAGATCGAGCGGGGACAGGTCGACGAAGCAGGCCTCCCGCCCCCGCCGGCGGGCCGCCTCGATCGCCAGCCGGGTCTTACCGGTGCCGCCCGGCCCAGTCAGCGTGACCAGGCGGCGGTCGCGGAGCGCGTCGATCCGGGCCAGGTCGTCCTCGCGCCCCACGAAGCTGGTGAGCTGAGCGGGCAGCCGGTTCGGCGCCGTCCCTCCCCGCGTGGCCCCTCCTCGCGCCGTACCTCCCTGCGCCGTACCTCCCTGCGCCGTCCCTCCCTGCGCCGTCCCTCCCCACGCTGCGCCTCCCCGCGTCCCCTCACCGCGCAGGATCGCCAGGTGGAGCGCCGCCAGCTCCGGCGAGGGGTCGGCACCGAGCTCGTCCGCCAGCAGCCGTCTGACCTCCTCGAAGACGGCCAGCGCCGCCGCCTGCTGCCCCGAGGCGTGCAGTGCGCGCATGAGCTGGCCGCGCATTCGTTCCCGCAGCGGGTGCGCGGCCACCAGCCGCCGCAGCTCCGCCGTCGAGGTCCCTTCGGGAAGGGCCAGCTCGGCCTCCACCAGGTCCTCCCGGGCCGCCAGCCGTTCCTCTTCCAGCCGGGCCGCCTGCGCCGCCGCGAACGGCGCGTCCGCCACGTCGGCCAGGGCGGGCCCCCGCCACAGGTCCAGCGCTTCCTTGAGCGTCCCGGCGGCCCGCTCGTGCCGGCCCTCCGTCAGCAGCCTGCGCCCTTCGCGGGCGAGCCGTTCGAACCGGTACGCGTCGACGTCGCCGGGGTCGACGGCGAGCCGGTAGCCGGCCCCGTGAAACTCGATCAGATCGCCGGGCAGCACGCGGCGGAGCCGGGAGACGTGCGCCTGGATCGCGTTGGCCGCGCCGGCCGGAGGGTCATCGCCGTACTGCCCGTCGATCAGCCGGTCCACGGTGACGAGCCGTCCTGGGTCGAGCAGCAGCAGCGCGAGCAGCGCGCGCGGCCGGGGACCGCCGACGGGGACGGACCGCCCGTCGTCCGTCCACACCTCGACCGGGCCCAGGATGCCGAACCGCACGAGACCGATTGTGGCCCATGCCCTCCGCACGCGCGCCGCTCACCGCTTCCGGCCCGCGTACTCCCGTCTCGAGGGAGACGCCTTTTCAGGCGCCCACGGTGCCGTCGACTCCCTCGCGCAGGAAGTCGGCGTGCCCGTTGTGCCGGGCGTACTCCTGGATCATGTGCAGCATCACCAGCCGCAGCGACACGTCCTCTCCCCACCTGGGCTGGTGACCGACGACGTCGAGCGACTCGGCCTCCTGCTCGATGCGGCGCGAGTGCTCCACCTCCGCCTGCCAGGCGTCCAGCGCCTCCTGCCATGTGGCCGCGCTCGCGTCGTACGCCATCTGGTAGTCGCCCTCCGGCGACCACACGAACGGGACGTCCTCGGCGGCGATCACCCGGCGGAACCAGGTGCGCTCCACCTCGGCCATGTGCCGCACCAGGCCGAGCAGGGAGAGCGTCGAGGGAGGCATCGACTGCTTGCGCAGATCCACCGTCCCCAGGCCCTCGCACTTCATGAGGAGCGTCGCGCGGTGATAGTCGAGGAACGCGCGCATCATCTCGCGCTCGCCCCCGATCAAGGGCGGGCCGACTCGTTCGACGGTCACTTTCCGATCCTTTCGGGCAAGATGTCAGCATGCCGCACTCACAGGTCGCCGGCGCTGTGGCACGCTACCTGACCGTCGCCGACCGGATGCTCCCGGGGCGGATCTGCGGTTTCCACGTGGTCGGCTCGGCCGCGCTGGGCGCCTTCCGGCCGGGCAGGAGCGACATCGACTTCGTCGCCGTGACCGACGGCGACCTGGACGCCCGCGAGCTCCGCCGGCTGCGTCTCGTCCAGCTCGCCTCCAACGTCCCGTCGGCCATCGGGGCCCTGGCCCGCGGGCAGGTGACGCTGCCGGGCACCCTGAACGGCGTGTTCGTGCGCCGGGAGGATCTCGCGAAGCCGGTGACGCGCATCCGCCCGCAGGCGTCCCACGTCGGGGCGTCCTTCTCCGCCGGTAAGGGCTTCGACGTCAACCCGGTGATGTGGAAGGTGCTGCGGGAGCGTGGGATCACGTTCCGCGGGCCGGCGCCGGGCGAGCTCGGTCTCGACCCCGAGCCGGCGCGTCTACGGCCGTGGAACCACGACAACCTGCGGGAGTACTGGCAGCCGTGGGCCATGCGGGTGCTGTCACGCAGGCCTCCGCCGTCGCCGCCGGGGTTCAAGCGCTGGACGACCGCGTGGGGCGTCCTCGGGCCGCCACGTCTGCACCACACGATCGCGACGGGCGAGGTCGTGTCGAAGGAGGCCGCCGGCGAGTACGCGCTGGACGTCTTCCCGGCCCGGTGGCATCCGATCGTGCGAGAGGGACTCGCGTACTGGCGGGGCGAACCCGCCGACCCGGCCTTCTCCGACCACGACGTGCGGAGAAGGCGGACGGCGGAGTTCGTCCTCGAGGTCGTCGCCGACGCCGCCCGGCTCTGAGCCCGGCGAATCGCCGTCCATGACGGCCTTCCGGGTGCGGCGAGCCGGGGAGCGGCAAAATCGGTTGTCCGCCGGAGAGGCCGTCTGGTGTACTCCGGGCGACCGCCCATGCAGCGAGGGAGACGAGAGATGCGCCGAGCGTTCATGTCCAACCGGAAGGAAATCACCACTCGTCTAGAGGACATGACGCTCTGTGACAATGCTCAACCTTGGGATCGTGGCGCATGTAGACGCCGGTAAGACCAGCCTGACCGAGCGGCTGCTCCACGCCGCCGGTGTCATCGACGAGATCGGCAGCGTCGATGACGGCAGCACCCAGACCGACTCTCTCGCCCTGGAACGACGTCGCGGCATCACGATCAAGTCCGCCGTCGTGTCGTTCGCCGTCGGCGGCGTCACCGTCAACCTGATCGACACGCCCGGCCACCCGGACTTCATCGCCGAGGTGGAACGGGTGCTGAGCTTGCTCGACGGCGCCGTCCTGGTCGTCTCGGCGGTGGAGGGCGTGCAAGCGCAGACGCGCGTCCTGATGCGGACGCTGCGGCGGCTGCGGATCCCCACCCTCATCTTCGTCAACAAGATCGACCGTCCCGGTGCGGACGGCGAACGCGCCCTGCTGAGCATCGCCGACGCGCTGACGCCCTCTGTCATCGCGATGGGAGCGGTCCGCGACCCCGGCGAGCGCGGGGCCGAGTTCGTCCAGTACGGCGAGGCCGACGGCGCCTTCACCGCCGCGATGGCCGATCTGCTCACCGGCCACGACGACGCCATCCTGGCGGCGTACGTCCACGACGAGACGGCGGTCTCCCATCGCCTGCTCCGCGACGCGCTGGTGGCGCAGAGCAGGCGGGCACTGGTGCATCCGGTGTTCTTCGGCTCGGCCATCACCGGCGCGGGCGTGGACGCGCTGATCGCCGCAATCCCCGAGCTGCTGCCCCCGGCCGAGGGCGACGCCGGCGGACCGCTCTGCGGCACCGTGTTCAAGATCGAGCGCGGTCCGGCCAGGGAGAAGATCGCGTACGTCCGCATGTTCTCGGGGACCGTCCGGACGCGGGACCGGCTGCCGGCGCGTGGAGGCGAGGAGCGGAAGGTCACCGCGATCAGCGTCTTCGCCCGCGGGTCGGCCGTCAGGCGGCCGTCGCTCGCCGCGGGTGAGATCGGCAAGCTGTGGGGTCTCGCCGACGCCCGGATCGGCGACATGATCGGCGTGCCGCGGACCACCGGCGAGCCTCACCACTTCGCGCCGCCGACCCTGGAGACGGCCGTCACTCCTCGCAACCCGCGGGACATGGGCGCGCTGCACGCCGCGCTCTCCGAGCTCGCCGAGCAGGACCCGCTGATCAACCTGCGGCAGGACGACATCCGGCAGGAGCTGTTCCTCTCGCTCTACGGCGAGGTGCAGAAGGAGGTCATCGCCGAGACGCTGGCGACCGACTTCGGCGTCGCCGTCGACTTCCGCGAGACGACGGCGATCTGCGTCGAACGGCCGATCGGCACCGGTGCGGCCGTCGAGACGCTGGGCAAGGCGGCGAACCCGTTCGTCGCCACGGTCGGGCTGCGCGTCGATCCGGCCCCCGCCGGTTCCGGCGTGAGCGTGCGGCTCGACGTCAAGGTCGAGTCGATCCCGCTGTACGTGTACAAGGCGGTCGAGGAGTTCCGTACGGCGATCGAGCACACGGTGCGGGAGACGCTGCGCCAGGGCCTTCGGGGCTGGCAGGTCGTGGACTGCGCCGTCACGCTGACGCACTCCGGCTACGTGTCCCCCGTCTCCACCGCGAGAGACTTCCGCCTTCTGACGCCGCTGGTGCTGATGAGCGCGTTGCGGCAGGCCGGCACCGTGGTGTGCGAGCCGGTCCACCGCTTCCGCCTCGACGTGCCGGCGGACACGGCCGGGCAGTTCGCGCCCCTGCTGGCGCGGCTGCGCGCCGTCGCCCGGACCGAGGCGGTGCGCGGCTCGACGTGCACGCTGGAGGGCGACATCCCGGCGGCCCGGGTGCACGGGCTGCAGGAGCGGCTACGGGGGCTCACGCGCGGCGAAGGCGTCCTGGAGTTCGCCTTCGACCACTACGCGCCGGTCAGCGGAGCGATCCCGGTCAGGCCGCGTACGGATGACAACCCGCTCAGCCGCAAGGAGTACCTCCTGCATGTCCTGCGGAGGGTGTAGCCGATGACCACTCCGACGTCGGACGTCCTGCGCCGCCTTCTTCCCGGGCGCCGCTCCGCCCTGGCCCTGGCCGCCGCCACCACGGCCATGACGGTGCTGCCGCTGGCATCACCTCAGATCACCCGCCGCTTCGTCGACGACGCGATCGGCGGGGCGGGCACCCGTCACCTCGTGAGCGTCGCCTGCGGATATCTCGCGCTGGCCGTGGCCGGGCAGGGCGCCCGGTTGCTCACCGCCTGGCTCGCCGGCCTGCTGGCCTGGGACGGCACGAACCGGCTGCGTGAACGGCTCGCCGGGCACGCGCTCGGCCTCGACATGGCGTTCCACGGCAGGCGCACCCCCGGCGAGATGATCGAGCGGGTGGACGGCGACGTTGTCGCCGTCGCCGACTTCGTCGTCGCGTTCGTGCTGGACGTCGTCGCGGGCGTCCTGCTGCTCGCCGGCGTCCTGGTCGTCGTGCTCGTCACCGACCTGAGAGTCGGCGGCGTGCTGCTGGCCTACTGCGTGCTCACCGGGTACGGCATGGCCCGCGCGCAGAGGCTGGCCGTGCCCTCGTCGGCCCGCGCGCGGCAGGCGAGCGCCGCGGTCTTCGGCGCCGTCGAGGAGCGGCTGGCCGGGGTGGAGGACATCCGCGCCAACGGCGCCGGCGAGCACGCCGTGAACCGCTTCCACCACGTCAGCGGCGAGATGTACCGCGCGGAGCTGCGGGCCGACCGCGTCAGGAGCGGCCTGCTCGCGGGCACGACGGTGGCGTTCGCGGCGGGCACGGCACTCGTGCTCGGCCTGGCCGCGTGGAGCCGGCAGTCGGGGACGCTCACGGTGGGCACCGCCGTGCTGCTCTTCCAGTACACGCAGATGGTGCGCGCACCCCTCGAACGGCTGATCGACCAGCTCAAGCAGTACCAGACGGCGCTGGCCGGCGTCGCGCGCGTCGGCGACCTGCTGGCCGAGCGGCGCACGCTGCCCGAGCCCGCCCGCCCGCGGCCGCTGCCCGCCACCGGCCCGCTCGGCCTGCGCCTCGACCGGGTGACCTTCGCGTACGACGACGAAACAGCGCGGGACGGCAAGACAGCGCCGGACGGCACAACAGTGCTGTCGGACGTCACCGTCGCCCTCGCTCCTGGGGAGACGCTGGGCCTGGTGGGCCGTACGGGCAGCGGCAAGACGACGATCGCCCGGCTGGTGCTGCGCCTGTACGACCCGGTCGAGGGCGGCGTCCAGGTCGGCGGCCTGGACCTGAGGGAGGTCGATCCCGCGTCGGTGCGCCGCCGGATCTGCGCCGTGACGCAGGACGTGCAGCTCTTCGCCGCCAGCGTGCGGGACAACCTCACGCTCTTCCGGCCGCTCGCCGATGACCAGCGGTTGGCGGCCGTCCTCACCGATGTCGGCCTCGGCGACTGGCTGGCCGCCCTGCCCGACGGGCTCGACACCCAGCTTGGAGGCCGGGCGGCCGGCGTCTCGGCCGGTGAGGCGCAGCTGCTGGCGTTCGCGCGGGCGTTCCTGGCCGATCCCGGGCTGGTCGTGCTCGACGAGGCGTCCAGCCGGCTCGATCCGGCGACGGAGCGGCGGGTCGAGCGGAGCGTCGGCCGCCTGCTCGCCGGCCGGACCGGCGTGATCATCGCGCACCGGCTCTCGTCCCTGTCCCGGGTGGACAAGGTCGCCGTGATGGACGGCGGCGTGATCGTCGAGTACGGCCGCCGGGAGGACCTCGCGGCCGACCCGGGGAGCCGGTTCGCACGCCTGCTGGAGGCGGCGGGGGTGCCGCGATGAGGCCGGTGACGCTCGTGACCACCCGCCTCACCCGGATCGCGGGCCTGCCCCGTTATGTGATCGGCGCGCTCCTGTGGGCGCCGGTCAGCGTCCTCCCGCTCGTCGACGGGCTGGTGCTGCGCGAGCTGTTCGACCGGATCAGCGGGCACCGCGCCGCCGGTCTGGAGGAGTCGTTGTGGCTGTGCGCCGCGCTCGTGGGCATGGACGTGATCCGCGGCGTGATGCTCGTCGTCGCCTGGACGTACGGGACCTACTGGTGGGACGCGGCGGCGACCGTCCTGCGGGCGAACGTGCTGCGCTCGGTCCTCACCGCGCCGGGGCCCGCCGCCCGGCGCCTGCCGCGCTCCTCGGGCGAGGCCGTCGCCCGCCTGCGTGACGACGTGCACGACCTCGTCCAGCTGACCGACGACGCCGTGCCTCTGGCGGGCGCGGCGGTCTTCAGCACGGCCGCCTTGGTGATCATGGCGTCGATCGACCCTCTCATCACGCTCGTGCTCGTGATACCGACGGTGGCCGTCGGCGCGCTGACCACCCTGCTCAGCGGGGTGATCCGGCGCCTCCACCGGCGCGCCCGGATGCTCGGGGCGGCCGTGACTGCCCACATCGGCGACATGTTCGCCGGCGTGCTGGCGATCAAGACCGCCGGAGCCGAAGACGCGGCGCTGGAGCGCCTGCGCGAGCACAACCGGAGGCGGCGCGACGCCGCCGTCAAGGATCGGCTCGCCACCGACATGCTCGACACCGTGACGGGCACGACCATCGAGGTCGGCATCGGTCTCGTCCTGCTCCTCGCCGCCCCGGCGATGCGCGGCGGCGACTTCACGGTGGGCGATCTCGCCCTGTTCACCAGCTATGCCGGCTGGCTCACCGCGCTGCCGCGCACCGCGGGCTCCATGCTCTCCCGCCTGCCGCAGGCCGCCGTCGCCGTCGAACGGCTCGGCCGTCTGATGGCCCCGTACGAGGACGACCGCGACCTGTCACGCGGCACCGGCGTGTGGTTCAAGGGGGAGCCTCCGGCGGCGGCGACGCCCCCCGATCACGGCGACGCCCTGGAGGTCGTCGAGGCACGCGGGCTGACCGCGCGCCACGACGGCGGAGGCGGCGTGCACGCGGTGGACCTGCGGATCACGCGGGGATCGTTCACGGTGATCACCGGCGCCGTCGGCTCGGGCAAGACGACGCTGGTGCGCGCGCTGCTCGGCCTGATGCCCGCCGACGCCGGCACGATCACCTGGAACGGCCTGCCGGTGGAGGACCCGGGGACGTTCCTGGTGCCGGGCCGCGCGGCGTACGCGAGCCAGGTGCCCCGGCTGTTCTCCGAGACGCTGCGGGAGAACCTGCTGCTCGGATGGCCGGCAGGCGACGACCGGATCGGCCTGGCACTGGAGCTTGCCGCGCTCGAAGACGACGTCGCCCGGATGCCGGACGGCCTGGAGACGGTCGTCGGTCCCCACGGCGTACGGCTGTCCGGCGGCCAGGCGCAGCGGGCGACCGCCGCACGGGCTCTGGTCAGGGCGCCGGACCTCCTGGTCGTGGACGACCTGTCGTCCGCGCTGGACGTGGCGACCGAGAGGCTGCTGTGGAGCAGGATCGCCGGCGCCTCCCGGGACGGGCGCGGCCCTGGGACGCTGCTGGTCGTGTCGCACCGCCGGCCGGCGCTGGAGCGGGCCGATCAGATCATCGTGCTCGACCGTGGCCGGGTCGCCGGCCGCGGCACGCTGGGCGAGCTGCTTGAGGGTTGCCCGGAGATGCGCCGCCTGTGGAGCGAGGAGGCCACAGCCGAAGCCTGGGAGCAGGCGCGGGGACAGGCGCACCAGGGCGCGTAGTCATCTGGATGCGGAATGAGGGCCGGGAGTCTGCAGCCTCCCGGCGGGTGCCGGCGGTGGTCAGCTCAGCCGACGGTCAGCTCGGAGTCAGCTCAGCCGGGCGTCGGCGTAGACGGCCATCGCGTCGCGCTGGTAGTCGGCGAGCCCTTCTGCGATCTGGTCGTACATCGATCGCCACTGCGGGTCGTCGGCGTAGGTCCGGCCCAGGCCCTTGAACGCCGCCGCGTTCGGCGTCCAGAACCGGCAGACGCCCTGGTAGTGGGCTTCCACCTCGGCTTGCACGGCCGGGTCGGTGACCGGGGTGCCGCCGGCCATCAGCTCGGCCATACGGACCATCCGCGCGGTCGTCTCACGCTGCATCCGCTCCTGGTCCTCGGGCGTGAGCGTGCCGGCATACTGCTTGGACCGCTCCCACTCCTGCGGCCACCTCTCTCGCACCTCGGGCTCGTACCGGGAGGCGTCGAATCCCTCGAACAGGTTCTCCGGTCTGTTGATCTTCGTCATCTCGCTGCCTTCCTGCCCTTCCTGTAGTTCGGCGATGGTTCGGCTCACGGTGCGGGCCAGTGTGTCGAGCCGGTCGCGCTCCTTCAGCAGCCGCTGATGGTGCGCCCGGAGCGCCTCGACCTGATCGACCTGGTTGTCCAGGACGTCCCCGATCTGGCTCAGGCCCAGGCCCAGCTCCCGCATCAGCAGGATCTGCTGCAGCCGTAACAGCTCGGCCTCTTCGTAGTGGCGATGACCGTTGCCGCCGATCCATGCGGGCGGGAGCAGGCCGATCTCGTCGTAGTGCCGCAGGGTCCGGGACGTCACCCCGGACATCCGGGCTATGTCCGCGATCGACCAGGCCATCCTGCGTCTCCCCCCATCGCCAGGCCGGTCCGTCCGGCCACGAGAACAACGTAGAAGTTGACGTAACGGAAAGCGCAACCCGCATTCCCGGCGGGCGTCGGGGCTGATCACACGGCTCCGTGCCGGACCTCGCCGGGAGTCAGCACAAGAGGCATCTGGCGACCGGCCGGACCTGCCAGAGGCCGTCCATGCCCCGGAAGCGGTCGATCACCGCTGCGAGATCGCCGGGCTCTTTGAGTTTCAGCTGGTAAAAGGAGACCTTGGACGTGAGATCCCTGGCCGTCTGACTCCGCAGGTCCCTCGTCGCGTGCGCGGGATCTTCGAAGTAGAAGACCTCGACCTCGCTCGTGTCGCGGATGGCGCTCACGATGGCGTCCCGTTGCGCCGCCGTCAGAGGCGCCCGGCAGCCGTGCTCGTCATCCGGCTTCTCCGGGCACAGGCGAAGGGTCACGTCGGCCTTGCCGTACCAGAACCCGTCTCCCAGCGGGTAGACACCTTGGACGCCGGGCATGGCACCGATGTCGGCGTCAAGATCGGCCGACTTCGAGCGATCCAGCAGCGTACCGATCACCGAATCGTTCGTCAGGTGCTGGGTGTACGGGTACGGCCACTCGTGACCCCTGATCCAGATGAGCTTGGCGGACTCCTTGTCCTTCGCCCATTCCCGCTCCGCCGACTGGAAGGACACATCCCGCACATCGGGGCGAGCCTTCAGTGCGGCCATCACCGCCTCCCTCTCCTGGACCGTGGCCCAGTCCACTCCGACCGTGAATGTGCCGGTCGTGGGCCACGGCCCGGACGGCGGCGCCAGGGGCCCGCGCGGCGTCTCCCGCAGCACTCGTGGGACGCCCCACGCCGCGGCGGCCAGGAGGACCACGGCGCACACGGCGGCGACCGCCTTCCACGGCGCTCTCCCCCGCTCCGCGCCGGCAACGAGCAGCTCCTCGTCAGACATGGCTGCGAATATAGGGCTGCGAATACGGTGATCGACGCGCTATCCGGTCAAATCCCGCCGCGTCGTCAGACAGAGTCCAGCGCCTGGCGGGTGCGCCGCAGGAAGTCGCGCTCGGCCGCGTTCCCGGTCAGCGCGATCGCCGCGTCGTAGGCCCGCGCCGCCTCGGCGGTGCGGCGGAGGCGGCGGAGCAGGTCGGCGCGTACGGCGTGGAACACGTGATAGCCGCCCAGGTCGAGGGCGTCGACGAGGGCGAGCGCCGTGGCCGGCCCCTCCAGCTCGGCGACGGCGACCGCCCGGTTCAGCGCCGCCACCGGGCTCGGGGTCAGGGTCATGAGCTGGTCGTACAGCCGCACGATCTGCGACCAGTCGGTGCCGGCCGCGTCCGGCGCGTCGCTGTGAACGGCGTTGATCGCGGCCTGGATCTGGTACGGCCCCGGCCGGCCCCGTCGCAGGCATCGCCGGACGATGTCCCGGCCTTCGGCGGCGAGGTCCCGATCCCAGCGGGTGCGGTCCTGGTCGGCCAGCCGCACCAGGGCGCCGTCCGGGGTGGTCCGGGCGGCCCGGCGCGACTCGATGAGCAGCATGAGCGCGAGCAACCCCATGACCTCCGGCTCGTCGGGCATGAGCCCGGCCAGCAGCCGTCCCAGCCGGACGGCCTCCGCGCAGAGCTCGTCGCGGACGAGCCGGTCACCCGAGCTGGCCGCGTACCCCTCGTTGAAGACGAGGTAGACCACGGCGAGAACGGCCCGGAGCCGGTCCGGCAGGTCGGCCTCGGCCGGGACCCGGTACGGGATCCCCGCGTCGCGGATCTTGTTCTTGGCCCTGACCAGCCGCTGCGCCATGGTGGGCTCGGGCACCAGGAAGGCGTGTGCGATCTCCGCTGTGGACAGCCCTCCCAGCAGCCGCAGCGTCAGCGCCACCCGCGAGGCGGGGGCCAGCGCCGGGTGGCAGCAGGTGAAGATGAGGCGCAGCCGTTCGTCGCGCACGGGGCCCTCCTCGGCCGGTCGCTCGGGGGCGTGCAGCAGGGCGGCCTGGGCGTGCCGGTCGTCACGGGACGCCTCCCTGCGCAGATGGTCGACCGCCCGGTTGCGCGCGGTGGTGATGATCCAGCCCGCCGGGCTCGGCGGCGGCCCCGTCGACGGCCAGCGTCGCACCGCCTCCACGAAGGCGTCCTGGATCGCCTCCTCGGCGACACCGATGTCGCCGAAGGCGCGAACCAGGACGGACACCGCACGGCCGTACTCCTCACGGAACACCCGCTCGATCTCCGACGGGGTCATCTGTGACGGGAGAGGGGCCGGCATGCCGATCCTCAGCCGGCCTCGCCCGCGAAGGGCCGCACCTCGATCGGGAGGAGGCGGATCGCCCGCGCCATCCTGCCGCCCCATTCCAGCGCCGCGTCGAGGTCGGGCACCTGGATGACCGTGAAGCCGCCGAGGTGCTCCTTGCCCTCGGCGTACGGCCCGTCGGTCATGAGGACGTCGCCGTCCTGTGCCCGGAGCACCGTCGCCGTCGCCGGAGAGTGCAGAGCGCCGGTGAAGACCCACACGCCGGCCGCCTTCATCTCCGCGTTGAGCGTGTCGAGGTCCCGCATGACGGGCTCCAAGACCTCCGGCGGGGGCGGGTCCCCGTCCGGCTGGTACACGCTGAGCAGGTATTGCTTCATCAGACGTCCTTCCTTGTCGCAGTCCAGTCGCTTCGAGGCCAGCCCGCGGCCGGTGCCGGCGCCGGGGTGGTGAGCAGCCTGCCGGTCCGCGTCCCGCCTTCCATGCCCTCCACGCCGTGCCACTCGGCGGCCAGCATGAAGAGCGTCGTCCCGTCCGGCCCACCCAGCATGCACGCGAAGCACCCGCGGTCGAGGGTGACCGTGCTCAGCACCTCACCGCCCTCGCGGACGCGTACGCATCTGCGGTTGGGAACGTCGGCGTACCAGACGGCGCCCTCGGCGTCGAGACAGATGCCGTCCGGGCAGCCGTCGCCGAGGTCGGCCCACACGCGCCGGTCCGACAGGCTGCCGTCGCCGTCGATGTCGAACGCCGTGAGCCTCCTGCCGTAGGACTCCGCGACGATCAGTGTCGCGTTGTCGGGCGTGACGGCCATGCCGTTGCCGAACGCGATGCCGTCGGCGACCTTACGGGCCGTGCCACCGGGCGTGACGAGGGCGATGACGCCCGGCGCGAAGTCCTCCCCGGCCATCAGGTCGAAGCCGCCGCCGTCGACGTACGCGTTGCCGCGGCCGTCCACGACGATCTCGTTGTAGACCTCCTTCGATACACGGTCGACGCCGCTCAGATCGGCGTGAACGGCGAGCGACCCGTCCGGCTCCATGCGCAGGACGAGCGCCTCGGGCCCCGACACGACGAGCAGGCGCCCGTCGGGCAGCCAGTCGAACGAGTACGGAAGCGTGGTGGGCACGCGGACGACGACCTCGGCGCGACCGCCGGCGTCGACCGCGACGACCTCCCCCGTGCCCCAGTTGGACAGCCACAGGCGGCCCTCGTGCCACCGCGGCGACTCGCCGACCGCGAGCCCCGTCATGAGAGTGCGCACCTCAGGCGTCAACGGCTCCTCCTCCCTGGTCACGATAGGGGGCCGTCGTACCGGCGCCGGTCGTACGCGGCCTCGTGTCCGGGCGACCGCCGGGAAAGACGCTCATGTCCGTGCTCCCTTCTCTCACCCATTACACGAACGGCGTCCGCCCGGATCGACATCGGGCGATGGGAAAGCAGGTGGGGAACGGGGAGTGGGGAACGGACGGCGGGAAACGGGCGGCGGAGAACGCGGAACGCCTCCCGGGCTTCGCGTAGGCGGGCCCGGGAGGCGTTCGTGACGTGCTCAGTAGCGCTCCGCCACCCCCGCGTTGACCTCGGTGAGGACGACGGTGATGTCGGTGTAGCGCAGGACGTTGGACAGGCCCGGCGCCTGGGCCAAGGTGGCCTGGGCGTAGCGGACGGCGTCGCCGACCGTGTTCAGGCCCAGGCGGATGGTGGTGGGCGTGCGGACGGCGGTGCCCGCGTTGATCCTGCGAGTCGCGAGGTTGAAGGCGGTGGACAGCAGCTCCGCCCGCAGCTTGTTCGGCTGCAGCGCCGGGAGGAACAGGACGGCCGACGCCTCCTGCTGGGACAGCGCGCCGTTGGCGGCGGTGCCGTCCGCCCCGTCGAAACGGGTGTCGGTGGCCTGGACGCGGGCCAGCACCTCAGCGGTGCGCAGGTCCGTGCGCACACCCCAGAGGGCCGACAGCAGCGGGAGCCTGCTGGGCGGCACGGCGGTGATCGAGGTTTGCGCCGAGCCCGCCGCCGGGGTGAAGGCGCAGCCGTTGGCTCCGCCGTACGCCAGGGTCGCCGTGCCGGTCACCTTGGCGCCCGCCTCCAGCAGCAGGGAGGGCCGCGCGGTGAACGTGACGGTGCCCGACGCTCCGGCGGCGACCGTGCCGAGGCTCCAGGTCAGCGTCGTGGTGCCGTCGGCGTTCCTGGTCACGGTGGCCGGGCGGGGCCCGGCGCCCTGGTCGAGGGCCTGGCTGTAGTACACGCCTGCCGGCAGCGTGTACTTCAGCGTGGCCCCGGTCGCGGGCGAGCTTCCGGTGTTGCGGTGACCGACCGTGTAGGTGATCGCCTCACCCGCGTTGACGGAGGAGGTCGCCGTGGTGGTCACGGCGATCACGGGCGCGTGGACCTTCGTGGCGGCTGTGGCCGTGTTGTCGGCCAGCGACTCGTCCAGCTCGGGCTCCCCGGCGGCGTTCTTGCCGGTGACCTTGACCGTGCTGGTCAGCGTGCTGCCGTCGGCGGCCGTGCATGGCACCGTGTACGTGAACGTCTCGGTGGCCGTCTGACCGGTCGCCAGGTCGCTCAGCTGCCGGGTGACGGGGTCGCCGGCGGGCGGCGTGAACGTGACGGAGGTGGCGGTGGACTTGCTCGCCCCCTTGTTGCCGATGGTCACGGTGGCGGTCACCGTGTCGCCTCCCGCGGCGTCGGCCTTGTCGACGGTGACGCCCGCGGTCAGGTCGACGGCGTTCAGACGCAGGACGGCGTCGCCGGTGAGCTCGGGGACCACCGGGCCGTGCACGCCGTCGGAGAAGTAGCGGCTGTTGGTGAAGTCGTAGACCAGGCGGTCCCAGTCGGGGTTGCTGAGCAGCGTCTCGGTGTCGTCCGTGCTGCTGCACCCCGCGTCGAGGGCCGTGATGCGGTTGATGTTGGCCCTGGCGTGCGCCGAGAAGGGCGGGCCGTCGCCGGTCCAGTCGATCGGGTCGTCGGACGGGCCCTTGCGCACCATGCCGCCGACGCCGTAGATGACCGGCCGGTAGACGCCCGCGAGGCCCGGGTCCTTGATCTCGTCGAGGTCGTCCTCCTTCAGCATCTCCTTGCCGAATCGCTGGTAGTCGAGGGGCCGGTCGGGGTCGACGTTGGCGAACTGCCAGGAGTAGCTCATGACGCTCTGGTAGTTGGGCTTGCAGTTGATCTGGTCGACGGTTCCGTTGTTGTAGCGTCCGCCGTGCCCGAGACCGAACGTGTGGCCTATCTCGTGCAGCAGCGTCGCCTGCTCGGCGGCGGCGCGCCCGCCGACGTTGTCGAGCATCTTCGTGGTCCAGCGGCCGAGGGACACGACGAAGTCGTTGGAGCCCCGGTCGTCCAGCTCCGCGCGGCCCGAGGTGGTCCCGCTGCCGGTCAGGCCGTTGATGAAGATCCCGTAGCGGAAGTGCAGCCGCTTGAACAGCATGATCTTGTCGCACAGCGGGCTGGCCCTGTCGGCGTCGGTGCCGAAGTTGCCGGTGGCGTCCGGCCCGCATGCCTTGGCCGGGTTGCCCTGCTTCAGGTCGTCGAAGTCGTCGTACGCGCCCGGGGCGCGGTCGTCGCTGAAGTCGATCGCCTCGGCGTACGGAAGCTCCTCGTCGGGGAGGAAGTGGAGCGCCAGGCCGTCCGCCTCGGTCTGGGGATTGGTCACGAGGGCGTTGGAGAACACCTGCTCCACCCTGGACAGCACGCCGTCCTGCGGCTTCTCGCCGCGCATCCAGTCGATCTCGGTGTACAGGTCGCGCCGCGTGGGGTCGGCGCCGGCCAGCGGCAGGTCGACCACGTTGTCGTCGTCGAAGTCGACGCCGCGATACTCCTGGTAGTCGGTGTAGCCGTCGCCGTCGGAGTCGCTGGCGCTGTTCGGAGTGATCTCCAGGCACACCTCCACGGCGGGCTGTGGATCGCTGCCGAAGATCCCGCCGCCCGGCTCGCCGTTTCCTGTGACGCACTGTACGGACGACGTCATGTCGCCGGAGACGGTGCCGTGGATCATGTTGACCTTGAACCGGGTGACGGCGTCACCCGACCGGGGCGAAGTGTCGGCCCAGTCGTCGCCCGACGTCGAGTCGTGGTCCTTGATCAGGACGGAGATGTCCTGGTCGATCACGGTGGTCGGGACCTGCTGGGTCACCGTCCAGAACGGCGCCACCTGCACCTGGTCCTCGGCCGCCCTGGGGGTGGTGACGGTGGGGAAGCCGGCGAAGGTGATCTCACCGTAGAAGTCGGGGGCGCTCTCCCCGGCGTCTTCGAGTCCTTCGTTCCGGCAGGGGGCGACGCAGCTCACGAGGAGGACGCGCACGGTGAGCGGCTGGGTGCTCGCCGCTCTCGCAGGTGTGGTGATGATGGTCAGGCCCAGGACGACCAGGAGAAGGGCGAGGGCCGCGCGTAAGACACCGGTAGGCATACCGCGACTATTGGGTTATCTGGACCGATCCATCATGAGTACCCCCATACTCATCGCGGGCCATGAGCGTGAACCTTTCAACGGGGTTCCGCGGGCACGGCGACGGCCGCGTACGGCGTTTCCGGAGGTCCCGAGCCCTTCCGGCCGCCAAGCCCACGCACCGGCTCCAGCACGGAGGCGGATCGGCCGCCTCGTCCTGTACACCTCCCGCAAACATGCCGAACCTGGGAGTTCGAGATCGGGACGGGCGTCGGACGGCCGTCACGGCGGGGACGGCACAGCTCGGTCAGCCTCAGCTTGGAGATGATCTTTCGTGAGACTCGGTACGGGCCGGTTACAGCGCAAGATCCTGACAGCCGTCACAGCCGTGGCACTGGCCGCGGCCGGGCTCGTCCTGGGCACGGCCACCGCCTCCAGCGCGGCGCTGACCTGCGAGGTGACGTACACCACCTACGAGTGGGGAACGGGCTCGGGCGGCTTCACGGCGAGCGTCACGATGAAGAACACCGGCGACCCCGTGACGAACTGGACGCTGATGTTCACGTTCCCGGGCACCCAGCGGCTCACGCAGGGCTGGTCGGCCCAGTGGAGCCAGTCCGGCGCCCGCGTCACCGCCAGGAGCCCGGCGTGGGGCGGCACGATCGCGACCGGCGGGTCCGTCGCCATCGGCTTCAACGGCGCGTGGACGGGAAGCAACCCGCCGCCGACGGACTTCACGCTCAACGGCGTGCCCTGCAAGGTGATCCTGGTGCCCAGCCCCTCGCCGAGCCCATCCCCCAGCCCTTCCCCATCCCCCAGCCCTTCCCCTTCGCCCAGTCCTTCCCCCAGTCCTTCACCCAGTCCCTCCCCCAGTCCTTCGCCCAGCCCGACGCCGACCGGGGACGTCCCGGTGGACAACCCGTTCACAGGCGTCACCGGCTACGTCAACCCCGACTGGTCGGCCGCCGTCGAGGGATCCGCCGTGGCGGCGGGCGGCACGACGGCGGAGAAGATGCGCAGGGTGAGAAACGTCTCCACCGCGGTCTGGCTGGACCGGATCGCGAAGGTCACCGGCGGCGCCGGCGTCACCCGCGGCCTGGAGGCCCACCTCGACGGGGCGCTGGAGCAGCACGCCGGCTACATCACCCTGGTGCTGTACGACCTGCCGGACCGGGACTGCTGGTCGCTCGTCTCGACCGCTGAGCTGCACTACTCCGAGAACGGCCTGGCCCGGTACAAGACCGAGTACATCGACGCGATCGCCGCGATCGTCGGCAAGCCCAAGTACCGGAACCTGCGCATCGCCACGATCGTCGAGCCCCACTCCCTGTCCGACCTCGTGATCGGCAGGAACACCGTGTCGTGCGTGCAGGTAGGCCAATCAGGGGTCTATGTCTCCGGCATCCGGTACGCCCTCGACAAGCTGTCGCCGCTCCCCAACGTCTACCCGTACATGGACGTCGCCCACTCCGGCCTGATGGGCTGGGATGTCAACGTCGACGCCATGGCGACCCTCGTCACCTCCACCGTCCAGGGCGCCGCCCGAGGTCTCACCAGTGTCGCCGGCATCGCGGCCGACGTCGCCGACTACGTCCCCACGGAGGAGCCGTACCTGCCGGATCTCAACCTCACCGTCAGCGGCAGCCCGATCAGGTCGAGCACGTTCTTCGACTGGAACCTGTACGGCGACGAGCGTGACTACGTCACGGCGATGCGGAACGCACTCATCGCCAAGGGATTCCCCAGCTCCATCGGCGCCGTCATCGACACGTCCCGCAACGGCTGGGGCGGCCCCGCCCGGCCGGCCAGGGTCAGCACCTCGTCCGACCTGAACACCTACGTCGATGAGAGCCGCGTCGACCGGCGCCCCTACCGGTACAGCCCGTGCAACCAGAAGGGCGCCGGGCTCGGCGCCCGGCCCGTCGCCAACCCGCTGCCCGGCGTCGACGCCTACCTGTGGATCAAGCCCCCCGGCGAGTCGGACGGCGCCGGCGGCCCCCTCCTGCCGCCGGACACCGACAGGCTCGTCGACCCGATGTGCGATCCCACCGCCAAGAACCGGATCTACTCGGCGCTGCCGACCAACGCCCTGCCCAACGCCCCCGACGCCGGAAACTGGCACCCCGAGCAGTTCGCGATGCTGGTGGACAACGCCTATCCCCCGCTCTGACCCCGTTTCCCGGCCGGGCGCGCCGATGAGTGCCCGGCCGTCCACGAGACCGGCGTGTACGGCGTCACATCCGCCCGACGAGGGCGACGATCAGGGCGGCCACGCCGTCCTTGACCACGGACAGGACGGCGTCCTTGGCGCCTCCGGCGATCGCGCCGCCGAGCGCCTTGAGCCGTCCGGGGTGCGACTCCACCGCCGCGACGACGGCGCCGGGGTCGGTGACGCTGCCGTCGGGCGCGACCACGCCGGCACGGGTCAGCTGGGCGACGAACGCGCGCAGCTCCGCGACGGCGGCGTCCACCTCGGCGCGGGACACCTCGCCGGAGTTGGTGACCGTGAACGTGTTGTGGTGACCGCTCTGGCTGTACTTGTCACGGCCGACCTTGTCCCCGAACACGTAATCCGCCATGTGACCACTCCTTCGACGGCTATCTGGTGGACGTCATCGTGTTGCCGATCCCGCTCTGCTGGTGCTTGTCCCTGCCTACCTTGTCGCCCATCACCAGATCGCCGCTGATCTGCACGATCCGTTCGTGAGAGGGCGGGTCCTCGATCGCGTCGACGATCTCGCCCTCGATCCGGTGGATCTCGGCCCGGTCGGTGCCGGACAGCGCGGTGTACTGCGTGCCCGCCGTCTCGACGACCAGCGCGTAGCGAGGCCGCCTGATCAGCAGCCGGTAGAGCAGCACGGCCATCAGCCAGGCCGTCCGGACCCCGGCCAGAGCGGCGGCGATGGTGGCGAACTGCTGCGCCATGCCTTCGACGTCGAAATCGGCGCGGATGTCGAGCTCCGGGAGCACGGCCACGGCCGCCGCGTAGATCGCCCCGACCACCAGCACGAGGACGGCGATCTCGCGAAGCGGGTAGAACGTCGCGAGTTTGCCGCCCCAGACCACCCGCAGAGTCTGCACCCGCGAGATGTTCGCCAGCGGATAGACCTCATGCCCGATCCGGACGATGCGCTTGCTGATGCGGATCTCGCCGACTTTTTCCTTCGCCATGCCGTCCGCCCCTTTCGGCCGCCTGGAGCACGGGTTCGCTCTGACGTCCTGATGGTCATGCGGATCGGAGGCGGCGCAGTAGAGTACCCCCCTACTCACCTCCCGGCCTCCCGCGCTCCGCTCAGCAGGGTTGGAGCGCCGGGAGTCTGCCCGCGAAGAACGCTCCGGGAGACACGCCCATCATGCTGCGGAACTCGGCGGTCATGTGGGACTGGTCGTAGTAGCCGGCCATCGCGGCGAGTTGTGCCAGTCGTGCGGAGCGGGCCCGGCCGCAGGTGAGCGCGTGGCGAAGGCGGGCGGTGCGGGCGAAGGACTTGGGCGGCAGCCCGGTACCCTCGGTCAGCAGGTGCCGCAGGTGGCGTTCGCTGACGGCCAGACGGCGCGCGAGGTCGGGCAGGCGCGCCGGCCGCCGGGCCGACAACGCCGTGGCGGCGGTACGGACGAGGCGACCACAGGCCAGATCGTCGCGTGGCAGCATGCCGATGCGGGCTTGCAGAGCCGTTCCGAGGTGCTTGAGGATGAGATCGCAGTCACCGTCGAGGTCGGCCAGCCGCCGCTCAAGGCGGACCGCCGAGTCGCCCCACAGGTCGGCGAGCGGCGTCACCCGATCCACCAGCTCGCTGATCGGCAGACCCAGCAGAGGCCGGGCGGTGCCTGGCGTCAGCCGGATCTTGAGGCAGACCGGCAGGTCCTTGCCGGCGTGATAGGAGGCCCGGGTGCGGGGGCCGACCACGAGTAGGTCGCTGTGACCGGCCGCCGTCGTGCGGAACACCAGGGCGGTGGCGGTGTCCGGCACATGGACGAGTTCGTCGCCGGTCGCACCGCTCAGGTCGTGGATCTTCTCGATCAGCACGGGCGGGGTCCCAGCGGTCATGACCACACATTACTGGCGGACGTGCCGATTTTTCCTATAGGCGGCGGCCGGGCGCTGCCAGCCTGGACTTCATGATCCTTGTTACGGGTGCCACCGGCACCATCGGCCGAGAGGTGGTCCGGCTGCTGGCGGCCGGCGGGGAACGGGTGCGCGCGATGACGCGGAATCCCGCGAAGACCGCCGCGTCGTTTCCCTCCGGAGTCGAGGTCGTACGGGCAGACTTCGCCGATACAGAATCGCTGGTGGCCGCGGCGGAGGGAGCTGAGGCCGTGTTCATGCTCAGCGCGCCGGGGCCGTGGGTGATTCAGCACGACCAGGCGATGCTCGCGGCGGCGCGTTCGGCCGGCGTACGGAAGACGGTCAAGCTCTCGGCGATCGGCACGGGCGGCGGATCCGACGTCAAGGTCGGGGACTGGCACCTTCCGGGAGAGCGGGCGGTGCGGTCCAGCGGCTTGGCCTGGACGGTGTTACGGCCCTCCAGCTTCGCCTCCAATGCCCTGCGCTGGGCTGCGGCGATCCGGGCCGGCGCGCCGATCCCGAACCCGATGGGAACGGGCGCCCAAGGCGTCGTTCACCCCACGGACGTGGCCGAGGTGGCGGCGCGGACGCTGACCTCGCCCGGCCACGACGGGCACGTCTACACCTTGACCGGTCCGGAACCGCTGAGCGTCCCTGACATGGCCGAGCAGCTGGGCCGCGCCCTCGGCCGCACCGTCGAGACCGTCGACATGCCCCTGGATGACTACCGCGACCAGCTGAGCGCCGCCGGACTGGACCCCGCCTTCATCGAGACCGCCGTCAACGGCGCGCGCCTCATCGCGCAGGGCGGCAACGCCACTGTGACCGGTGACATCGAACGTGTGCTGGGCAGGCCGCCCCGCACTTTCGCCGCCTGGGCCCACGACCATCGCGCCGCCTTCACCGGCTGATCGCCGCGCTAGACGGCTTCGTGGTGAGCCGGGGCGGACATCGTGTCATCGGCGGCGGGGGCCGCGCCAGGCTGTCGCAGGACGAGCAGCGCGACCGCGAAGGCGGCCACGAGCAGAGCGGCCGCGACGCCGAAGGCCAGGCGATAGCCGCCGGTCAGCGCGGCGGCGTCGCTCGCCCCGGCGGACAGCAGCCCCTCGGTGCGCGACGCGGCCAGCGTGGACAGCACCGCGACCCCGACGGCCATGCCGATCTGCTGGGTGGTGTTGAACAACCCCGACGCCAGGCCCGCGTCGTCGGCCTTGGCGCCGGACATGCCGAGCGAGGTCAGCCCCGGAAGCACCAGGCCACCACCCGCGATGAGCAGCATCACCGGGAGGAGGTCGGGGACGTAGTGGCCCTGCACCGGTACGCGGGCGAGCCAGGCCATCGCCGCGAACAGGAGCGCCAGGCCCGCCAGCAGGACGGCGCGCTCACCGAACCGGGTGTTGAGCCGGGCGGAGAGGAACAGGGACACGCCGCCGATGGCCGCCGCCGCGGGAAGCATGGCCAGCCCGGTGCCGAGCGCGCCGTAGCCCAGGACCTTCTGCATGTAGAGGGCGACGATGACCTGGAAGGCGAACATGGCCGACAGGGCGAGCATCTGCACCACGTTGGCTCCCGACACGTTGCGGGAGCGGAAGATCCGCAGGGGCATCAGCGGGGTCCGGGCAGTCGCCTGCCGGGCCACGAAGGCGCCGAGCAGAGCGAGCGACACGGCGCCGAGGCCGAGGGTGTGCGCGGCGAGCCAGCCGTACCGTTCGATCTCGACCACGGTGTAGATGCCCAGCATCAGCCCGCCGGTGACCAGCACGGCGCCGATGACGTCGGCCCCGGCGGCGAGCCCGGCCCCGCGCTCCCCCGGGACCACCCGGACGGCCAGCGCGATGGTGGCCAGCCCGATCGGCAGGTTGATGAAGAAGATCCAGTGCCAGCCGACCGCATCGGTGAGGACTCCGCCCAGGACCGCCCCGATCGAGGCTCCGGCGGCGCCGGTGAAGCTGAAGACGCCGATCGCCTTCGCGCGCTCCTCCGCCTCGGTGAACGTCGTCACCAGGATGCCCAGCACGACCGAGGAGGCCATGGCGCTCCCGACGCCCTGGCCGAACCGGGCCGCGATCAGCGTGCCGGGGCCGGTCGCCGCCCCGGCCAGGAGCGAGGTCACGGTGAAGACCGCGTTCCCCGCGAGGAGCATCGTCTTGCGTCCGGCGAGGTCGCCCAGCCGGCCCGCGAGGAGCAGCAGCCCTCCGAAGGCGATGAGGTACGCGTTGACGGTCCAGCTCAGGCCGGCGGGCGAGAAGCCGAGATCCCGCTGGATCGCCGGCATCGCCACGGTGACGATGCTGCCGTCGAGAATGGTCATCAGCATGGTGGCCGACAGCACGGCGAGCACCGCCCAGCGGCGGCCCGCCTGTGCGGAGGGTGCGGGGTGCGACACGGTCGTCTCCTGTCCAGATGGGAACAAGAGAGACCGTAACAGATAGTTTTGTTACAGACCATCCATGTCGGACCTATTTGGCCTGCTGCCGTGCCCGCCGGATCACCTGTGGCGCCTCGACGGGAGCGGCCAGATGCCCCACCGCCAGGTGGTTCAGGGCCCGCACGAGCACCTCGGCCTCATCCTCGGACAGCGCATTCAGAGCCGCGCTGTGGACGCCGTCGACGATCGCCTGGCTCCGCCTCGCGACCTCCGCGCCCTTCTCGGTGACCGCGATGATCCGGGCCCGCCGGTCCGTGCTGGACGGGCGGCGCTCGGCGAGCCCCGCCTTCTCCAGGGCGTCGATCGTGACGACCATCGTCGTCTTGTCCATGTCGCCGAGCTCGGCGAGCTGGATCTGCGTACGCTCCTCCTCCAGGGCGTGAACCAGCACGCAGTGCATGCGCGCCGTCAGCCCGATCTCCGCGAGCGCCGCCGCCATCTGCGTTCTCAGGACGTGGCTCGTGTGGTCCAGCAGGAACGACAGGTCAGGCTCGCCGCGAGCGGGCGCCATGGCGGTCATACTCGCAGCGTACCAAGTGGTCTGACTCCGGATTATCTACAACAAACGCTCGGACCGATCCCGGCGTCCCACCGGACGCGAACGCGACGCGCAGCCGTACGGCGGATTCCGCTGTCCGCATGTGTCCACACCAGGACACTGTCATTGTCACGGTCCATTCGCGGTGAGACCCTGAGCTGCCCCGCCGAGAGGAGATCGACGATGGCTCAACCGATGCCGACCAAGCTCGCCGTCATGACGCGAGTGAACGCGGCCTTGCTGCAGACCGACCTGAGCACCGCGCAGGTCTGGAATCCGTTCACCTCCATCACCGAAGGCGGTGACCCGAGCGGGTTCCTGGGAACGCCGGGCACGGATCCCCGGGTGCCGCAGGTGATCGACGACGCCACGACGTTCGCGAGTCTTTCGACCATCAAGAAGAGCACCTGGGAGGCGACGGCCAGGCACAACAACCTGATCAGCAAGGACGCCGGCCCCGAGGCCTTCGACCAGCCCGTCTTCGAGAAGCTCCGCCTCGTCCTCAAGCTGAGTTACCTCAAGCGAGGCGCGGAATCCGTCCGGAAGTTCCCCGGCGGCAACTGCACCATGTTCACCTGCGCGGCCATCGGCTTCCTGGCCGAGAACCTCGGCCTTCTCGCGCCGGGCACGCGGATCGAGCTGTTCCGCTACACCGACGGCCAGTCGGGCCACGCATTCGCGGTGGCCGACCGCGTCCCCGGCGACGCGAACGTGACCGCCGGCTGGGGTGCCAGCTGCTACGTGATCGACCCCTGGTACGCCCGGCATCGCCTGCAAGCACCCGGGACCAATCCCGTCAAGGACCTGACCGCGGGCACCGCCTTCTACGAGCAGGCCTACGTGAAGTTCCTCAACGACGCGAAGTCGCGGATCAGCCAGGTCACCTTCACCTACGACGAGCTCCGCGACGCCTTCTCCTGAGGTGATCGCAGCGCCCGCCTCGCCGATCGCCAGGCGGGCGCCACCGGCCAGGCGCGCACTCGCCGCTCGCCCTGTCGGCCGGTTCAGGCCGGCGCCAACGCCGGCCGTCATTGGTAGGGGTCGGTTATCTCGCGGAGCCGGGTGAGAGCGCGGCGAAGATGACCGGCGTCCCGCTTACCGAGATGCCGTATCCACTCGGCCTCGACCTCCGCCTCGACCACTCTGGCGACCGCGACACCCGCGTGGCCGCGAGCGGCGATCCGGACCAGCCGGGCCCGCGCATCGGTCGGGTCGGGCACCCGTTCCACGTATCCGGCCCGCTCAAGCTGGTCGACGAGGAAGGTGGCCGTCTGCTTGCTGATCCTGGCCTGCTCCGCCAGGTCGGTCACCCGCGTGCCCTCCCGGCCGATCCGCTGGAAGACCCGGCTCTGCGCGAGGGTGATGTCGTCGAAACCAGCCTCGGCCAGGGCCTTCATCACTCTGGCCTCCATGGCGCGGTAGGGGAAGAAGCAGAGCAGGCCGAGGTTCGGCTGCTCCCGAGCGGATTCCTCGCCCACGCGACCCCCTTGACGAAAGACAGATTCTCGAACCAATATGGTTCGAGAATCATACTAGATTCGGGGCGGCGACGGCTGGAGACCCAGATGAACCGCGATGAGGTATGGCAGACGATCGACCTCGAACGGTCCACCCTCGCGGACCTCTTCGACGAACTGTCCGACCAGGAGTGGGCGACCCCCTCCCTGTGCGCCGGGTGGCGCGTGCGCGACGTCGCCGCCCACCTGACCCTTTCCCAGACGGGTCTGCTGACAGCGGCCTACTGGCTGCTGAAGGCCCGCGGAGACCTGAACCGCATGATTCACGACAGCGCGATCCAGCAGGCCGAGCTGCCCGTACGGAATTACGGCGCCATGCTGCGGGGCATGGTGGGGTCGCGCAAGAAGGCACCCGGCATCACCGACCTGGAGCCGCTCCTGGACGTTCTCGTGCACGGGCAGGACATCGCGGTCCCTCTGGGACGAACCCGGCCCATGCCGACGCCGGCGGCGGCCGCCGTGGCGACGCGCGTCTGGACCATGGGACGGCCCTTCTGGGCGCAGCGAAGGCTGACCGGACTGGAACTCGTCGCCACCGACTGCTCCTGGTCCGCCGGGAGGGGCCGGCGAGTCGAGGGGCCCATCGCGGCGATCCTGCTGTTGCTCACGGGCCGAGACGCCGCCCTGTCGCGACTGTCCGGCGACGGGACGGCCGAACTCCAGGGCCGCCTGTCCTCCCCGCCCACGACCTCCGCACGCCACGATCATCCGTAGCCTGTCTTCGAGGCGAGCCTCGGCACAGGCGCGCCGGTCGCGGCGGATGGGCGGGCAGCCGGTCGTGCGCCCGCCGGTTCAGGTCCGCCGGGCCAGCAGGTAGGCCCGGCGCGTATCGACCTCATGCGGGTGGTGCGCGCGCTCCATCCGGATCTCCACGGCGAATCCCGCGTCCTCCAGCACGCCCACGACATGCGAGGTCTCGAAGAAGCGGAAGTCGACGTCGACCTCGTGGCCGAACCACTCATCCATGTGCCGCACCTGCGCGCCGATGTGGAAGGCGACGAGGAGGAGACCGGATGGACGCAGCACCCGGCGCGCCTCCTCGAAGGCATGCCGCAGCTCCGAGGGGGCGAGATGGATGATCGAGTAGAACGCGACGGCCGATCCGAACTCACCGTCCGCGGCGGGCAGCGCCAGCAGATCCCCCTCGCGGAACTCCACCGCCGGATGCTCCCGCCGGCCGACGGCCACCATGGCGGCGGACAGATCGATGCCGACGACGCTCGCGCCGTGCCCGGCGAGCCAGGCCGCGACGTGCCCCGGGCCGCACCCGAGGTCGGCGATCGGCGCCCCGGCCTCCGTCTGCTCGATGAGGCGTGCCAGCAGAGCCCGGTCGAGCGGCTTGCGGGTGAGCTCGTCACGGAAACCGGCCGCGTACTTCTCGGCGACCGTGTCGTAGCTCCGGCGAACGGAGTCATGGCTTTCGTGCTCCACCATGGCGGACACGATCGCACACGCCCGAAGCAGCCGAGCCGCCCTTGAGGGCACCACGTCGGCCGTTCTCCGGTGCCGGGACCAGCCGCGCGGCGTCTCTGGTACACACGTTCCATGAACTCATCCGCTGCCCGGCGTCTGGGCGTCGTGCCGTCCGTGTTCGCCATCGAGCACCTGCCGCAGGCGACGTTCCCCGAAGACGACGAGTGGGTCGCGCTGGTCCGCGCCCCCGAGGGCCTCACCGTCGTCCGCGAGACCTGGCCCACAGGCTCCGGCGAACGGTGGATCGGCCTGTACGGCGGAGGGAGCGGCCACCGCCAGGACGTTCCCGGCATGCTGACGGCGATCCTGGGACCGTTGGCCGACGCGTCGATCCCCGTGTTCGTCGCCTCGACCTTCCACGGCGATCTGGTTCTCGTGCCCGAGCCGAGGGCCAAGGAGGCCGTCACAGCTCTGGAGGAGGCGGGGCATCGGGTCGACACCGGCCATCTGCGATCCGCCGGCGTCTAACCGCATGTATCGGTAATCGCTCGACGCCTATCGCCGCCCCTGGCTGGAGGCCTTTCTCCTGATCGAGCCGCCGATTATGGCGAAGACCAGGGCGGCACATCCGGGAGCGATGGCCTTGCCGGCGCCGTCCTGGAAGAGCAGGACGATTACCGCGGCGGCGACGCACAACACCGTCGCCAGCCAGATGACGGTCTCCGTCGCGCTGTTCGGCTTCACGACGTCCCCCCGCGCGTATGCGTCTCGACACTCATGTCGATCAGGACGACGCTACCCGGCGCCGCTTCCAGCATGCCGATCAACCGCGGACGGGCTGTTCGCCGAGCTGGTCCCGCACTCGGGCGCCCCTCTCCTCGCCAGGTGGTGCGGCACTGGCGCATCACGCCTCACCGAGCCGCCTGCCGCGTATCTTCACTCAACTTCGCCCATAAGTCTGGAATGTACTCAATTGCTGGCGCTCGCTTACCTATTAGGCACCTGGTTCATCACAACCGACAGATCGTCTCCGCCGCGAACATAGTCACCGTGACATAACGATCGATACCTCCGGCCATCCGGCGACGGCGCCTGAACATCCTGAATTCGAGGCCATATTCAGCCATCGAGATTCAGCCTTCGAGATTCAGCCGCCGAGCGCAGGAGAATCAGTTATGACAAAGACGGATAGAAGTGGATTTGTCGCCATTGTCGTGGCCGTGATCGGCGCGGGGGGCGTCGTCGCGGCCGCCGCGATCAGTGCGGCCCTCACGTCCAGCGATGAGCCATCCCGCCCCACTCCTTCCCAGGTCACCGGTTCGCCACCATCCGACTGCCACCCCAAGATAAAGATCAAGACGCGGCCGGGGCAGAAGATCTCCGGGCCCGACGGCATACGTCTCACAGGAACGGCGTGCGGCCTCGGCGACGAGTACGGCTGGCTGTTCGACTTCGACCCATATGACGGTTACTACTATCGAGCAGGCGAGGGCCCCGTCGTGACGGAGAACGGCCCGTGGTCATTCCATGACGCACCCATCGGCGATCCCGGAGACCGCGGAAAGCTCTATTCGCTGACCCTCGTCCGGGCGTCCAAGGAGTGCAGCGACGCAATTCTCCGCCAGTCTCCAGACGGCGCCGGAAACGTCAAATACCGGGCATTTCCCAAAGGCTGCAGCATCGACGCGTCGATAACCGTGTTCGAGACATGGGCGTAGTCACGAGGGAGCGCGCCCCGGCGCTCTAGACGTCCGGCGCCCTGGACGTCCGGCGCCCTGGACGTCCGGCGCTCTGGACGTCCGGCGCGAACGCGTCTCCGAACGCTTCGCCCGGGTCGACGCCTGCCGCCGCCGCAGAGGCGCCAGCCCCGGCCTGACATCGCCTGCACCCACCGCCGGCGTCCATCACCCCTTGCCCATCCCCGGCACCCACAACGGCACCCTCCACGGGGAGGACGCCCTCCGGCCGCGGGGCACGCTCGCGCTCCGGCTCCCCCTCGCCCGTACGCGGCGGACGAGCTCATGTGCAGGTGAGGGACCCCGCACGGTCGAATGTTAATTCTTTTGACATCGTTTGTGCCGCTATTGCGCCTTGAAGCAGGGTTCCTCCATGATTCTCCCCGTACTTCGCAAAGATCCTTTGCGTCCGCTTTGCTGCACCCCGCGGGCACTCTCCTGCCCGTGAAGGAGATCGTGTGTTCACATCCCCCCGACGGCTGGTGGCCCTGATCGGGACCACCGCCGCCCTGGCTTTGCTCATCCCCCAAGGCGTGGCGTACAGCGCCACGCAGGCCGACCCCGGATCCGACAAGGTGGATCGCGTGGTCCAGGCCGACCTCTCCAAGGACGACAAGGCGACCTTCTTCGTACGCCTGAAGGACGACGCCGACCTGCGCACGGCACGTGCGGCGAAGACCAAGACCGAGAAGGGCAAGCAGGTCTACCGGCTGAAGACGGAGACCGCGGCATCTTCCCAGGCGAATCTGCGCAAGCTTCTCAAGGCCGCGCACGCCGACTTCACCTCGTTCTGGATCGTCAACACGGTCAAGGTGACCGGCGACGCCAAGCTGGCGGCCGAGATCGCCAAGCTTCCCGAGGTGGAGCGGATCGAGCCGTCCAAGGTCGTCCAGCTGCCGGACCCGGCGCCGGGCAAGGCCGAGGCGACGGTCGACTCGGTCGAGTGGAACGTCGACCGCATCAACGCCCCCAAGGTGTGGGACGAGCTCGGCGACCACGGCGAGGGCATCGTCGTCGCCAGCATCGACACCGGCGTCCAGTGGGACCACCCCGCGCTGATCAGCCACTATCGCGGCACTAAGCCCGGCGGCGGCGTCGACCACAACTACAACTGGTTCGACGGCACCGGCGCATGCCCGGCCGGCGCGCCGTGCGACGACCGCGGCCACGGCACCCACACCATGGGCACCATGGTCGGCGGGGACGGCGGGGCCAACACCATCGGCGTCGCTCCCGGAGCCAAATGGATCACGGCGAAGGGATGCGACCCCAGCGGGTGCCCGGACTACGCGCTGCTGGCCGCCGGGCAGTGGCTCCTCGCGCCCACCGACCTGAACGGCCAGAACCCGCGCACCGACCTCGCGCCCGACATCATCAACAACTCGTGGGGCGGCACGGGCATCGACCTCTGGTACAAGGACATGGTCGAGGCGTGGGTCGCCGCGGGCATCTTCCCCGCCTTCTCGAACGGGAACGCGGGCCCGGGGTGCGACACCACCGGCACTCCCGGCGGGTACGTCGCCAGCTACAGCGCCGGAGCGTTCGACTCCAGCGGCCACATCGCGCCGTTCTCCTCGGGCGGCGCCGGCGAGAACGGTGAGATCAAGCCGAACATCGCGGCGCCCGGCGTCGACATCCGCTCATCGGTGCCCGGCAACGGGTACGCCCTCAAATCGGGCACCTCGATGGCCAGCCCCCACGTCGCCGCGACCGTGGCGCTGATGTGGTCGGCGTCCCCGTACCTCAAGAACGACGTCGAGAACACGCGGGCGCTGCTCGACGGGACCGCGGCCGACGTCGACGACACGGGCTGCGGCGGCACCGCCGCGGACAACTACGTCTGGGGCGAGGGCATGCTGGACGCCTACGCCGCGGTCAAGGCGACCCCCGCCGGTGAGCTCGGAACGTTGACCGGAACGGTCACCTCGGGCGGCTCACCGCTGGCCGGCGCGACCGTCAGGATCACCGGCCCGCTGGACCGGACGGTGCCCACCGCGCAGGACGGGTCGTACTCGCTGCCCCGCCTGCTGAACGGCGACTACCAGATCACCGTCAAGAAGTTCGCCTACGACGACGCCACCGCGACCGTCACCGTCACCACCGGCCAGACGGCCACCAAGGACCTGTCCTTGACGGCGCAGGCCATGAGCACAGTGTCGGGAACGGTCACCACCGTGGGCCTGCCCGAGGCGGGCGCCACGGTGAGCGCGGCGGGCACGCCGGCTCGCGCGGTGACCGACGCCCAGGGCCGGTACCGGCTTCAGCTGCCCCACCAGACCTACGACCTGAACGTCACGGCGTCCTCGCTGTGCACGCAGGACGCCACCGTGCCCGTCACGGTGGGCGGTGACATGACCAACGACATCGAGCTGGTGAGCCACACCGACTCCTTCGGCTACACCTGCAGGAGCGGCACCGAGCCGTACGTCGAGGGCACCACCCTCCAGCCGCTCTCCGGCGACGACGAGTCCCAGATGATCACACTGCCGTTCGCCTTCCCGTTCTACGGCTCGTCCTACACCACCGGGTCGATCGCCACCAACGGGTTCATGAGCTTCGGCGCCAACCACTACGGATTCGCGAGCAACGAGGCCCTGCCCACGGGCGACGATCCCAACGCGGGCATCTATCCGTACTGGGACGACCTGGCGATCTGGGACGGAAGCGGGGTCTACACCGCCACCGTCGGGACCGCGCCGAACCGCACCTTCGTCGTCGAATGGCGCAACGTGCAGTTCTACAACACCGACGAGCACTTCTCGTTCGAGGCGCTGCTCGGCGAGGACGGCTCCATCGGATACCGCTACCGGGGGATCGACACCGCCCACGAGGCGGGCACGGGCGCCACGGTCGGCATCGAGAACGCCGACGGCACGACCGCGCTGCAGTACTCCTTCAACACCGCCGCCATCGCCGACGGCCAGAGCCTGGCCTTCGCCGCCCGGGGACACGGGCTGGTGACCGGCACCGTCACCGACGCCAACGACGGCGAGCCCCTGGCGGGCGCGACGGTGAAGGTGGGCGACGTGGCCGCCCTCACCACCGGCGCCGACGGCACCTTCTCCGGGCAGGTCCTCGCCGGCGACTACACAGTGGAGGTCTCGGCGGACCACTACGGCACCACCACCAAGGAGGTCACCATCACGGCCGGTGCGCGCAACACGCTCGACACCGCACTGGCCACCGGACGGGTGACGGCGTCGACCGGCGAGGTCACGCTCGTGATGCCGGCGTCCTCCACGAGGAAGGCCACGGTCGTCCTGTCCAACCTCGGGGACGACACGACGTACACCGTCGAGGCCGTCCCCGGCCAGAGCTGGCTGAGCGTGGCTCCGGCCGGCGGGCAGATCGCGGCGGGCAAGTCCGTGACGCTCGAGGTCACCGCGTCCAGCGCGGGTGTCCGGGCCGGCACCGTCCGCACCGGCACGATGATCGTGCGCTCGGCGAGCGGCCGCAACCCGGAGTTCCCGATCACCGTGTCCGTCGTGGTGCCCAAGCTCCAGGTCGCCGTCGAGGCCGGTGGCACCAAGAAGGTGGTCGACGCGGCCGGCGACACCTGGGCGGCCGACCGCAAGTTCACCCCCGGCGGCTACGGCTACATGGGCGGCGACAGCCAGGCGAGCACGTCCACCGAGCCGGTCGCGGGCACCACCGAGCAGGCGCTCTACCGGAGCGCCCGCGAGGGCATGCGCGAGTACCGGTTCGACAACGTGCCCGACGGCGTCTACACCATCGAGCTGGGCTTCGCCGAGACCCGGCACAAGGCGCCGGGCAAGCGGGTCTTCGACGTCAGCGCCGAAGGCCGGCTCCTGGTCCAGACGCTGGACGTCGCCAAGACGGCCGGGCAGAACACCGCGGTCAGCCGCCAGTACACGGTGAAGGTCACCGACGGGCGGCTCGACGTGAGGTTCACCCCGCGGACCGGCGACGCCATCGTCAACGCCATCCGCATCACCGAGCGTCCCGACAAGGCCGCTCAGTAGCCGCGCTCACTCAGTGAAATCGGCCACCGCCTGAAATCGGCCCGCCCCGCCCAGTGGGGCGGGCCGTCCCGGAGACCGCAGCCGCCCTCGCCGTCACAGGCCCGGCCCGGTGAGACGCCGATCGCCACGGGTCGTGATGACGTACACCTGCCAGTTGTAGTAGTCGTAGTAGTTCCTGATGTCCTGCTTCATCTGCCGCGCGTGCAGCAGCACCGCGTCGACGTACGCCTGGGAGTGGTTGTAGGCGTACAGCGCGCGCCGGTAGTCGCGCGGCGCTCCGGTCGCGTGCAGGTAGTTGGCCGCCGCGAGCAGCGCGTCCCCGGTGTCCTGGATGTCGCCGCCCATGCCGTACGCCTTCCACGTCCCCGGCATGAACTGCATGGGGCCCTTGGCGCCCGTGTAGCTCGGCGACCTCACCCGGCCGAACTTCGTCTCGACGAACATCACCGCAGCGAGCACCTCCCACTCGACGCCGAACCGGCGCTCGGCCCTCCGGAGGTCGCCGAGCAGCACGCCGGCCGGTTTCGGCGCCTGGACGCGGAACCTGGCCGCCCCCTTGATCGGCCGGGCGAGGGAGAGCAGGTTGCGGATGGCTGTCACGTTGTCCTTCGCCCGCGCGGCCAGGGTCTTCGGCAGCCTGGCGTACGTGCGGGACGCGACCTTCGGCTCGCGGGCCAGATACCTGTAGACGCGCTGCTCGCGCAGGGCCAGCAGCACCACGGGCTCGGGAGCCTGTCCTCCGGCGGGGTCTCCATCGCGCGTCCAGTCGTCCGTGGCGCGCCGAAGGTCCGCCACGGTGCCGGCCAGCGAATCGGCCAGGCGCGACGGATCGGTGGGGATCGCGGCGTCCGGAGCGGGCAGGACGGGGGCCTGACCTGAGGAGTCCTTCGCCGGCTGCCCGGAATCCGGCCGCGTCGCCGCCTGGCGGGACGCGGCCGGCGAGGCGGCATCCTGTGAGCCCGCGCCTTGCGAGGCGGCACCCTGCGAGCCGGCGCCCTGCGAGCCGGCGCAGCCAGACGCCAGGACGGCCAGGCCGACGAGCGAGGCGACCAGCCGCCTGCCGCGTGACAGGCCGATGAGCCCGGCCTGTGGCCGACCGGCCGGGACATGCCCGGGCGTCCCCCCGCTGCGCCGGTGACGGCTCCATGGCCGCGCGATCTCCGTGTGCTTCTCGTCCATCGGTCCCCACCGTATGCCCAGCGGGTCAGTCGTTCTCCACGTCGAGCAGCCCGCGCCGGAAGGCGACGGCGACGGCGGCCGCGCGGTCGTTGACGCCGAGTTTCGTGTAGATGTGCAGCAGGTGACTCTTCACCGTGGCCTCGCTGATGAACAGGCGTGCGGCCACTTCGCGGTTGGTGGTGCCCTGAGCGATGAGGTCCAGGACCTCAAGCTCCCGCGCGCTCAGCGGGTCGGCTGGAGCACGCACCTGCCCCAGGAGGCGGGTGGCGACCGAGGGCGAAAGGACGGCTTCGCCCCGCGCCGCCGTACGGACGGCCCGGATGAGATCGTCGCGCTGGGTGTCCTTGAGGAGATAGCCGGTGGCCCCGGCTTCGATGGCGGGCAGGACGTCCTTGTCGGTGTCGTAGGTGGTGAGGACCAGCACGCGTGCCGTGATCTCCAGCCTGGCGAGCTCCTTGATCGCCGTGACGCCGTCCATCCTCGGCATGCGGAGGTCCATGAGGATCACGTCCGGGTTCAGCGCCCGTGCGAGCTCGACCGCCTGTGCGCCGTCTCCGGCTTCACCGAGCACCACGAAGTCCGGAGCGCCGGCGAACATGCCGCGGATGCCGTCGCGGACGATGGGGTGATCGTCGGCTATCAGCAACCGGATGGGCACCTCAGACACGTCCGCCCTCCCATGCGACGGCGGGCACGCTCGCGGAGATCGCGGTGCCGCCGCCGGGCTCCGACTCGATCTCCAAGGTGCCCGCCAGACGGCTGACGCGCTTGCGCATCGACGTCAGGCCGAAACCACCGCCGCCCCGGACGCGCTCGGGATCGAATCCGGCGCCGTCGTCGCGCACGTCCAAAGTGACCACATCCTCCATGTACGACACGGTCACGCCGACTCGGGATGCACCGGCGTGCTTGGCCGTGTTGGCAAGGGCCTCCTGTGTCGTGCGGAGCAATGTCTCCTCCACCTCGGGGTGCATGGGCCGGACCGTACCAGTGGTGGTGAAATCAGCACGCACCCCGTTGATCTCACCCCATCGGCCCACGACCTCCCGCAGCGCCTCAGGCAGCGGCGCCGCCTCCAACTGGCCGGGCCCGACCGCGTGCACCGAGCGCCGCGCCTCGGCGAGGCTCTCCCGCGCCAGCCGTACGGCATTGTCCACGTGACGCCGCCACTCCTCGGCCTGCTGTGCCGCCTGGAGCTGGGTGATGATGCCGGTCAGGCCTTGGGCGAGGGTGTCGTGGATCTCCGCCGCCATGCGCTGCCGCTCGTCGAGCACACCCGCCTCTCTCGCCTGCACCAGCAGCTGAGCGTGGAGGCCGGCGTTCTCCCTCATCGCCTTCTCCAGCCGCGCCACCATCTGTTTCCGTTCAGCGCTGCGCTCGGCCGTGATCTCGCCGACGAAGCTGAACAGGCTGACCCCGGCGACGATGGCGGCGGTGAAGAAGAGGTACGCGAAGATCGCGGACGGGGTGCGGTCGGGCGGCCCGCCGCCGTAGGCGGCGACGCTGATCGCCGCCGTGGCGGCGACCCCGGCGAACCGCCACTTGCCTTTCAGGTACTGCCACGAGTGGAGGTATCCGGTGAAGCCGAAGAAACTGGCGAACCATACTCCCTGCGTGCAGAGCACCCCGATGAGAACCACGAGCCCCGCCACGTAGACCGCGCCTCGCGGCACCAGCCACATCCAGGCGGCGGCCGGCGCGGCCAGCGCGACCGTCAGCCACGAGCGCCCATCCCCGAGGAGGGAGAGCACCGCGGAGATCGCCAGCAGGACGTACGGCACAGCCGCCATCTGGCGCTCCAGAAGCCTTTCCCGCCGGTCGAGCTGCCCGGTCATATCTCACTCCCAGCGGAAGAACCTGGCGGCGGCGATGCTGACGACCAGCGCGTACACGGCCATGACCGCCAGCGGCAGCGGATCAGGGACGCCACCCGCCCAGACGTCCTGCAAGCTCTGCCGGAAAGCACCCAGAGGGGTGTATTCGCCGACGCGGGCCAAGATAACCGGCATTTGATCCGCCGGCTGCATCAGCCCGGCGAGGAAGGCCATCGGGAAGTACAGCAGGACACCCACCCCGTTGGCCGCCCGCCCGTTCCGCGCCAGGGCCGCGATGAGCAGCCCGATGGCGAACATCGCGGCCGTGCCCAGCAGGAGGGTCACCGCGATCAGCAACCCCCGGGAGGGCAGGTGAGCGCCCAGTACGGTGCCCGCGACGGCCAGCAGCAGGCCACAGGTGACCACCACGAGGACCGACTGGAGGATCAGCTGCACCACCAGCATGTTCACCGGACGTAGAGGCGTGGTCGAGAGCCTGCGCAATATGCCCCTTTCCCGGTAGGTGGCCAGGGTGGTGGGCAGCATGTACAGCCCCACGAGCCCTACGGCGATCGCCAGCGCCATCGGCAGGAGCACGGTGTCACCCGGCTCGATGGAGCTTCCGAAGACCACCAGGATGAACAGCGGGATGAGGACCGTGAACACCGACCCGGGCTCCCTGACGAGCAGCTTCAGTTCTACAGAGGTGAGTTTGGCAAGCGCGGTCATGGTGTGGTCTCCGTCAGCTGGAAGTGAACGAGCGGCCGGTGAGAGCGAGGAACGCGTCGTCGAGAGTGCGCTTGTCGATCCGCAGATCACCGACCAGGATGTGATGCCGGGCGAGCTGCGCGACGACAACCGTGGCGAAATCACCCTTTCCTGTGACGACCACCCGGTTTCCGTCCCTGCTCACCGTGGTCACCCCGGGCAGCTCACCCAGCTCGACCAGGTCCCCGCTCATCAGCGTGAACCTCATCTGGTGCTCGGCGTCGATCCCGTCGATCAGCCCGGCCGGAGTGTCGATCGCGACGATTGTGCCGTGGTCGAAGACGGCGACCCGGTCGCAGAGCTCCTCCACCTCGTCCATGAAATGGCTGACCAGGACCACCGTCACGCCACTCGCGCGGACCCGCTTGATCAGCTCCCAGGTGGTACGGCGAGCCTGCGGGTCAAGCCCGGTGGTGAGCTCGTCGAGAAAGGCCACCCGCGGCTTGCCCACCAGTGCCAGCGCGATGAACAGCCGCTGCTTCTGACCACCGGACAACTTCCCGAAGCGGACATCGCGCTTGTCGCCCAGCCCCCACTCGTCCAGGAGTTGTCGCCAGTCGCGCGGGCCGGCGTAGAAGGAGGCATAGAGGTCGAGCGCCTCCCAGACCTTGATGTTCTCCGGCAACTGCGTGTGCTGGAGCTGCACCCCGATCTGCTCGCGCAGCTCGCGCCCATCCTTGGCCGGGTCCAGCCCGAGCACCCTGATCGATCCGCCGTCGGGCTGCCGCAGCCCCTCCACACACTCCACGGTTGTGGTCTTGCCGGTGCCGTTGGGCCCGAGAATGCCGAAGATCTCGCCTTCCTCCACGGAGAAGGACACCCCGTCGAGAACGGTCAGATCCGCGTACCTCTTGCGGAGGTCGGTGACTTCGATGACTGCCATGGCACAAGCATCTTTCGCCTGCGCCTGCGGGGAATCGGCCTGCCGGCCACGATCTTCCCCGGATGAGGCTGGCCGGAAAACCAGCCGATCGGTTGATGCACGCACAGACACCGGCGTGCCAGGCGCACCGGCCGGCGTCGAGTGGATCCGAGCGCTATGGGTGCATCGGCGGGCGTCGACCCGCGCACAGTGGCCGCGCACAGGGGCCGCGCACATCGTCGCGGCCCTCCGGAGGGAGACACCGAACCCGTCTTTCCGTGAACGAATGTTCTCCAGCACGCGTCGTACCAGTGAACGAAAGGGAGGCATCATGCGCACCGTATTCGTCTCAATCTCCGGGGTGGCGATGCTCGGGCTGGCGTGCGTGCCGGCTGCGCCGGCATCCGGCGCCGTTCAGCACGAGAGCCACCGGGCCGAGGAGGCCGCGCCGGCGTGGAAGCTGGTCAGGGTGAACACGCTCCCCCGGGACGACGTTCTGGGCGATGTGACGGTCCTCGGAAACGGGTCGGTGTGGGCGGCCGGTCACCGGGTCGTGGACGGAAAGCAGCGGGGCCTGGTCCAGTCGTTCACCGGCGGGTCGTGGAAGGTGATCCCGAACAGTCCGCCGTACGAGCTGACGGCCGTGACGGCCACCTCGGGCAACAACGTGTGGGTCTTCGGCGGGGGCAGGGCCGCGCGGTGGAACGGCCACGCGTGGACCACCAAGTCGCTGGGCAGCGGATTCTTCGCGACGGACGCCGACGGGACGGCCGCGAAGGACATCTGGGCGGTCGCCCAGTCCTCCGCCTCGGCGAGGCACTGGAACGGGTCCTCCTGGAAGAGCGTCGCGCTGCCGGCCCACGCCGCCGCCGTCGACGCGTACAAGGCCGGTGAGGTCTGGGCGGCGGGGGCCAAGGGCAGCCGTCCCGCGGTCATGCGGTGGAACGGCAGGTCCTGGAAGCTCCTGTCCACGCCCAAGCTCACCCTCCCCGCCCGCGACGCCGAGGCGGCCGTCCAGGACATCGCCGTGCTTGGCCCGAAGAACGTGTGGGCCGTCGGCGGCGTCACGTGGGAAGGCGCCAACGACGAGGGCGACGATGTGACCTTCAACCGCACCCTGGTGATGCGCTGGAACGGCCGTTCGTGGACCGCCTCGATCGGCGACGCCAACGCCCAGCCGTACACAGAGGTGGAGCCCGACGGCAAGGGCGGCGTGTGGGTCGTGCAGGGCGGCTGGAACGCCACGCTGTGGAACGTCACGGGCTCGACGTGGAAGAGCACCCCGCTCCCCCGGAAGGCTGGCACGGACGCCGTCCTGTCCTCGATCGCGCGCAGGCCCGGGACGGCGACGGTGTGGGGCGCGGGCTTCACCGTGCCGCAGGGCGACCCCGACGACCCCTCGGCCAACGGCACGTTCTGGCGCACACGGTGACCAACCGATCGAGGGACCGCCGCGCCGGTCCGCGCTCGACGACCGGCGCGGTCCATGGGAGACGGGACAATCGGTTCCATGGATCGCCAGTTCATCAGCCATCTCGCTCATCGTGATCATCCCATCGCCGCCCCGGTCTCCGGCGCGCACGTGACCCGGCTGCTGCGCCGGGCCCGGCTGCCCGAGGGGGCGAGGATCCTCGATCTCGGCTGCGGAGAGGCCGCCTGGACGCTGCGTGCGCTGGCGCTCTACGAGGACGCGACCGCCGACGGCGTCGACATCTCGGCCGACGCGCTCAAGGCGGCCGAGGGGTACGCGGAGACGCAGGGGGCCTGGGAGCGCATCCGGCTGCATGAACGGCCGGCCGCCGACTTCCCTGTGGCCGAGCGATACGACCTGGTCCTCTGCGTCGGGGCCACGCACGCGTTCGGCGGCCTCGGCCCCACCGTCGACCGCGTACGGCGCTACCTGCGGCCGAACGGGCTGGCATTGATCGGCGAGGGGTTCTGGGAGCGGGAGCCGACGCCGGAGGCGCTCACCCTGCTGGGGGCCGAGCCGTCGGAGTACCTCGACCTGCCGGGCACCGTCGCCGCAGCCGAGTCCGCCGGGTTCGACACGGTCTACGCGTACACCAGCGATCTGTCGGAATGGGACGAGTACGAATGGTCCTGGACGGGGACGCTTCTGCGCTGGGCCAATGAGAACCCCGGGCCGGACGCCGACGCGGTCCGCGCGGCCGCCCTGGAGCACCGCGACATGTGGCTGCACGGCTACCGCGGGATCCTCGGCTTCGTCACCCTGCTCCTCCAGCGGGCAGACAGAACGGCCCCTGCCGACGACACGGACTCCATCGACACGGACCCCGGCGACCAGGCCCTTCCCGCGTCACCGTGAAGCGTGGGGGCCGCCACCTACTCCCTCCGGTCCGGACAGGCGTCATCGCCGGACGCGAGGGTCTCCCGGCCAGTCGGCAGGCTGTCGCGTCGGTGTCTATCGCCGTCGATCGTCGGCGAATGCCGCGCGCGGGTCGAGGAGCCGGCCTCGGGCGTACTCCTCCTGGAAGGCGGCCGGGCCGAGCGCCTCGACGGCGGCGGCGCGAACCTTGGCGAGGTCGGCCGCGTCGTCGGGATCCGGCACCTGGCCGAGCGACGCGAACGCGGCATCCGCGACTCCGGTCAGCCGCGCCGCCCGCGCGTGATCACCCTCGGCCGAGGAGAGCGCGGCGCCCGCCACGCAGACGTACGGCACGAAGCCGGCCCAGCCGTTGCCGAAGACCCGCTCACGGCCCTCGGCGAACAGCGTCCTCGCCACGTCGAGATCGCCCAGGCCCAGCTCGCAGAACGCGAGGTTGTGATACTCGGAGTTGACCGTCTCGGGGCGGCCGAGCGCCTCGTTGAGGGCGATGCTCTCCCGGTACAGATCCCGAGCGTGGAGCAGGTCGCCCGACATGCGCGCCACGGCGGCCAGCACGTGCCTCGGCCGTTCCTCAAGGCTGCGGTCACCGGAGCGCAGTGCGACCGCGAGCGCCTCCTGGGCCTGGGCCTCCCCACCCGGCAGGTCACCGTCGCGGATGGCGACCCGGGCCAGGCTGTACCGGGCCTCCACCTCGCCCGCCGGGTCGCCGACCGCCCGGGCCCGCTCGATCTCGGCCTCGCTCATGCGCACCACGACGTCGCTCTCACCACGCCGGAAGGCCGAGCGCACGGTCTCACTGAAGTTCATGGATCCTCTCCTACAGATGTGGCACGGTCGGGTAGGTCCGCCGCTTTGAAGCGGCGACCCCGCCTCTATCGAGATCGGTGAGCACCGGCGGCGTCCGTCACCGTGCTTCGAAGGCCGTCCACTTCTCCACGAGGCGAAAGCCCATCGACTCGTAGAGCGGCCGGCCCATCGCGCTGGTGTGCAGGTAGGCCGCCTCGGCTCCGGCCGCGACGGCGTCCAGCAGCACGGTCTCGGTGATCGCCCGGCCCAACCCACGACCCCGTACGGCCGGAACGACGGCGATGTTGAACACGCCGACCACACCGGAGGTCCGCATCCCGAGCCCGGTGCCGGCGGGCCGGCCGGACTCCTCGGCCAGATACCCGGTGATGGCGTCGGCGTCGAGCACACCACCGCCCATCAACGAGCCGAAGGCACCTTCGGGAGCTTCAAAGCCCTGGGTGAGAACCTCGGTGTAGAGGTCGCTCGCCGCCGCGCCGACCTGACGCACCAGCTTCCGCTGGACCGCGTCGCCCCGGAACACGATGTCGCCCGCGGCGCAGGCCAGCAACGACAACTCCTCGCGTTCGACCAGCCCGTGCCGGGCCGCGAGGCCGGCGACCTCGTCGCCCGCCTCGCCACGCACCATGATCGACCATGGCGCGACCCGCCTGCCGACCTCGGCCGCCATCTCGTCGAGCGATCCGAGATCCGGCTCCGGAGCCGTGTCGTAGGCCACGTTCAACGACGCGGCTCTCGCGTGGGTCACCGCCGCGCGGGCGGTGCCCCGCTCGGCGTACCAGCCCATCGGCGTCACCCCGCAGAGGACCTTGACGGCGTCGAAGTACGCCGCCGCCATCCGATCAGCGGTGATGTGCATGGCCGTCTCCCCCGTTCCCCCATAGCGGGCGACTCGCACCTCGCTGAAGAGGGACGATACTGCCCGCTGCTCAGGTGACCTCTCACGCACCCGTTCAGGGAGGGGCTCGGCGACCTCGCGCCAACCGCTGTCGATGCCTCCCGATCAAACGGGAGGGGATTCCGGATGAACGTGAACGACGGAGGCGCTCGCGGCCGGGTGCGGGCGCTCCTCCGGGCCGGCCGGCCCCTGGGCGACGGCCTCGTGGACGTCGTTGAGGAAGCGCTCGATGATCGCCTGGTCCGCCTCGTCGAAGCGCCCCATGATCGTGACGATCTCGTGGATGAGCGGCCCGAAGAAGCTCCATCCGAGCGCGACGGCGCTCTCTTCGACCGTCAGCAACACACGCCGGCGGTCGCCGCTGTCGCGCTCACGGCGCACATGGCCGAGTCTCTCCAGCCGGTCGATCACCGCTGTCGTGCCCGCCGAGTTGAGGCCGAGTCGCGCCCCCAGCATTCCGGGGGTGGCCGGCAGGCCCGCGCGGGCGGCGTCCAGGAGGCAGATGAGCGCACGCACATCGGTTGGATGAAGAGCGTGCAGGCCGGCGAACCTCTCGCCGATTCGATCGAGCTCCACGGTGATGGCCCTCAGCAGGTGCACCACCTTCATCCCGGTGTCCTGCTCGTCCACGTCGTCCGCCGCCTTTCCTCACGCGCCTCGCTCCCATAGTATCAATTTATCTCGCTGGGCGAGATACTTGCTGAGCGAGAGATTACGGGGGTGAACCATGGCTGACGGCGGATACAGCACGGCCTTCCTCGCGGCCTACGACGCGGTCCTGGAGCGCTGGCCGGTCCAGGTCGAGACGGTCGACCTGCCGTCGGCGTACGGCACGACGCGGGTGAACGTGTGCGGGCCCGCGGACGGTCCGCCGTTGATCCTGCTGCACGGCGGTGGCACCACGGCGGCGACGTGGTTCGCCAACGCCGCCGAGCTCGCGCGCCGGCATCGGTTGTACGCCGTGGACCGCATCGGCGAGCCTGGACGGAGCGTCCGGGGAGAGCGGCCTCCCCGGACCGTCCGCGACTTACTCGGCTGGCTGGACGGGGTGCTCGACGGGCTCGGGCTCGGGAGCGCCGCCGTCTGCGGTCACTCCTACGGTGGATGGATCGCCCTGACGTACGGCGTCCATGCGCCCCAGCGGGTCCGGCAGCTCGTGCTCCTCGATCCGACGCAGTGCTTCGCGGGGTTCCGGGCCGGGTATCTGCTGCGCGCGCTGCCGACCCTCATCACGCCGACCCCCTCGCGCGCGCGAGCTTTCCTGAGGTGGGAGACCGACGGCGCTCATGCCGACCCGGCTTGGCTGCGGCTGTACGAGCTGGCCGCGCAGTTCCCCGGCGCGAGAGTCGTCACCGGGAAACGTCCGAGGCCAGACCTGTTGCGTGCGCTCCCGACGCCGGCTCTGGTGCTCCTCGCCGGACGCAGCAGGGCTCACGTCCCTCATCGCGTCGCATCCGCCGTCAGGCGCGTCATGCCGCACGCGGAGATCGCGGTGATACCGGGTGTGTCCCATCACGCGATGCCATGGCACGAGGCCGCCGAGATCAACGCTCGCATCGCCGGCTTTCTCGGCAGGACCGCGGCCTGAAGACGGCGCCCGCCGGCACAAGCCGTGCCCCCATGGGGTTGGCACGATCCATGTGCGGGGTTCGCCGCGGGGTGCGAGCATCGCCGGACGACTTGGAAGGTGGGATGCCGTGAGTGAGATTGCGGTCCGGCCGAACGAGACGACGGTGCCGCTGATGCCGTGCGCGTCGGTGGAGGAGACCTTGGCGTTCTACGAAGCGCTGGGGTTCGAGGCGACCTACAGGCAGAGCAAGCCCTATGTGTATCTGGCGCTGCGATGGAGCGGATTCCAACTGCACTTCGGCCCGGCGCCCAAAGGGCTGGATCCGGCCCGGGAGGAGTCCGGAGGCTGCCTGGTCATGGTCGACGCCGTGGCGCCGTATCACGCGGCGATCGTCGCGGCGATGCGCCGGGTTTACGGCAAGGTGCTGAGCTCAGGCCTGCCGCGGATCACCCGCTACCGGACGGGCGCGTCCCGGTTCACGCTGATCGACCCGTCCGGGAACTCGATCATATTCATCCAGCGTGACGAGCCGGCCGACCTGGAGTACGGCGGCTCGAAGAAGCTGACAGGCCTGGCCAAGGCGCTCGACAACGCCCGGATTCTGCGCGAGTTCAAACTCGACGACCTGCAGGCTTTCCGCGCGCTCAAATCCGGGGTGCGCAGGCATGGCGCGGATGCCCTCGCGGTCGAGCGGGCCATCGGTCTGTGCCACCTCATCGACCTGGCCATGGTCCTCGGCGAGCCGACCGATCCGTGGATCTCCGATCTGCGCGGTCTGGAACTCACCTCCAGCGACAGGCAGCGCATCGAGTCGGAGCTCGGGCATCTGGAGGGACTTCAGGAGTGGCTTCCCTGAAAGGGGGAGGCGCCACTCACGGCAATCGGTCCCTGCGCAGCTCAGCGAGGCGCCGACATACGGCAGGATGCGGGCGCCCACCCCATAAGTACGAGCTCGGTGGACATAGAAGGCCGCGATCACCGCGTACGCCAGGACCAAGGCGGAGATCCAGTAGACGCCGGCAGGCCCGCCGGACGCCGAACCGCCCCCTGTGACGCGCATCACATTCGCCGACTACAGGCACCCTGACCTGCGGTTTCATGTTTTTGATCCGCTTTATGCGATCTTTATGCCTTTTGTCCCCTTTGCGGCAATATGGGACTGCTTGGTAGTTTCCTTGCCCTACGGCGGCGTCACCGTGGCACCGCCATTGCGAACCCGGCCAGGCCGCGTTCGAAAGCCAACATCCAACTGTCACCGCCGCTCTGCCCTCTCCGCCCCCCTGGAGCGTCGGTGACCTGCCGAATCCGTGCAGCAAGGAGGCACGGAACCGGGGAACCAGCGACCTTCGACGAAGGTCTGGGGTGAATCGGCGCGCCATGCGCCGTAGGGCGACTTCCCCGCCCGAATCCGTCAGCTAACCCGGTAGGCGCAAGCGGAAGACCCTAGGAGAGTTCCCCCTGTCTGCCAACTCCACCACTCTGCTCCGCGCTGCCTGCGTCACTTTGAGTAGCGTCGCGCTCACCGCCTCCGTAGGGGCCTTCAGCGCACTGCCCGCGGCCGCCGCTTCCGGGACGGTGACAGCCCCACCCCCGGCCCTGACGGTCATCCCACTCCAGCCCGTCGCACCACCTCCCGTTGCCGGGGCCGTCCCGTACATCGGCGCGGCTCCCATGGCACCCACGGAGGAGGCCTCCGCGGACAAGAAGCTCACCAAGTCCGCCCTCCAGCAGGAGAAGGCCCAGCGCGCCATCACCGTGGCGAAAAGACACCTCGGCGATCCCTATGTGTGGGGTGCCACGGGGCCACGGGCGTTCGACTGCTCCGGGCTGGTCCAGTTCGCCTGGCGCAAGGCCGGCGTCAGGCTCCCGCGCACGACGTGGTCCATGCTCAACGCGGTGAGGAAGAAGGTCTCCCTGGCGCACCTCAAGCCTGGCGACCTCATCTTCACCAACGGCGGCGGCCACGTGGGCATGTACCTGGGACACAAGAGGGTGATCGCCGCCCCCCATTCCGGCGCGGTGGTCAGCATCGACAGATTCAAGGGCTACTGGAGGAGCAGCTTCGTCACCGCCGTGCGCCCCGGAGTCTGATCCTGGGCGGACATCCTCGGCGGAGATGTCCTGACGCGTGTCAGGGCGTCTCCGCCGAGGGACGACCAGGTGCGCGCCGGCCGGCGACGTGGAGCCCGGTGCCGCTATGGGGCTTCGCCGTAAGACAGCTCGCTCGCTCCCACGAACGGCAGCATGCGTTCGGCCTCCTCCATCACCGCGCGCACGCCGGCCGCCGGCAGTGACCGGAAAGGAGCGATGTGCAGACACACGCCCTTGAGTGACCAGGTGCCGTGGACGAATCCGTCCACGAGGAAGGTCGGCAGCACCACCGCTCTGCCCGGCATCACCCGCTTGCGGTCGGCGTCGCCGATCACCCGGGCCCGGTCGGCGTGACCGAGCAACACGTTGTCGTAGGCGGGCAGGAACCGCACAGGTACAGGCGTGTCAGGATCGGGCAACTCCTGTGAGGACGCCAGATCGAAAAGTTCCCTTCCCTCGGTGTCACGATACTCGCGCAGCTCACCGCGCATCTCGTGAATCACCTCGCGCAGCCGGGTCAGTCCCGACCACGCCTGCACATCCATGACCCCCGCGGGCCCGAACGCCGCCAGGTAGCGGCGTACGAGATCCTCGGCGGGGGCGGGTTCCATGGAGGCGCCGAGCCATTCCTCGGCGCGGGTCACCGAGACGGCGCTCCTGGTGCCCCAGCCGCCCCATGCTCCGGTCTCGGGCGTGTGGACCAGTGGGGTCCTGAGCTCCACCTCCCCTGCCAGGACCCTCCCGTCGCGGCCGGGGTAACGCGACGCCAGCAGCCTGCCCAACTCCCGCCGGGGCAGCGTGCCGACGGCCAGGATCTCCGCCCCGGCCGCGATCAGCGAATCGGTGTCGATACCCGCGCCCGCTCGGGCGAAGTGCGACGCGCGGGCCGTACGGTCGAAAACCGGTTGCAGCACCGGCCGCAGCCGGCGAAAGTCGTCGGCCGCGGTCAGGTGCTGGGTGCCGCGCAGCAGGGCCGAGCGGACCACTGCCCGCTTCTCCAGCAGCGTGTGCAGATGGCCGTGCTCGAACCCGGCGATCCTGCTCCACAGTCCTACATACGGCCAGTTGGGCTCCTGCGCCTGCATCGCGACCAAGTGTGTGATCACTTCAAGGGGAGTGCGGCCCGTGCGCTCCGCCAGGAACTGCCGGTGCAGCAGTGCCCGGTTGAGTGCACGCCGCGAGAGCCTGCTCACGCGAGCCGTACCGTGGACGCTCATTGCCTGCTCCCTTTCTCGGCGCTTCGACATCCCACGCTAGAGAGGCGTCCGGCCACTTCCTGACCGGAAATCCGGCAATCCGGAACGAACCCGAGTTCGGCCCTGCGACCCACCGCCGCCGGCCGGGCGCCGAGCGGCGCAGGCACTCGGGAAGGCCTGACCAAAGTCAGGGGTGAGCCGTGTCCTTCGGGTCCTGTGACAGTAGGACGCGGTACCTAGCGTTGCCGTCGTCAACGAGACGACGGGAGCGCGTTGTGAGGAAGAGCAGGAGACGGTGGCCGGCCCTTGCGGCGGCCGCCGGGCTGGTGGTGCTGTCAGCGGACCCGGGGTTCGCGGCCACGACGCCGGACAAGGCGGCCGTGCGACGCGTCGTGTCCGGCTTCGCCGCGCCAGGTCGGGGATGTCTTCCATCTCTCCCGTCGTCACGGCGATGACCAGCCTTTCGGCCGCGTCCACGTCCCGATACTCCAGGACCTCCCCGTTGTCCTCCAGGAAGGCGACGGCCGCCGCCTTCTGCCACAGATCCGGGTAGGCGTCGTCACCGAACACGGTGGTCCGCGGTCCGCCCGTAGTGGCACTCGTCCGATGTTGATCCGGACGCGGAAGACCTTCCCGAATCGTGCCGTGACTGCGTGGAAATCGTCGATTCCCGGGCCCTCCGAGGTGTTTCGATAAGGGTGCGCCCCTGGCTCGCGAGAAAGAAAATCCAGGGTCAACAAATCTCGCGGCAGCGGCCATAATGACGGTGTCGTCGCGAGTGGCGCCCTCTCGACGCGGACCGCATTTCCTTTGGTTTCGGGGTCGAGACGTGGGAGTTCACACATGCGTTCAGCATTATCGCGTGCGTTGATGGCGGTGGTCATCGCCGTCGGGGCGGTTCTCGTGCCGGCGGGGCCCGCGTCCGCAGGGGTCTGGCAGCTCACCGACGGATTCGAGCCGTCGACGAATCCGGCGTCCAGATGGACGTTCACCGCGAACGGGGGATGCAGCGGCCCCGTGTTCAGCGCCGCGTCCAACACGCCGCGTACGGGGAGCGGCATGGCCGCCATGTCGGCCTTCACAAAGGGCGACTGGTGCGCGCTCGGGCGGACCATCAACCTCACGCCGGTGAGCGTCCATCCGGGGGCACGATGCACCGCCGGCGTCTGGACGGACCTGTGGGGCGAGATGGCCCAGTTCAACCTTGAGGTGATCGACCCGGACACGTGGACGTACATCGCGCTGAAGTCCATCACCCAGGACTGGGTCCACGGCTGGGAGCAGCAGACGGTGAGCTGGACGGCGCAACGCTCCGACGTCGTGCTGCGGTTCGCCGTCGTGCAGCGGAACCCGTACTGGCACGCCGCGGAAATCGACCTCGACGACGTCGTGGTGCAGTGCGCCTACTGATCGACCGGCCGATAGGGCGTCGCGGCGGCGTTCGCCGCCGGCGACGACCCCGGCTGTACGCGGCGCACCAGACCTGAGGCCGAAGGGCCGCCGGTGAAGATCAACTGTTTCGCCGCGAATCAGGAGCGGCGACGTCCAGGCCGGTGAGACGGGCCGAGAGCGCCCACAGGCGGGCCGCCTCGTCGCTGTCCGGCGGGCCGTTCGGCGAGATACGGCAGTCGGCGCAGTAGTCACCGCCGTGCTCGTCGAGCAGGGGTGAGGTCGCGGCCCAGACCAGGGACGCCGCCCCCTGCTCGGCTGTTCTGAACAAACCGGGAGCCGGGTTGCCGTCGGCGTCGATCCAGCCGGCGGCGACCATTTCGCCGGCCGTGAGGTGCCGCTGCAGAGGAGTGCGGATCCAGCCGGGATAAACCGAGAAGGCGTGAACCCCGCGCATTCTTCCGACCTTGTCGAGGTGGCGGGCGAACAGAATGTTCGCGAGCTTGGACTGACCATAAGCGGCCCACTTGTCATAGCCGCGCTCGAATGACACGTCGTCCCAGCGAATGCCCCAGTTCTGGTCGTACCCGGAGGAGACCGAGACGACCCGGGCCCTTCCGGCGGCCGTCAGAGCGGGCCACAGCAGGCTCGTCAGCGCGTAGTGGCCCAGGTGGTTGACGGCGAACTGCGCCTCCCAGCCCGGCCCCACCCGCGTCTCCGGACAGGCCATGATCGCGGCGTTGGCGATCAGGATGTCGAGGGCCCTGTGGTCGCGGCGGAACCGCTCCGCGAACATCCGTACGGAGCCGAGGTCAGCGAGGTCAAGCCACTCGACCTCGGCCCCTTCCACGTCGGCGAGCTCCCGCCGCGCCACATCCGGCCGCCGGGCCGGCACGACGATCCGCGCGCCGGCCCTGGCGAGCGCACGGGTCGCCGCCAGCCCAACACCCGAGTAACCGCCCGTGACGACCACGGTCCTGCCGCCAAGATCGGCGCCGGCCAGAACGTCATCGGCGGTGCTCGCGGCACCGAAGTCGCCGGTGGTCGTGTGATCCGTCATGCCGGGGAGGCTAGATGCTAGACCGAGGTCTAGGTCAACCGCCTATGATCGGAAAGATGGGAACCACGGGTATGAGCATCGGCGAGGTGGCGCGCCGTACCGGGTTGAGCGTGCACACCCTGCGGCTGTATGAGCGTGAGGGGTTGCTGGCCGGCGAGGTGCGGCGTGACGAGAAGGGCCGGCGACTGTACAGCGAATGGGATGTCGAGTGGCTGGGCAACTGCGTGAAGTTCCGCGCCTCCGGCATGCCTCTGGCGACGATCAGCCGGCTGGCCGAGCTCGTCCGGAAGGGCAGCGGGAACGAGGCGGAACGGCTTGAACTCCTGTGCGAGCACCAGGACCGCATCGCGGAACAGCTCGCACAGTTGCACGCCTGTCTCGACCTCGTCAACGACAAGGTGGCCGCATACCGGCGGCACCTCGCCGCCGGCGCTTCTGGAGATCCCTGGTAACGGCGACGCACCAGGCGCCGGTGCCGCGGTAGCCGTTCCAGCCACGGAAGCAGGAGCTGCCGCCGTCAGCCGGCGAACGCCGGATTGAGCGCGGCGACGGCCACCCTCACCGGCCTGCCGGTCCCGTCGGCGGGCACCGACCACAGGTCGTCTCCGAAGTCGCCGGCCAGGCCGTACAGCACGGTGCCGTCGTCCGCCCAGACCACCTGGTCGTCGACGCTGCGCGACTCGGCCAGCGGCGTCTCCCGCATGGTCCGCAGGTCCAGCGCGTACAGCCGCCACGGGGCGTCCGGGCTGAGGCCGGGAACGCGCTTCTTGAACACGAGGCGGGTCCCGTCGGGTGCCAGCGACGGGCATTCGACGTTCGGCCGCACCGTGGTCATCGTGCGTGCGGCGACGTCGCCGCGGACGAGGTGGGTCTGGCCCTTCGTGGCCATGGTCGCGTAGAAATGCTCGTCGTCGGCGAAGGTGACGCCCCAGAAGTTCATGTCGGCCGCATGGTAGGGCCTGCCGTCCTTGACGATCGTGTACGTCTCCAGGCTGGGCGTAAGCGTCCAGGTCCGGAGGTCGAGGATGGAGGTCCGCGTGGAGAACTGACTCCCCGCGTAGGAGTCCCCGCCGACGAAGACCGTCCAGGCGGCCAGGTGGCCGGACGGCGCGACCCGCGCCCGCGAGGGGATGCCTGCGACCGGATACTCGCGCAGCGTGCGCAACCGGCTGTCGAGGATCGCGGCGTAGTAGCTCTCCCCCAGGGCGCCGTCCACCTTGCCGAGGCAGACCCCGGTGCCGGCCGCGGCGTAGAACCGCAGGCAGCGCACCGGCGCGGCGGTGCGCGCCCCACCGGGGTCGGTGACGGAGACGGAGACCAGATCGTCCCGATACGGCCCCCAGGCCATGTTGCGGAAGATCATCTGCTTACCGCCGTCGAGAGTGACCGTTCCCTGAGCGATCGACGGGCCGCCCGGCTGCGACCGGTCACGCTCCCCGGCTCGCTTGGAGGCGTGCAGCACCGACGCGAACCCGACGCAGCCCAGCACCGCCACGGCGGCCAGCAGGACGATCAGGCGCGTGCGGGAGGTCATCGTGGTCACCGGGCCTCCTGGCCGGCGTCCGGCAGGCCCTCGCGTCCACGCCCCTGCCCGCGCAGCGCGTACGCGGCCCAGCCGGCGGACAGGACGAGGCCCCCCGCGGCGACGGCGAGCGTCGCCCGGTCGCCGATCACAGTCCACGCCGCCCCGACGGCGAGGGAGCAGCAGAAGCGGGCGAGGGCCTGCCCGCTTCCGATCAGGGCGAGCCCACTCGCACGGAGGTCGTCGGGGATGGCCCCGGCCGCGGCGGCGGGAAGCACGCCGTCGGTCGCGGCGTAGAACGTCCCATGCAGCGCGAGCACGATGAACGCGAGGCCGTCGGCGTGGAACGGCGCGAGCAGCAGGCCGTATGCCGCGAGCAGGGCGACGTGCCCGCCGAGGAACACCCGCCGGCGACCGACGCGGTCGGCCAGCGCGCCCAGCGGCAGGGCGAGGAGGAGGAATCCGGCGGCGGTGCCGAGCGGCAGCAGCGGGAACCAGCGCTCGGCGATCCCGAGCCGGTGCTGCAGCAGGAGGTAGACGAAGGCGTCGCTCACCGTCGTCAGGCCGAGCAGCGTCGCGCAGACGGTCAGCCGCCGCAGGTCCGGCCGCCGCAGCAGCGCCACAGCCGACCGCACCGTGACCAGAGGAGCGTCGCTTCCGCCCCGCTCCACCTGGGGACGGCCTCCGGGAACGAACAGCAGGAGGGCCAGGACGCCCAGCACGGCGACGCAGAAGCTCACGGTGAAGACGGCGTCGTACCCGTCGGCGGCGGCGCCCAGCACGAGGAACGCGGCAAGCGGACCGAGCAGCGCCCCGCCAGTGTCCATGGCGCGGTGCACGCCGAAGGCCCGCCCCCTGATCTCCGGAGGCGCGGCGAGCGAGATCAACGCGTCGCGGGGCGCGGTCCTGATGCCCTTTCCCGTTCTGTCGACGGCCAGCACCGCGCCGATCAGCGGCAGCGTGTGGGCGAGGAGCAGCAGCGGCTTGCACAGGGCCGACAGGCCGTAACCGATCGTCGCGACCGTCTTGTGGCGCCGTCCCCGGTCGGCGATGTGGCCGCCGAACAGGCGCACCAGCCCGCTGACACCGTTGTAGACGCCGTCGAGCAACCCGAACCCGAGCGGGCTGAGCCCCAGCCCGGCCACCACGTACAGCGGCAGCACGGCGGTCACCATCTCCGACGAGATGTCCGTGATGAGACTGACCGTCCCTAGCGCGAGGACGGTGCCGGGGATGGCCCGCAGGGCCCGGCCCGGCTGAGCGGCCCGGTCGGCCCGTTCCTGGCGCGTGCCGGCCGGTGGGGTGGCGGGTGCCGGGCCGCGTTCAGCCAGGTACAAGCTCAGCTCCAGATTCCGGTGATGTCCGCGGCGGAGGCGGCGTTGCCCGCGTGGGCCGTCAGGCCGGCCATGTCCTCCAGGGTCCGGAGCAGGTTGTAGTGGTTGTAGGTGGTGCCGGAGCTGCTGCCCGGCGTCACGTGCGCGCCGTACACGACGGTGGCGATGCGGTTGCCGCTGAGGCGGTTGTCCTCGTCGAAGGTCACGATGAGGAGGCTGTTGTTGGACTTCGCCCAGGTGGCGTAGGCGCCGAGCTTGTTCTTCAGCCACGTGTCGCCGGTCGAGACCGAGCAGTCGTGCATGTCGTTGCAGAGGTTGGGGACCACGAAGGAGACCTTCGGCAGCTTTGTGTAGTCGGTCGGGAACTGGGCGAACGTGTACGCCGTGGACGTCGGCACGTTGCTGAACCCGAACCAGGGGTTGTGCTTCTGGGCGTACTTGTTGGAGCTGTTGCTGCAGACGGTCGAGCCCTGGCTGGGGAGGCCCTCGTTGTAGCTGGCCCACGTCTTGCCGGCCGCGATCAGCTCCGAGCCGAGGTTGGCGGCGGAGCTGAAGCCGATCTTCACGCAACTGTCGTCGGTGATGCCCTGGGTCTTGCCGGAGAACATCGCGTAGTAGTTGGGCTGGCTGGGGTGCGTCTCACCGTAGAACTGCGTGAGGTTCGCGCCGCCGGTGCGCAGCGAGTTGATGTACGGCGCGCCGGAGCTGCCGATGATCTGGGAGTAGGCGTGGTTCTCGAGGACCACGACGACGACGTGGGCGGGCGCGGGAAGCGTGGCGGCCGAGCTCGCCCCGGCCCCGGCGACAAGGCCGAGCGCGGTGGTCACGCCGAGGGCGGAGGCGATGGCGAGGAGGGTCCTGCGGGAGCGTGCTCTTGCAGCGGACACGACCATGACTGTCCTTTTTCAGGGGGTTGAGAAGCGACGTCAGAGTAGATCTCCCTGATCGACCGGCCTGGATAGATCTCGGATAGATCAGGTGAACGCCGCTGTAACAGTGCGTGTGGTCCCCACGCCCCTGTCCTGCCGGCACGCGACGGGCCTCCGGGAGAGCGGATGCCGATCCGATCATGCCCGAGCTGCTCAGGGCCTACGCCTCGCTCCGCCTCGGCTCCTCCCCTCGCTGCATACGCTGCCTTCCTTCGCACTCCTTCTGTCCATGGACAGGATCAGGGGTGCAGCCAATAGCGGGGTCAAGGAGACCACCCGATGGGACATCGTCAAGACGTCCTAGGGCCTGTACGGACTTCGGATCTTTAGACGGGTTGAAGGCTTCGGATCCACAAGACGGCTCCGCGTAGATGAAGACCGGCGAGGTAGCTTTCGGGGGTCTTGTCGAAGCGGAAGGCCAGCCCGCGCCATTCCTTGATCCGATTGATGCAGCGTTCCGCCGTGTTGCGCTGCTTGTAGAGATCTGGATCATGG
>NZ_JBEZDW010000046.1:0-63232 GCF_040802045.1 Microbispora sp. NPDC049125 | reverse complement strand
AGGTGTTGAAGGCGGCCTACCGGCAGTCCTGTCATGATCGGGCGTGGTTTTTGCAGGTGATGCTGGAGGTGGGGCTGCGCGAGCAGTTCTCCGCCGGCACGGTGCGCAGGCTGGCGGTGTCGGAGGAGTTCGCTCCCGATGAGGCCCGCGCGGCGCTGGTGTGGTCACGCCGGCGTGCTGATTCGACCTTCGATTTGGCGTGGAATGTGCACCGCCGGTTGCCGGTCTTGGGTGAGGCGATGCTGGCGGGAACTTTGGATGAGCCGCGGGCTGCGGCGTTCATCCGCTGGACCACCGGGCTGACCGATGAGCAGGCCGCCCTGGTGTGTGACCACCTGGTCGACCAAGCCGGCAGGTGGACGGTCGGGGAGTTGATCGAGCACATTCAGCGGCTGGTGCTGGCGATCGACCCGGGCTGGGCGGAAAAGCGGTACACCGAGGCGGTCAAACGCCGCCGCGTGGTGGGGGCGCGCAACGACGACGGCACCGCCAGCGTGTCCGGCCTGGACCTGCCGGTGGACCGGGCCGCGGCCGGTTGTGAACGCATCGATGAGCTGGCCCGCTCCTGCAAACGCGCCGGAGACCGCCGCCCGATCGACCACATCCGCGCCGACCTGTTCCTCGGCTCCCTGGACGGCACCTTCGAAGGCCTGACCGACGAGCAGATCATCACCCACATCCGCACCCACCCCTTCCTCGACACACCACCCAACACCAGCACAGACCCCGACCCAGGCACCGATCCCGATCCCGACGCAGGCCCGAAGGGTCCCGACACCCCATCCGGCGGCCCCTCCGGCGGCACACCGACCAACCCACCGGATCCAACTGGCGGCGTCCCGGTGAACCCTTCCGATGGCGCCCCGGCTGGCCCACCGGAAGGGTCAGCTGGTGGCACCCCGGCCGGCTCGCCCACCGACACACCGAGCGACACCCCAGTCGGCCCGCCCACCAGTTCGCCCAGCGACACTCCAGCCGACTTCCCTTCCGGTCCACCCAGCGACATCTCGGCAGGCCCGATACTTGACAGCTCCCCCGGGGGCGTCCCCAGGCCGGAGGCATCCGCCGCCCCTGAGAAAAGACAGAAAGCCACGTCAGATGCCGAACCCGGCGACGCCCCGATCGCAACTACCGCGCGAGGGTGGGCCGTCCCGGAGCTCCGGGTGGAGTTGGCCACGCTACTGGGCCTGGACGAACACCCCGCACACGCACCCGGATGGGGAATGATCCATGCCCCACTCGCCCGTCAGATGGTCACCCGCATGATGGCCGGCGAATGGCGCTACGCCATCTGCACCGACAACGGCCATCTCCTCCACGCCGGCATCACCCTGCACCGCCCCTGCCCACCCGCAGAGCGTCCGCTCCGTGACACCCGCCGCGGCGGCATCGTCGAACTCCAGATCACTCACACACTCTTGCAGCGCCTCGCCCACCAACCAGCCGTAACCGGCGACTGGACCGCGCTCGTGGCCGACCTCACCCGCCAGATCAGGACCGCGCCGATCTCCATCCCGCACACGACCGGCACCGTAGACATCGAAACCGGCGACTCCGGCACCTCCCGCTCGTGGCCAGGGGCCGCAAACAGCGAAACGACTGATCCCTTCGCCAGCGACGGAAAGGATCGCCGACAAGCCGGTGCCGCCTTACGACGCTACGTGCAGATCCGGGGCCGGGCGTGTTCCTGGCCCGGCTGCCGCACGCCCGCAACCAGAACCGACCAAGACCACGTCATCGAGCGGGTCGCTGACGGACCTACCAGCCACAACAATCTGGAGCTGGTCTGCCGCCACGACCACCGCGCCAAACACCAAGGCGGCTGGCAAGTGACCATGCCCCACCCTCATCTGATCATCTGGACCAGCCCACTCGGCCACACCTACCCGACCCATCCACCGAAGATCATTACCCCGCTCCCCGAGCTCCGTCCCGGCTACCACCAGCGGCTGGAAGTCGGCACAGCCCACGACGAGCCATCAGGCACTGAGTCATCGAGCGCCGACCTGCCCACGATGCCCGCCGCATCGGTCCCCGGGCCGTCCGATCCCGGCTCGGACACACCGGCCTCCTGCGGCAAGAAGGACAGCCAGGCAGCGGAGCCGGACACCGGCCATGACACCTTGCTTGGCCTGATCCCCGACCGTGACATCCCCCCGTTCTGAGGCGGACACGGCTGGGCCAGCGGCGGACACGGCCGGGCCGGAGGCTGGCGCAGCCGGGGCTGAGGCACACCCGGACCTGTGGCGCACACAGCCCGGGCTGAGCCACACACCGCCGAACATTGGGCACACGCGATTGAGGGAAACCAGCGAGACCGGGACTCCCCCGGCGACGCCCGCGGGGAGAAGGGATGCCGCGCGGGGGACGGCCCCGCGCGGTAAGCACAGCGGAGGCCACCCGCATCGTCGCAGGTGGCCTCCGAACAGCCGCGGGGGAGCCGCAGCGGGCCGCGGCGAGGAGGTGGGTCAGCTGCGGCTGCCGCCCATGGTCTTCTTCCAGTGGAAACCGCCGGGCAGATTGACCGTGAGAGTGCGCCGCCCGTCGGCCGTCTTGGTGACGCGGAACCCACGACCGCCGTAGCTGTGGCCGACACCGCTCCGCGAGAGGTTGAGCCTGAAGGGGCCCATCTTGATCGACTTACGGTAACTCCAGCCCATATCTTCCTCCGTGCTCTCCGGTGCACGACGACTACCCGTGATGCTGATCGCAAACGTGGCCGGCGGGATACAGGCCCGCTTTGCGCGTGTCAGCGCGGCGACAACGCGGGGGCCGGCTCCTCGGCCGTGGGCGGTGGGGCACCCCCGTCGTGGTCGTCCACGAATGTCGCCTCGTCGAAGGGGATGCCTCCTGACAGCACCTCCTCGGCGCGCTCCCGGTCGAAGTCGCCCACCCACGCGCCGATCACGACGGTGGCGACCGCGTTGCCCGCGAAGTTGGTCAGCGCGCGGGCCTCGGACATGAAGCGGTCGATGCCCACGATGAGGCCGACACCGTCCACCAGCGCCGGCCGGTGCGACTGGAGGCCCGCCGCGAGGGTGGCGAGCCCGGCGCCGGTGACACCCGCCGCACCCTTCGACGCGATGATCATGAAAACCAGCAGGCTGATCTGCTCGCCCGTCGACAGTGGGAAGCCCGTCGCGCGGGCCACGAACAACGTCGCCATCGTCAGGTAGATGGCGGTCCCGTCGAGGTTGAACGAGTAGCCCGTCGGCACGGTGATGCCGGCGACCGCGCGGCCCACCCCCAGGTGCTCCATCTTCGCGATCAGGCGCGGCAGCGCCGACTCCGAGGAGGAGGTCGACAGGATCAGCAGGAACTCCCTGCCGAGGTAGCGCAGCAGCGACAGCAGATTCACCCGGGCGACCAGCCACAGCACCGGCCCAAGGACGAGCCCGACGAACAGCAGGCAGGTCGCGTAGAAGCCGGCCATGAGTACGGCGAGGCTCTTCAGCGCGTCGAAGCCGCCCGCGCCGGCCACCGCCGCCATCGCCCCGAACGCGCCGATCGGCGCAACCCACATGATCATGGCGAGGATGCGGAAGACGAGCCGCTGGATGTGGCCGATCCCTCTCAGCAGGGGGACGGCCCGCTCCCCCATGCCCTGAAGCGCGAAGCCGGTGAGCAGCGCCACCAGAAGCGTCTGCAGCACCTGGTTCTCGGTGAAGGCGGAGACGAACGTCGCCGGGATGATGCCGAGCAGGAACGCGGTCGTGTCGCTCTCGCCTTCCTTGGCCGCCTGCTCGGCGCCCGCTTTGCGCAGCTCCTCGGTGAGCTGCAACCCTTCGCCCGGGTGCAGCAGATTGCCGACCACCAGGCCGATGGCGAGCGCCACCGTCGACATGACGAGGAAGTAGCCGATGGCCAGGCCGCCCACCTTGCCGACCTTGGCCGCCTGGGCCACCGAGCCGACCCCCAGCGCGATGGTGCAGAAGATGATCGGGCTGATCATCATCTTGATGAGCGCCACGAAAGCGGTGCCGAGCGGCTTGAGCGCGACGCCCACGTCCGGGGCGAGCAGCCCCACGGCGATCCCCGCGAGCACCGCGACGATCACAGCCAGATAGAGGTAGCGGGTGCGGTCTGTCCGCGCCTGGGATGGGGATCGAGCCGGGGGCGTCGTCACGTGACCCTCCTTGCGTACGAGAGCGGAGATGCGGTCGGGGGGCTACTACCGCGATTGTGACCCAGATCACTCTTCCTGGCCGATCCGCCGAGATGAGGGGCCGACCAGGACGGGCGTTACAGCCGGCACTCATCTCGGCGGCTCCGTCTCCCGCGCGAAGGAACCGCGGCCTTAAGTGCCTGGCGGCGCGGCCGGGGGCACCTGCGTGAGCGCCTCGCGGCGGGGGAAGACCGCGGCCACGATCGCCATGGCGGCGCAGACGGCGGCGTTGACGACAATCGCCGTCGTGATCCCGCCGAGCACGGCGCCGGGGCCCTGCCCTCCGAGCCCGTGGACGCGTGCGGTGACCACGGCACTCATGATCGGTATCCCCATGGTGATGCCCACCTGCTGGCTCATGGTGGCCAGGCCGGTCGCCAAACCTTGCTCGCGATCGGGCAGCCCCGAGGTCGCGGTCACCATGAAGCCGACGATCGCGACGAGGTTGGCCACCCCTCCGGCGAACGTCGCCACCAGCAGCAGCGCCGTCCACGACGGCTCCGGCCCCAGCCGGACGAGCGTGAGGGTCGCCGCCGCCTGTACGGCGAAGCCGGCGACCATCGCGCTCCGGCCTCCGATCCTGCCGATGACCTTCGGGCCGGCGATCCCGCCGAGCACGGTTCCGGCGCCGAGCACCGTGAACGACAGACCCGCGACCAGGGGTGAGTAGCCGAGGACCTTCTGCAGGTAGAGGGTGAGGAGGAACACCAGGGACGTCTCCGTCGCGAAGGCCGTCAGCCCCGCGACGTTGCCCCAGCGCACCCCGGGCCGGCGGAGGACCGTTACCGGGACCAGCGGCGCCGCCACCTGGGACTCGATCACCCAGAACGCGGCCAGCAGCACCCCGCCCGCCGCCAGCGCGGCGACGGTCCTGGGGTCGCCCCAGGAGGTGTCTCCCGCCGCGGTCAGCCCGTACACCACGGCCAGCAGGCCCGCGGTGACCGTGACGGCGCCGGGGACGTCGAGCCGGGGACGCCGGCCGAGCCGGTCCGGTGCGAGGACGGCCGGCGCGATCGCGACGACTGCGGCGGCCACGGGCACGTTGACGAAGAACGCCCAGCGCCAGCTGAGCAGGTCGGTGAGGACGCCGCCGAGGATCGCCCCGGCGGTGAACCCAGCGGCCATGAGGGCGCCGTTGAGACCGAGCGCCCTGTCCCGGTGCGGCCCCTCGGGGAACGACGTGGTCAGCAGTGCGAGCGCAGCCGGGGTGACCGCGGCGGTCGCGAGCCCCTGAGCGGCGCGCGCACCCACCAGCGCCGCGGGCGACGTCGCGAGACCGCCCGCCGCGGAGGCGACGCCGAGGAGGGCCATGCCCGCGAGGAACAGCCGCCGGCGTCCGAACATGTCGGCCAGACGGCCGAACAGCAGCGTGAATCCGGCGGCGCACAGGGCGAACGCGGTCGCGACCCATTGAAGGCCGTCCAGCGGGAGGCCGACGTCGGCGCCGATCCCGGGCAGGGCGACGTTGAGGATGGAGAAGTCGACGGCGAGGGTGAAGCCGGCGCTGAGCAGCAGGCCCAGGGCGAGCCGTTGCCGCGCCGTCATCGATGGCGAAGCCGCCTGTCGCGGCCTGACCTGATCGACATCAGCCATGCCGATCCTCCTTACGTGATGTCGGACAGACTCGGGTGAGGTGGGGCCGGACGGTGTCCGGTGTGATCGCATGGAATCGGGCGTGGACCCGTGGAGATCGGATCCTCGGCTCACCAGCCTCCGGCGACCGGCCGAGACGGGCCAGGCCACTGGCCTGAGTAGTCACGGCCTGCCTGGCACTGACAGGGACAGGCGCGCCGTCCATCCCTCATGCAGGATTGAGGCCATGGCGGAACGGACGGTGCTCGGAGAGTTCCTGCGTAGCCGGCGCGCGAGGGTCAGTCCCGAGGAGGCGGGCGTCGCCTCGTACGGCGCGCGGCGTGTGCCCGGCCTGCGGCGCGAGGAGCTCGCGCAGCTCGCCGGCGTCAGCGTGACCTACTACACCCGGCTGGAGCAGGGGCAGAGCCTCAACGCGTCGGAGTCGGTGATCGACGCCATCGCGCGGGCCCTCGACCTCGACGACGACGAGCGGACGCATCTCCATGACCTGGCCCGGCCTGTGCCGGCCAGGCGGCGCAGGGCGCCGAAGCCGGCCACGGCCCGCCCGGGGATCCGGCAGATGATCGGCGCGATGGTGAACGTGCCCGCCGTCGTCGTGGGCCGGCAGAACGAGGTGCTGGCGTGGAACACGCTCGGGCATCTCCTTCTGGCCGGGCATCTGGACGCCGGTTCGCCGGACCGGCCCGCGGACCGGCCGAATTTGACCAGGCTGCTCTTCCTCGACCCGCATCACCGCGATCTCCACGTCCGATGGGAGGTGGAGGCGGCCCGGGCGGTGGCGTCTCTCCGTCTGGTCGCGGGCCGTTACCAGGACGACCGGGAGCTGGCGGAGCTGATCGGTGAGCTGACGATGCGGAGCCCGGAGTTCTCCTCCCTCTGGTCCAGGCAGCCGGTGGCCAACTGCGTGTCGGGCACCAAGTTGTTCCGGCATCCGGAGGTCGGCGACCTGGAGCTCGACTTCGAGGTGCTGCACCTGCCGGACGAGTCGGGCCATCGCACGCTCATGTACAGCGCCCGCCCGGGCAGCCCCTCCGAGGCCGGCCTGCGCCTGCTGATGAACGCGACGCCGTCCCGCTGAGCGCTCGCCGATCTGACCAGCTCATCCAGGGCCGTCGGGAGGACGCTCCCGGTGGTTCGGCGCCCGCCCGGCGCTGACATAACGCCGGGAAGTTGTCCACAGCAGGAGTCGAGGCCCTTCACGGACCACCCGATGGCGGTTAGGTTCCATCAGTACCCATCCGGGGGGACCCCCTGACATTGGACCCGAAGGAGAGCCCGATGCGCTTCACCCTCGGCAAGGGGGCGGTGGTCGCCGCGGCGACGCTCGCCCTCATGCTCCCGCTCGCGCAAGCCGCGCCGGCCAACGCCGACCCCGACCCCGCGCAGGTGGCCCAGTCGGTGGTCGTGTCCGGCGTCAAGAAGCACCTGCGCAAGCTGCAGGACATCGCCGACGCCAACGGCGGCACCCGCGCGGCAGGCACGCCGGGCTTCGACGCCTCGCGCGACTACGTGGCGGCCCAGCTGAGGAAGTCCGGCTACACGGTGACGGTGCAGCCGTTCGAGTTCCCGTTCTTCCAGGAGAACTCCACCGCCGTCCTGCAGCGGATCTCGCCGTCGCCGAGGACCTACGCGCCCACCCCGCCGGACGGCAGCACCGTCGGCGAGTTCGCCACCATGACGTACTCAGGCTCCGGGGATGTCACGGCGACCGTCCAGAACGTCGACCTGACGCTGCCGCCCACCCCCACGCCGAGCTCCAGCTCCGGATGTGAGCCCGCCGACTTCGCCTCGTTCACGCCAGGCCGCGTCGCCCTGCTCCAGCGCGGCACCTGCAACTTCATCGTCAAGGTGCAGAACGCGCAGGCCGCCGGCGCCGTCGGGGCGATCATCTTCAACGAGGGCCAGCCGGGGCGGACGGAGACCCTCCAGGGCAACCTCGGGGAGCCCGTCGAGATCCCGGTGGTGGGCGTCGGCTTCGCCGTCGGCGAGGAGCTGGCCGGCACGGCGGGCGCCGTCGTCCGGATCAAGACGGACACCGCGAGCGAGATCCGAACGACTCACAACGTCATCGCGGACTCCAAGTGGGGTGACCCGAACAAGGTGGTGCAGATCGGAGCACACCTGGACAGCGTGCTCGCCGGGCCGGGCATCAACGACAACGGCTCGGGCAGCGCGGCGATCCTGGAGGTCGCCTCGAAGCTCGGCAAGATCCCGACGCGCAACAAGCTGCGTTTCTCCTTCTGGAGCGCCGAGGAACTCGGCCTGCTGGGCTCGGAGCACTACGTCGCGAGCCTGTCCGCCGCGGAGCTGGCCAAGATCAAGCTGTATCTGAACTTCGACATGGTCGCCTCCCCCAACTACGCCCTGATGGTCTACGACGGGGACGACTCCGACGCCGAGGGCTCCCCCGCCGGGCCGGCCGGCTCGGACGAGATCGAGAAGCTCTTCGTGAAGTACTTCGACACGCTCCGGCAGGGCCACATCGGCACCGACTTCGACGGACGGTCGGACTACGGGCCGTTCATCACCGCCGGGATCCCGGCCGGAGGCCTGTTCACCGGCGCCGAGGGCGTCAAGACGCCGCAGGAGCAGGCGCTGTTCGGCGGCACCGCCGGAGAGGCCTACGACCACTGCTACCACCAGGCCTGCGACACCATCGCCAACATCAACGACAAGGCCCTCGCGCTGAACACCGGGGGTATCGCCACGGCCGCGGTCGTCTACGCGTTCAGCCGTGACCTGCCCGGGCCCGACACCCGTCCCACGATGGCGGCCCGCACCGCCGCCGCGCGGTCGGCGCAGCCCGCCGTGGGGGTCGCGTCCCTCCGATAGCACCACGCGGTTCCGGCGCGTGGTCGTGCCCGTCTGATACGGCATGACCACGCGCCGGGATGAGCCACGACGGCCGTTCTCACAGACCACGACCCGCGCTTCGGCGGCTCATGAGTGGGCCGGCTCATGATTCGGCCGGCTCATGATTCGGCCGGCTCATGATTCGGCCGGCTCATGATTCGGCAGCGGAGACGACGGCCCAGATGTCACGCCCGCCGCGACAGGCGGGCACGGCGTCCCAGCGGCAGGCGGGCGCGCTGTCCCAGCGGGGCTGGTGAGCGGGCCTGTGAGGCCGCCATGTCCTGTCGTCGGGTATCGCACGCCGCCGGAGGGAACAGCAACCCCATGGAACTGTTCCCCGCGATGCCGCTGGCCGATTGGCAGGACACAAAAGCCACTCTTCACCGATTCGTCCAGATCGTCGGGAAGATCAGGCTCTCCGCCGGCATCCGGCGCAACCACTGGTGGAGCGTGCCGTTCCATCTCACCGCGCGAGGCCTGACCACTCGTCCGATGGGCCGGGCCGACGGCAAGCCGATCTTCACCGTCGACTTCGACTTCGTCGGCCACCAGCTGCTGGTCACGACGCTGGACGGCAGGGTGGCGTCCTTCCCGCTGTACGGCCAGTCGGTCGCGTCCTTCTACCGGGAGACCATGCGGGCGCTGGCGGCGCTGGGCGTCAGGGTGGACATCGCCATACCGCGGCCGTACGACCTGCCCGACTCCGGGCGTCCGTTCGCCGACGACACCGAGCACGCGACGTACGACACCGCAGCGGTCACCCGTTACTGGCAGGTCCTCAACCAGGTGAGCCTGCTGCTGGAGGAGTCCGCCGCCGGCTACTCGGGCAAGATCAGCCCTGTGCACCATTTCTGGCACACCTTCGACATCGCCTGCACCCGGTTCTCCGGCCGTGTGGTCGACCAGCCGGCCGACCGCGACTGCGTCACCCGGGAGGCGTACTCCCGCGAGGTGATCAGCTTCGGTTTCTGGTTCGGAGACGACACCTTCACCGAGCCCGCCTTCTACTCGTACACCGCCCCCGAGCCCGAGCGGCTGGCCGAGATGCCCCTGCGGCCGGGCGCCGCGCGGTGGGTCGCGCAGCGAGGCGGCCACCTGGCCGTGCTCCGCTACGACGACGCGCGGGCGGCGGCCGACCCTCGTGCCGTCGTCCTGTCGTTCTACGAGAGCGCCTACCAGGCCGGAGCCGCCCTCGCCGGGTGGGACGTCGCCGGGCTCGCCTGCCCGGGCGGGATCACCGACCCCCGGCTGACCGCCCGCGGCTGACCCGTACGCCGCCGTGCGCGCCGCGACTCCGCGCGTCTGCCCCGGCCCCCGGCCCCCGCTGACGACGGCGCACGGCCGGCTGCGCACGCCCACCGGGGACACCGGCAGGGGAAGATCCACGGAGTCCCGCGTGGCGCGACCTGGCCGACGGCCCACGTGTGCGACTCTGCTCACCGGGGGCTCTGGGCACGTAGGGGGAGAAAGATGCTTCGCAGGTTCATGGTGGGCGCGGCCGTAGCCGCGGGGCTGTCCGTGATGTCGGCGCCCTCCTGGGCGGCGACCGCCGATTCCAGCTCGTCGGTGCCACCCGCGGCTGTGGTGTGTGACGCGGGACCGGACTCGCCCTGCGCCGCGGCGCTCTGCCCTCCGGGCACGGTCTGCGTGCCGTCGCCCAAGGCGTGCTTCACCACGCCGTGCCCGCAGTTCGACTGCGTCCCCGTCGCCCAGGCGCCTCAGGCGGGGCCGCTGCTCCGTGTCCTCCTGCACGCGCGCCTGTGGCTTCTGTAAGCCGGACACCCGGCGGGCACCAAGCTCGAAGGCGCCCCGTCACCCCAGCTCACGCCGGCACGATCAGCTCCTCGACTCGGTGCTGCGCACAGAAGACGCCGCCGCGCCGCTCAAGCCGTAGAAGGCCGCTCAAGCCGTAGAGAGCCGCTGAAGCCGGGCCGCTGGAACCGGGCCGCTGGAACCGGGCCGCTGGAACCGGGCCGCTGGAGTCGCAGAGGCTCGCTGGAGCCGTAGAGGATCGTCTGCCGCGCCGCGTGCAGGCGCTCGTCGTCGCCCACCGCCGGCACAGGCCCCGGTGGGCGCCCGTGCCGTTGCTGTACGGTTCGCGAAATGAGGTACCGCATCCGGGTCGGCATCGGCGTGCTGATCTCCCTGGTCTGCCTGGGGTTCGCGCTCTACGCGCTGTATCAGCTCGTCCGCGGCGGCAGCTGCGCCTCGGGTGGCAACTACGTCTCCGCCCGAGCGTGCCCGCCCGGCACGGAGAAGTGGGCCTGGGTGCTGCCCGGCGCGATCATCGGCGGGCTGCTCAGCTTCTTTCTGGGCACGTTCAAGGGCTTCGGCCCGGCGCCGGTGGCCGGAGCGAGCCCTGCTCCGAGCTTCACACCGCGATCCGCGGGCTCCGGCCAGGACCCCCTCGATCGGCTGCGCAAGCTCCAGACGCTCCTCGACGCGGGCACCGTCTCCCGCGCCGAGTTCGAGACCGCGAAGGCGCGAATCCTGTCCGAGATGTGACCGGTCCTCGCGGCCCGGGGCCCGTCCCGGTGTCACAGCACGAGCGGCACCGCGGCCTCGGAGGTGTGGACGAGGAAGGTCAGCGTCTCCTGGAAGTACAGCTCGACGCTGGCGGCGTCGTGGGACAGGTAGCCGATCGAGAGGTCCTGCCCGATGCACAGCTCGAAGTCGCCGCCCCGGGTGGACAGCAGAAAGGCCCCGTCGATGGCGGGCGCCCAGATGATCTTCCCGTCGAGCAGCCGGGCGATGTGCTCGATGACCGGGTAGCCGTGCACCGCGGTCTCGCTCACCGCCGTGTAGGCGTCCGCGCTCAGTGCCAGGTCGTACGGACCGCCGACGCCGGCCAGGCGCAGCGCCGAGACGGCCTGGCTCACGGCGTCGGGGTAGTCGCCCACCTCGGCGGGCAGCGTCAGCGCCGGATTGGAGGAGCTCTCGCGGATGCCCGCGATGCCCGCCGCCGCGTAGCCCTCGAACACCGCGCGGTCCTCCGCGAACGCGATCCGCTTGGCGGCGTCCTTCACCGGCTGCCAGTCGGCGTCCTTGGCGCCCCGTTCGACGTCGTCGACCTGGCGCCGGTCGACCGTGAACGGCACCCGCAGCTCAAGGATCGGCTGGGAACGGCGGATGTGGGCGACGACGCCCCCGGCGGGGGGCTCGACGGCGTCGAGGTGCCCGGTGGAGACGGCGGACAGGTTCAGCCCCGCCGGCTCGGGGACGTCGACGACGCGGCGCCCCGCCACGTGGCGCCGGAACGTGCGCCGCGCCTCTTCCTCCAGGTCGGCCCAGGCCACGTCGGAGATGGGCGCGAGCTCGCGGTGCAGGTTGTTCATCGGGACGTGCTCCTCTTGAGATCACCGATCCCCAGGGACCCGTCGCGGGGGGCCTGGAGCTCGGGGCTGGCGCCGGCCCCGGCGGCCGCGATGCCGGAGCCCGGGGGTTCGGGAAGGTCGTCGAGGAAGTCGACGGTGGGCGTGAAGAACAAGGTGCCGGTCACCGCCGTGGAGAAGTCGAGGATCCTGTCGTGGTTGCCCGGCGGGCTGCCCAGGAACATGTTCTCCAGCATCGTCTCGGTGACCGACGGCGTGCGGGCGTACCCGATGAAGTAGGTGCCGAACTCGCCCCTGCCGACGTTGCCGAACGGCATGTTGTCGCGCAGGATCCGCCGCTCGGTGCCGTCCGGGTCGGTGATCGTGGTCAGGGCGACGTGGGAGTCGTCCGGCTTGGCGGCGTCGTCCAGCTCGATGTTGGACAGCTTCGTCCGCCCGATCACCTTCTCCTGCCGGTCGACCGGCAGGGCGTTCCACGCCCGCAGGTCGTGCAGGTACTTCTGCACGATCACGTAGCTGCCGCCGGCGAACTCCGGGTCCTCGTCGCCGATCAGGACGGCCTCGCTCGCCAGCGGGCCGACCGGGTTCTCCGTGCCGTCGACGAAGCCGAGCAGGTCGCGCACGTCGAAGTACTTGAAGCCCTGGACCTCGTCCCGGACCGTCACCGCCCCGCGCAGGCGGTCCATGATCTGCGAGGCCAGCTCGAAGCACAGGTCGAGCCGTGTCGCCCGGATGTGGAAGAGCAGGTCCCCCGGCGTGGACACCGCCCGGTGCACGGGCCCGTTCAGCTCGCGGAACTCGTGCAGCTCAGCCGGGCGCGGCCCGGCGAACAGGCGGTCCCACACCTGGGATCCGATGCCCGCGACGCAGCTCAGCCTGCCCTCGGCCGCCCGGAAGCCGACGGACCGCTGGAGGGCGGAAAGATCGGTCAGCAGCTCCCGCGCGACGGGCTCGCCCCCGGGGTCGACGGTCACCACCAGGAAGATCGCCGTCGTCGTCAGCGGGCTCAGCACCGGCTGCGGGATCGCCTCCCGGCCAGGCTCCCCGCCGGGCACCTGCTTCACCATTTCCGCGCCTCCGCCATGTCGCGTACCGGAAGGACCAGCCTGTCAGGCCGCCGACGCGGGCCGTCACCCCGGGGGTGCCCCGGCGATCTGCCCACTTCGCCTCAAGCGCATGAGTGACGTTCTGGTTACTCAAAGTTGTTCCGGATGACGTCGACTGGAAATCACCACTGGCTGAAGTGGAGATCGAGCGGCGGCAGGGCGGCAGGTCCCCATCGCCGCCACCCTGGAGGTCTCATGCCCGAGATGCATGCGCGGCGGCCCGGCGGGCCGCCCGGTCCCCGATCCAGTGAGCCCCGGCCGGACGGTTCCCAGCCCGGTGAGCCACAGCCGGACGGTCCCCGCCCGCCGGGGAACGGCGAGATCGCCGGATCGCACTTCCCCGTCGTGGTCGTCGGCGGCGGCCAGGCGGGCCTTTCGATGAGCTACTGCCTGGGCCGGCGCGGCATCGGCCACCTGGTCCTCGAGGCGGGGAGGATCGGCCGGGAGTGGCGCGAGCGCCGATGGGACTCCTTCTGCCTCGTCACCCCCAACTGGCAGTGCAGGCTCCCGGGATTCCCGTACTCGGGGCCCGACCCCGACGGCTTCATGGTCCGCGAGCAGATCGTGCGATACCTGGAGGACTACGCCGCCTCCTTCCGTCCGCCGCTGGCCGAGGAGGTGACGGTCACCCGGCTGCGCCGCCTGACCGGCGGGGTGTTCGAGCTGTCCACCACAGCCGGCGTGCTGACCGCCGACCAGGTCGTGGTGGCCACGGGCCCGTACCACGTCCCCTCGATCCCCCGGATGGCCGAGCGCCTGCCCGCCTCGGTGACGCAGCTCCACTCCTCGGAATACCGGAACCCCGGAGGGCTGCCCGCCGGGGCGGTGCTGGTGGTCGGCACCGGGCAGTCCGGCTGCCAGATCGCCGAGGACCTGCATCTGGCCGGTCGTCAGGTACATCTCGCGGTCGGCGGCGCACCGCGGGTCGCCCGCTTCTACCGCGGCCGCGACTGCGTGGCGTGGCTGGACGAGATGGGCCACTACGCCAAGGGCATCGACTCATTCGACGACGCCGGGGCCGTACGGCTCCGGGTCAACCACTACGTCACGGGCCGCGACGGCGGGCGCGACATCGACCTGCGCGCCTTCGCCCGTGAAGGCATGCGCCTGTACGGCAGGCTGACCGGTGCCGACGGCACGCACGTGCGGTTCGCCGGCGACCTCAAGGCCAGGCTCGACCACGCCGACGCCGTCGCGGAGGGCATCAAGGACGCGATCGACGCCCACATCGCGGCTCGCGGCATCGACGCCCCCGCCGAGGAGCGGTACACCCCGGTGTGGGAGCCGGACGACGTGCCCCGCGGCCTCGACCTCGAAGCCGGCGGCGTCACCTCGGTGATCTGGTGCACGGGCTTCGGCCGGGACCACCGCTGGATCGAGATCCCCGTCTTCGACGGCCGCGGCTACCCGATGCACTGGCGCGGCGCGACCGCCAGCCCGGGGCTGTACTTCCTCGGCCTGCCCTGGCAGCACAGCTGGGGGTCGGGCCGGTTCGAGGCCGTCGGCAGGGACGCGGAGTTCCTCGCCGGGCACATCGACGCCTCCCGCCGCTACGCCGACGTCTGCGGCACCCTCACCGGAGCCCCGGCCACCCTGACCTCCGCCCTCCCCGTCGGCTGAAAGGAGGCTCCCGTGACACCACGTCCCGTCTTCGACGCGCACCGCCACATCGGGGTGCTGCCCGCGTACCCCTTCTACGGCGGGCCGCCGGTCCGCCCGGACACCGGCGCCCGCGCGACCGTCAAGGAGTTGCTGGCCGACCTCGACGCCGAGGGCACGGAGCGGGCCCTGGTGCTGCCCAACTACGGGGTGCCCGATCCGGACGTCGCCTTCTCCTTCAACGAGCTCGTCGTCGAGGCCGCCCAGACGGACGACCGCGTACGCGCCGGGCTGTGGGTCTCCCCCCGGCCTGAGGACGAGGCGCGCACCGCGGGGGCGCTCGCGCTGGCGGCCGAGGACGGTGTGCGCGCGCTGAAACTCAGCTTCCTGCTGGGCGGCCGGCCCACCGACCCCGCCTGCCGTCCCCAGCTCGACCTGATCTTCCGTACGGCCGAGCGGCTCGGCCTGGTCGTGCACGTCCACACGTCGCCGGGCGCCGCCTCCGACATCGACGAGGTGGGCCACCTCGTGGAGTGGTACGCCGACCGGGTGCCCGTCCACCTCGTGCACTTCGGCGGCGGCATGAGCGGCCACATCAAGCTGGCCGGCTCGCGGTTCTTCGACTGGACCGCGGCCGGCAAGCGCGTCTACACCGACCTCTCCTGGGCCATCGGCTTCGCCCCACGGTGGCTGGCCCGGGAGATCGAGCAGCGCGGCGCCGGCCACGACCGCGTGCTGTTCGCCAGTGACCAGCCGTGGGGCGACTTCGAGGGCGAGCTCGCCCGCCTGTCCTCCGCGACAGGCGACGGCGAGCTCGGCGAACTCGCCTTCCACGGCACCTTCGCCCGCCTCTACGACTGACACCGCCTCTACAACCGCCTTTACGACCGACCGAGGAGACGCCATGTCCGACAGCGCCATCGAAATGCACGAGCTGGAGCAGCAGAGCCTCAAGGAGATCCCCCACCCCTCCCTGGCCGAGGGGACCAGCATCTACGGCAGCACCAAGGTCTTCCCCGACTACCAGGCCGAGAACGGGGAGACCTACTTCACCCTCGTGCACGGCATCGCGCACGAGTCGTCCGTCAGCTTCGTCGCCGTGCTGCAGGCCACCCGCGCGCTGCGCAAGGGCTTCGAGACAGCGATCTACTTCTACGGCCCCGGCTCGCTCAACTGCCTGGCCACCCGGGGCTTCCCGACGGTCGGCAACTCGGCCTTCCCCGGGGAGCACAACATCAACAACCAGCTGAAGACCTTCCTCGCCGAAGGCGGAAAGGTCTACTGCTGCCGCTTCGGCCTTTCCCTGCACGGCGCCCGCGAGGAGGACCTCATCGAGGGCGTCATCCCCACGCACCCTCTCGACGTCCAGGACGCCCTCATCCACTACGCCCGCAAGGGCGCGATCATCAACTCGACCTACCAGCTCTGAGAGGCCGCCGATGAGCACCGGCACCGGCACGAGAGTCGACGTGCGGATCGCGACCCGCGCCGAGCTCGCCGTACGAGGCGTCCGCGTGGACGCACCCGTGCGGCGGCCGGAGGGCGCCGGCCCGAGTGACGACGGCCACGTCCTCCTGGACGGTGCCGGCGCGGCCCTCCCCCGCAATCCCGCCAGTCCCTACACCGTCCGCGACGGCCGCGTCTGGCTGGGGGACGAGGACACCGGGGTGACCCTCACCCCCGTGCGCCGGCCCAGGTTCTACGACCTGCGCACCGCCGACGGCGTGCCGTACGAGCAGATCGCCCGCCTCCACGGCGCGGACGTGCTGGCCACCACCGTCGTGCAGACCTGCGTCCGGTACGCGGAGGCCGACCGGTGCCGGTTCTGCACGATCGAGGAGTCGCTGCGCGCAGGGGCGACGGTCGCCGCGAAGACCCCGGCCCAGCTGGCCGAGGTCGCCGAGGCGGCGGTGCGGCTCGACGGCGTCCGCCAGATGGTGATGACCACGGGGACGACGGCCGGCCCCGACCGGGGGGCCCGCACGCTCGCGCGCTCCGTGCGGGCGGTGCTCGCCGCCGTCCCCGGGCTGCCCGTCCAGGTGCAGTGCGAGCCCCCCGGCGACCTGTCCTGGATCGGCGCGCTCCGCGAGGCCGGGGCGACCGCGATCGGCATCCACGCCGAGGCGCTGGACGACGACGTCCGGCGCCGCTGGATGCCGGGCAAGTCGACCGTGCCGATGCGCGACTACGAGGCGGCCTGGGACGAGGCCGTACGGGTCTTCGGCCGCAACCGCGTCTCGACGTACCTGCTGGTGGGGCTCGGCGAGGACCCGGAGGAGCTGATCGCCGGGGCGGGCCGGCTGATCGACCGGGGGGTGTACCCGTTCGTCGTCCCGTTCCGCCCGATGGGCGGCACCCTCGCGGCCCGCGACGGGGTGGGCGGGCCCAGCCCGGAGCTGCTCCGCCACGTCACGGAAGGCGTCGCGGCGAAGCTCCGCGACGCCGGGATGTCCGGCGCCGGCCAGAAGGCCGGGTGCGCGGCGTGCGGCGCGTGCAGCGCGCTGCCGGCGGCGGGCGGGTGAGCCGCGTGCCCCTTCTGGACGGCGGACCACCCGCAACCTCGGATCAGGACGCCACCGGCGACGTCCTTCGCCTGCTCGGCGACCGCAACGCGCCCCGGCGGCCGCCGCCGTTCACGATCGAGGAGGCGGGCGACCCGCGGTCCCTTCGCGACTACCGGCGGCTGCGCCACGAGGCGTTCGTGGTCGAGCAGGGACTGTTCGGCGGCGGCGACCTCGACGACGCCGACGGCGACCCGCGCACCGTCGTCCTGGTGGCGCGCGGCGGGGACGGCGAGATCGTGGGCGGCGTCCGGCTCGGCCCCGCCCTGGACGGCCCGGATCTGGGCTGGTGGCGCGGCAGCCGCCTGGTCGTGCGGGCCGGCGCCCGCGGCTCGTGGGGCGTGGGCGCCGCGCTGGTACAGGCCGCGTGCGCCCGCGCCGAGGCGGAGGGCGTCCTGCGCTTCGAGGCGACCGTCCAGGCGCGCGGCCAGGGGCTGTTCACCCGGCTGGGGTGGCGGCTCGTCCGGCCCGTGACGGTCGCCGGCACGCCGCACCTGCTCATGCGCCTGCCGATCGGCCGCATCGGCGCCCAGGCGGCGGCCGTCAAATCGGCCCTGGGGCCGCTGCTCGCCGGGCTCGCGCCGGGAGGCGCCGGGTTCGTGGGCGACGATGGCGCCCCCGTCCCGGGGTCGGACCTAGTGGCCGCCTGCGACGCCATCGTCCCCTCGATGGTCGAGCGCGACCCCGAGTGGGCCGGCTGGTGCGGCGTCCTGGTCAACGTCAACGACCTGGCCGCGATGGGGGCGACCCCGGTCGGGCTGCTCGACGCCGTCGCCGGCCGGGACGCCGCGCACGTCGCGCGGACCCTCGCCGGTCTCCGGCGCGCCTGCGACGCGTACGGCGTGCCGGTGCTGGGCGGGCACACCCAGCTAGGGGTGCCGGCGGCCCTGTCCGTCACGGCCCTCGGCCGCACCGCTCACCCGGTGCCCGGGGGCGGCGGCAGGCCGGGACACCACGTCCGGCTCACCGCCGACCTGGGCGGCCGGTGGCGGCCCGGCCACCACGGGCAGTGGGACTCCACCAGCGGACGCACGCCGGACGAGCTGCGCGCGATGATCGGCTCGGTGGCGGCGGCCCGGCCGGCCGCGGCCAAGGACGTCTCGATGGCGGGGATCGCCGGGACGCTCGGGATGCTCGCCGAGGCGAGCGGCTGCGGAGCCGTGCTCGACGTGGCCGCGGTCCCCCGTCCTGAGGCGGCGTCGATGGGCGACTGGCTGACCTGCTTCCCCGGCTTCGCGATGCTCACCGCCGACGTGCCCGGCCGTACGGCTCCGCCCGCCGGGCCGGCGGTGACCGCGGTGTGCGGAGAGCTGACCGCGGGACGGGGCGTGACGCTCCGCTGGCCCGACGGAGAACTGACCGAGGCTGTCACCTCCACGGTGACCGGAATGGGGACCGGAATGGGGACCGGAATGGGGACCGGAATGGGGACCGCATGAGCGCGCTGCGCATGGCGGCGGTCGCGGCGGAGTTCGGCCGCGACCTGGAGACCGACTTCGACCTCGCCGCACGGCTGATCGAGAAGGCCCGGGCGGACGGCGTCCGGCTGCTGGCACTGCCGGAGGCGTGCCTGGGCGGCTACCTGCTCAGCCTGGACGGCGAGGCGGGTGACGCCGGGCCGCCCCCGCTCGCCCTGGACGGCCCGGAGATCCGCCGGCTGTCCTCCCTGGCCGCCGGCATGGTGGTGGTCGCCGGCTACTGCGAGGCGGCGGACGGCCTGCGCTACAACAGCGTCGTGTGCGTCAGCGGCGACGGCGTCCTCGGCAACCACCGCAAGGTGCATCAGCCGCTGGCCGAGAACGACAGCTACGCCAGCGGCGACGGCTTCCACGCCTTCGACACCCCGGTCGGCAGGATCGGCATGATGATCTGCTACGACAAGGCGTTCCCCGAGTCGGCGCGCGCCCTGGCGCTTGACGGCGCCGAGATCGGGGTGTGCGTGTCGGCGTGGCCGGCGGCCCGCACCAACACCGTGGCGGATCTGACCCAGGACCGGTGGAAGCGCCGGTTCGACCTGTTCGACCGGGCCAGGGCCCTGGAGAACCAGATGGTCTGGCTTTCGGCCAACCACTCCGGCGTGTTCGGGGCGCTGCGCTTCGTCGGCAGCGCGAAGGTCGTCGATCCCGGCGGGGAGATCCTCGCCGAAACCGGGGTCGCCGCCGGGATGGCCGTCGCCGAGATCGACGTACGCCTCGCCCTGGAGACGGCCCGGCGGTCCATGGGCCACCTGCGCGACCGGCGCCCCGACGCCTACCCGGGCCTGGCGTACCCCGCTGGAGCGCTCACCGCATGAGCACGATCCGGATCGCGGCCGCGGCCGCCCACTTCGGCCGCGACCTGGAGTTCGACCTCGCGCGCATCGCCAAGCTCATCGACGACGCACGCGAGTCGGGGGCCGGGCTGCTGGTCCTGCCGGACGCGGCCCTCGGCGGCTACCTCGCGGACCTGCGCCATCCCGACCCCGACGCGCTGCCGCCCGCGCTCGGCCCCGACGACCCCCTCATCCTGCGGGTCGCGCGGCTGGCCGGGCCGATGGTCGTGTGCTTCGGCTACTGCGAGGCGGACGGCCCCGCCCGCTACAACGCCGCGGTGTGCGTCAGCGGCGACGGGGTGCTCGGCCGTCACCGCAAGGTCCACCTGCCCGCCGGGGAGGTGGCCGCGTACACCCCCGGCGACCGCTTCGACGCCTTCGACACCCCGGCCGGCCGGATCGGGATGCTCATCGACTACGACAAGACCTTCCCTGAGTCGGCCCGATCCCTCGCGCTGGACGGCGCGCAGATCCTCGCCTGCCTGTCCGCCTGGCCCACCAGCATCACCAACCGGGCGCCGCGAATCGCCCAGGACCGCCAGGCCAAGCTGTTCGACCTGTACGACCAGGCCCGCGCCGCCGAGAACCAGGTGGTGCTCGCGTCGTCCAACCAGACGGGCGCCATGGGCGGGATGCGCTTCCTCGGGCAGGCGAAGGTCGTGGGCCCCGGCGGCGACATCCTGGCCCGCACCTGGGCCAAGGCGGGCCTGGCCGTCGGCGAGATCGACGTCGGCGCCGAGATCGACCGGGCCCGGCGCGTACTGCGCCATCTCGACGAGCTCCGCCCCGACGCCTACCGGGAGAAGCCCTGAACGCGCCGCTGTCGATCGCCCTGCTCACCTACTCCACCAAGCCGCGCGGCGGTGTCGTCCACACCCTCGCGCTTGCCGAGGCCCTGGCGGCGACCGGTCAGGACGTCACCGTCTGGACGCTCGGCCGCGGCGGCGACACCGGCTTCTTCCGCCCGGTCGACCCCGGCGTGCGGCTGCGCGTGGTGCAGCTGCCCGACGTGCCCGGCGAGAGCGTCGGCGAGCGGGTGCTGCGCTCCATCGACGCCCTCCGGGCCGCGTTCGACCCCGGCGGCTACGACGTCGTGCACGCGCAAGACTGCATCAGCGCCAACGCCGCCGGCCCCTGCGTCCGCACGGTGCACCACATCGACCACTTCACGACTCCCGAGCTGGCCGCCTGCCACGAACGCGCCATCACCCGGCCGTACGCCCATGTCTGCGTGTCCAGGGCGGTGGCCGCCGAGCTCGCCGGCGGATGGGGAGTCCAGGCGGAGGTCATCCCCAACGGGGTCGCGGCCGGGCGCTTCGCGGCCGCCGCCTCGGACGGCGCCGGGCGCGGCCGGTGGCTGTCGCGCCTGGGCCGCTATGTCCTCACGGTCGGCGGCATCGAGCCCCGCAAGGGGTCCCTCGACCTGCTCGACGCCTACGCGCTGCTGCGTGAGCGGGATCCCGGCGTGAGCCTGGTCGTCGCCGGAGGGGAGACGCTGTTCGACTACCGCGACTACCGCGCCGCCTTCGATCGCCGCGCCGCACAGCTCGGCGTCGAGCCCGTCGTCCTGGGCCCGGTGCCCGACGACGAGTTGCCCTCGCTCGTGGCCGCCGCCTCGGCGTTCGCCTTCCCGTCCACCAAGGAGGGATTCGGCCTCGCGGCCATGGAGGCCCTCGCGGCCGGGGTGCCGCTCGTCGTGCGCGACCTGCCCGTCCTGCGCGAGGTCTTCGGGACGGCCGCGCTCTTCGCCGGCACGCCGGCCGCGCTCGCCGCCGAGCTGGGCAGGGCCATGGACCGCCCCGACCCGCGGCGGCTCGCCGCGGGCCGGGCGCTCGCCTCCCGCCACACCTGGCAGGCGGCGGCCGAACGGCACCTGGCCTTCTACCACGCCCTCATCGCTTCACGACGCCGGTCCACGGTGCCGCGCCGGGATTGAAGGGCCGCACCGGGATTGAGCCCTACACCGCGGGTGGCGGCCATCGGGGCCGCGCGTCCGGGGTTCCGGCTTTGACGGTGCAGGGCTCGGGGTTCGGGGTCACAGGCCGACCTTCTTCAACGCGGGCCAGTCCTTCGCGATCGCCTTCCGCGCGGACGCGAGCCCCACATCACCGGAGCAGACGGCCCTGAACAGCTTGAGCTCCACGGCGTTCTTGTTCATCGCGCGCCCTGCCGCACGCAACCTCCACCGGCTTCGCCGGCCGCGGCGTCACCGCGTCTGTGATGGCGGGGACTTGCCACGGATGGGGATAACCGTTAGATATAGGGGCTAACGGTTAGAGGGAGGGCCCCATGCGGCAGGAAGTGGTGCTGGCGATGCTGGCCAAGGAGCCTTCGCACGGCTACCAGCTGCGCGCGCGGCTGCGGGACGCGCTCGGCCCTCTCGGTGACGCGATGAACGACGGGCAGGTCTACGTCACGCTCACCCGGCTGGAGAAGGCGGGCCTGCTGGCGGTCGAGACGTCCGCCGACGGCGCCGACCGGTCGGATCGCAAGGTGTACGCGCTCACCCCCGACGGACAGCAGCGGGTCGCCGAGTGGATCGCCGAGGTGAGCTGGCCGCGGCCTGACCTCGCGGAGTTCCATCTCAAGCTGATCGCGGCCGCGTCAGCCCGGCTGGCCGACCCGCTCACCATCGTCGACACCCAGCGCCGCGAGCTGCTGCGCCGGCTGCGTGACGCCCAGCGCGCCGCCATGGCCGAGCCGCACCACTCGGACGCGGCGCTGTTGCTGGAGGGCATCGTGCTCCGGCTTCAGGCGGACCTGCGGTGGCTTGAGGCATGTGAGAAGAACTGGACCCACCGAAGGAGTGGATCGTGAGCGATGCCGCCGACACGCCCGTGCTTCGCGCCCGCGGGGTGCGAAAGGAGTACGGCAAGGGGGAAGGGCTGGTCCGCGCCGTCGACGGGGTCGATCTCGACGTCGGCGCCGGTGAGACGGTGGCGATCATGGGCCCCAGCGGCTGCGGGAAGTCGACGCTGCTGCACCTGCTCGGGGGGCTCGACCGGCCCTCGGGCGGAGAGGTGTCGCTGAACGGCCGCCGCATCGACGACATCGGCGAGAAGGCCCTGGCCCGGATGCGGCGGAACGCCGTCGGCTTCGTCTTCCAGTCGTTTCACCTGATGGAGGAGCTCACCGCCGTGGAGAACGTCGAGTTGTCGGCGCTTCTGGCCGGGCGGTCGCCACGGGCCGCCAGACGGCGCGCGGAGGAGCTGCTGGAGCAGGTCGGGCTCGCCGGCCGGGCGCGGTTCCTGCCCTCCGCGCTGTCCGGCGGCCAGCGGCAGCGGGTCGCCGTCGCCCGGGCGCTGAGCAACGAACCGCTGGTCGTCCTCGCCGACGAACCGACCGGCAATCTGGACAGCGCCGCCACCCTGGACGTCCTCCAGCTCTTCGACGGCCTGCACGAATCCGGGCAGACGCTGGTCATCGTCACCCACGACGCGAGGATCGCGGCCACCGCAGACCGCCTGATCTCGATGCGCGACGGCGCGTTCGTGGACGAGACCAGGCTGACCGGTGGCACCACCGGGCGGCTCGGCGCCCTCGCCGGGCTGGAGGACTGAGGGTGATGGGCCGCATCCTGCTCGTGGGCCGCCTCGCCGTACGCGACCTCCGGCGGCGCCGCGCCGAGGCCGCGCTTCTGCTGCTCGCCGTAATGACGGCCACCACGACGTTGACGCTCGGGCTCGTCCTGCGGGACGCGGCCGGCGATCCGTACCAGAGCACGCGGGAGGCGACCAGCGGACCGGACGTGGTCGCCAGCGTCGGCGGGCCCGCGCGGCTTTCCGGTCTCGAGGAACTGGCCGGCGCTCCCGGCGTCGCCGGCCACAGCGGGCCGTACCCGGTCGCCCCGGCGAAACTTCAGGCATCGGGCCGTACGTCGGATGTGCAGGCCGTGGGCCGCGACACCGCCACCGCCCCGGTCGACCAGCCCAAGCTGACGCAGGGCGGCTGGGTCAGGGACGGCGGTGTGGTGGTCGAGGCCGCGTTCGCCGGCGCGCTCGATGTGCACGTCGGTGACACGGTCACCCTGGACGGCCGGTCGTTCGAGGTCGTCGGCGTGGCGGTCAGCGCCGCCATGCCGCCCTACCCGAAGGCGTCCTGCATCGTCCCCTGCATGAACGGGGCGGTTCCCGACGATCGGGCCGGCGCCGGGTTGCCTCCGGGGTTGCTCCGCAATCCCGGCCTGGTCTGGCTCGCCCAGGCGGATGCGCGGAGCCTGACTCCTGATCCGGGCTCCCTGGCCTACGTGATGAACCTGAAGCTGTCCGACCCGGATGGGGCCCAGGCGTTCGCCGCAGCGAACCACGGAGAGGACGGCGGCGGACTGACCGTGCGGCCCTGGGGAGACATCCTCGAAGACGCCACCGAGCTGGCCGGAGACTCCCAGATCCTTCTGCTGATCGGGGCCTGGCTGCTCGGCCTGCTCGCCGTAGCGAGCCTTTCTGTGCTGGTCGGCGGCCGGATGGCCGATCAGACCAGACGTGTCGGACTCCTCAAGGCGGTCGGCGGCACACCGGGCCTGGTCGCCGCCGTGCTGCTCGCGGAGTATGTCCTCGTGGCCGTCGTCGCGGCGGCGGCCGGGCTGGCGGCCGGGACGCTGACCGCTCCGTTGCTCACCGAGTCCACCGCCGGCCTCATCGGCAGCGCGGGCACGCCGCCGATGACCGTGTCCACGGCCGCTTCGGTGACCGCGGTGGCGCTCGGGGTCGCGGTGGCCGCCACCCTCGTTCCGGCCGTGCGCGCCGCCCGCTCCAGCACCGTCGACGCGCTGGCCGACTCCGCACGCCCGCCCCGCCGCATCGACTGGCTGATCGCGATCTCGGCGAGACTGCCCGTCCCGCTGCTTCTCGCCCTGCGGGTGGCCGCCCGCCGGCCGCGGCGGGTCCTGCTGGCTGTGGTCAGCATCGCGATCACGGTCAGCGGGATCTTCGTCGCACTGGTGCTCAACGCCTTCCTCGGCACCCAGCCGCTCGCCGGCGGATACGACGACGCCCAGGTGGGGGTGCTGCGCCACGTGCTCCTGGTCTGGACGGTCATACTGCTCTGCCTGGCGGCGGTCAACGCCGTCGTCATCACCTGGGCGACGGTGCTCGACACCCGGCATTCGTCGGCGCTGGCGCGCGCCCTCGGCGCGACCCCTCGTGATGTGAGTGCGGCCATGGCGGCCGCGCAGGTGCTGCCCGCTCTCGCCGGCGGCATCTTGGGCGTCTTCCCGGGAGGCTTCGCACTGTTCGCCGCGATAAACGCGATCACCGGCGGCGACGGCGGCAGGGCTCCGCTCCCCTCGCTCTGGCAGTTGCTCGCGCTGGTGCCGGCGACCGTGCTCGTCGTGGCGGCGCTCACCTCCGTTCCCGCCCGCCTCGGCGGCCGCCGTCCCGTGACCGAGATTCTGTGAGCCGAGCTCGCTGATCCCCGGGGACGTCGTCCTTCGGGGACAGCAACTGGCGGATGAGGTTGTCTGCGAGCCAGGTCTCGTACCGGTCGGCGGGCCAGCCCCGTTCCAGGACCAGGGTGCGGTAGATCTCGGGCAGCACGAGCGCGAGGTAGACGTCCACGGCATCGCCGACGCCGACCCCCGGGAGCAGATGCGGGGCGATGGCCTCGATGTGGCGGCGGAAGGCCCGTTCCCGGTTACCCATGATCATCTGCAGGTCTCCGGCGATGTCCGGATCGGTACGCGCGGCCTCCTGGTAGATGACGATGATGTCGTACATCACCTCGAACTGGCGGCGCTGGATGCGCGCGGCCAGGCGCAGGCCCTGCTCCGGATCGGGCTGCGCGAGGGCTTGCGCATGGTGGCGGTCGACGTCGAGGGTGCCGATCACGCTCCACGCGGCGGTCTGCAGGATCTTGGCCTTGCCGCCGAACGCGGAGTAGATCGTCTGCACCGGTATGTCGGCGGCCTCGGCGATCGCGGCGACGGTGGTCGCGACGTAGCCTCGCGCGGCGAACAGCTCACGGGCCGCGGCGGCGACCTGCTCCTTGGTGGCCATGGCCTGCCGCTGCCGATGCGTGAGGCGCTGTCCCTTGACATCCACGCCAGGACGGTACCACTCTGGCAATCATAGTTTCACTATGACGAGTGGAGTCTCAGTATGATGCAATCGGATGCCGTCGAGGTGCCGGTGCTGATCGTCGGCGGCGGCCCGGCAGGGCTCACGGCCTCGCTGCTGCTGTCGCGGCACGGCGTCGAGTCGCTCCTGGTCGACAAGCGCGTCGCCACGTCGCCGCTGCCGCGAGCACGCGGCGTGCACGCCAGGGCCATGGAGATCCTGCGGGTGTGCGGCGTCGAGCCGGACCTGCGCGCGGTGGAGTTGCCGATCACCCCCGGCGCGTGCTGGCAGGAACGGCTGACCGGCCCCCCGCTACGCGAAGATGTCCCCGGCGCGACGGCCGAACCCGGTGTCAGCCCGTGTGAGGGACTGTCGGTCTCTCAGGACGTGTTCGAATCCGTGTTGCGCGAGCACGCCCGCGGCCACACCGTCGCCCACCTCAGGGCCGGCGCCGCGCTGGAGTCGTTCGAGACGACCGGCGCGGGCGTCGAGGCGACGCTCGTGGACCAGGCGTCCGGGCGCCGCGACCGGGTCAGAGCCCGCTGGATGATCGCGGCCGACGGCGCCCGCAGCGGCATCCGCCGGCGGCTCGGCATCGCCATGGACGGCCCCGACGACCTGGGCAGGCAGCACATGATCGCCTTCCGGGCGGATCTGACCGGTTTCACCGGAGACCGCCCACGCGGGATCTACTTCCTCACCGGCACCGGAGCTGCGCTGATCTGGACGCATCCCGACCACCGGTGGATCATCAGCGTCCCCGACTCCGGGGATGCGGCCGCGGAGCGGGATCCCGCGACGACGGTCCGGGACGTGCTCGGCGTCCCGGACCTGGAAGCCGAGATCCTCGGTTCGAATCGCTGGACCGCCGCGGCGCAGACGGCCGCGCACTACGCCCTTGGGCCGGTCTTCCTCATCGGCGACGCCGCGCACAGGTTCCCGCCCGCCGGGGCCACCGGCGTGAGCGCCGCGATGCACGACGCGCACAATCTCGCCTGGAAGATCGCCGCCGTCCTGCACGCTCACGCGGGTGAGGCTCTGCTGGACACCTACGCGGAGGAGCGCGCACCCGTCGGGAGACGCAACGCCGACGAGACCGGCGCGGCCTGGTCGCGGGTGTTCGGCACGACCGGGGCTCCGTTCGCCGGGCGTAGCCTCGCCCAGATCGACATGGGGTACCAGTACCGCTCCTGTGCCATCACGCCGGACGGCGGCCCCGACGCCGACCCCCCCGGCGCCGACTATCACCCCACCGCCGCCCCGGGCCGCCGCGCCCCGCACCTGTGGCTCGACGGCGGATCCGTGTCCACCATCGACCTGTTCGACCGGCACGTCGTCCTGCTGACCGCGGCCCCGGGCGGCCTCTGGCGGGCGGCCGCCGAAAGCGCGTCCCGCACGCTCGGCGTGCCCGTCGACAGCCACGTGATCCGCGATCCCGGCTGGCCCGCCCTCTACGGCGTCACCCCGGCGGGCGCGGTCCTCGTCCGGCCCGACGGACACGTGGCCTGGCGGGGGCAGGCGACGCCGGGGCCGGACGAACCCGGCGCGCAGGCGCAGATGCTGTCCGCGCTGGCCGCCGCCACCGTTCAGGCCCACAGCCACGCCGTTTGACCGGGCCGCTCGACCGGGCCGCTCGACTGCGCCGCTCGACTGGGCCGCTCGACTGGGCCGCGGACCCGCCGTTCGACCGGGCCGCGGGCCTCGGGCTGACGCCGTGAAGCTGTTCTCGGAATATGGGACATATCGCCCCTCGCCCGTGTCATCCTGAAGTCGCCGTCCTCGGAGCCCCGGTGATCGCCCGCCGCCTCGCGGACGGCGTCCCCTGAGGCGATGGCACGCGCGCGGCACGGCGCCTCATCGAAGCTCGCAGGCCACGAAGCCCCGGGGCCGCGGCTCGCGGTCGACTGTGGTGGATCACGTCATTCTGTGTGCATTGCCGAGACTTTTGCTGCGAATTACGGCTCGCACATAATAATTATTCCGGCTTCATCGCCCGACTTATGATCATGCGCCGGCCGATGGACCATGTGGGATTTCGGCGCACGCCGTTCATCGGGACCGGCGGCCGGCGTACCGGCGGAAAGGGCCGGAAGGAGCGCCGATCGCACTGCGCGTCCATCTGGCTACGATTCACCATTGAGGGAAAATCCAACAAGCGATCACTATTTCGCGATATGGACGCAGAGGACGGTTTACCACTCTCATCCGGCATAGAGCTGGGCGTGACTCAAACGAGACGCGCCACGCCTTGACGATCCCACACGGCGACGATTTAACTCTGATCGCACTTGTTGAATTATGTTCAGACAAGCTGATTCTCGCCCCTATTCGGGAGCCGTCATGTCCCATCGCGTCACCCCCCAGTCCTCGAGCGCCGCCGCGATGCCGACGAGCCGCCGCTCCGTGCTCAAGGGCCTCGCCGTCACTCTCGGCGCGACCGCGTTCCCCGCCGGTCTCCTCACTGCCTGCGGCACGTCCACCACGCCCAGCAGCTCCGGCTCGTCCGGCGCGGGCGCGGGCGCGGGCGCCGGCTCGGTGACCTTCGGGTCGAACTACTCCGACCCCGCCCCCAAGGACGCGTTCGCGGCGCTCACCCAGGCGGCGGGCCAGAAGACCGGCACCGACATCAAGATAAACACCGTCGACCACAACACCTTCCAGAACAACATCAACTCATACCTGCAGGCCACGCCGGACGCCCTGTTCACCTGGTTCGCCGGATACCGCATGCAGTTCTTCGCCCAGCAGGGGCTCATCGAGCCCATCGACGACGTGTGGCAGAAGATCGGTGCCAATTTCGGCCCGGCCGCCCAGTCGCTGTCGAAGGGACTCGACGGCAAGTTCTACTTCGTCCCCATCTACAACTATCCGTGGGTCGTCTTCTACAACAAGAGCACGTTCAAGGAGAAGGGCTATGAGGTCCCGACCACCTGGGACGACTACATGGCCCTGCTCAAGAAGATGAAGAGCGACGGGCTCACGCCCCTCGCGTTCGCGGACAAGGACGGGTGGCCGGCGCTCGGCACCTTCGACATTCTCAACCTGCGGATCAACGGGTACGACTTCCACATCCAGCTGATGAAGCACGAGGTCCCCTGGACCGACCCGAGGGTCACCCAGGTGTTCACGCAGTGGGCCGAGATGCTGCCGTACGCCCAGCCCGGCTCCACCGGCCGCATCTGGCAGGACGCGGTCAAGACGCTGGAGAGCAAGAAGGCCGGCCTGATGTTCCAGGGCACCAACCAGGTGGCCGCCCAGTACGTCACCGACGGCAAGGACCTCGACGACCTCGACTTCTTCCCGTTCCCGGCGATCAACCCGCAGTTCGGCCAGGACTACATGGACGCGCCGACCGACGGGTTCTGCCTCGCCAAGAACGCCAAGGAGGACAGCGTCGCGCCCGCGAAGAAGGTGCTGGAGTATCTCGGCACCGCCGAGGCCGAGGCGACCTTCCTGAAGACCGACCAGTGGGACGTGGCCCTCGCCAACGGCGCGACCATCCCCACCTACAACGACATCCAGAAGAAGTCGGTCGACGTCATCTCCAAGTGCAAGGCGGTCTCCCAGTTCATGGACCGCGACACCGACCCCGGCTTCGCCAGCAACGTCATGATCCCCTCGATCCAGAAGTTCATCAACGACCCCAGCACGGGAGGCATCAAGTCGCTGCAGGACAGCATCGAGGCGCAGGCGAAGACGATCTTCACGAACTGATGGCCGTACACTCACGACCCCGGGCGCGGGGCATGTCCCCGCGCGACCGGCTGATCGTCGGTCTCATGCTCGGCGTCCCGGTGCTGGCGGACCTCGCGTTCATCTGGTTCCCCGCGCTGTCGTCGGTCGCGCTGTCCTTCACGCGGTGGAACGGCATCGGCGGCTTCGACCAGATCAAGCCGTACGGCGTGGAGAACTACCGCATCGCGGCGACGGTCGACCCGCAGTTCTGGCCGGCCGTCGAGCACAACGCCGTCTGGCTGCTGGTCTTCGTCTGCTTCGCCACGCCCCTGGGGATGCTGTTCGCGGTCGTCATCGACCGGAACATCCAGGGCAGTCGCATCTACCAGAGCGTGCTGTTCCTCCCCGTGATGCTCTCCCTGGCACTGATCGGGATCATCTGGGAGCTCATCTACTCGCCCAACTACGGCCTCATCAACACCATCACCGGGCACAACCAGGACAGCAACCTCGTCAACTGGCTCGGAGACCCCCACCTGAACCTGTGGGCGGTGCTGGTGGAGGCCTGCTGGCGGCAGGCGGGCTACGTGATGATCCTCTACCTCGCCGGGCTCAAGGCGGTCGATCCGTCCCTGCGCGAGGCGGCGCTCATGGACGGGTCCAACGCCTGGCAGACGTTCTTCCGCGTGGTGTTCCCGGTGATGAAGCCGATCAACATCGTCATCCTGGTGGTCACGCTGATCGAGTCCCTCCGGGCGTACGACCTGGTCTACATCAACAGCCACGGCCCGGTGCTGCCCGGCCTGGAGTTGCTGTCGATCCTGGTGACGCAGAACATCCTGGGCGAGCAGACCCGCATCGGGTACGGCTCCTCGCTCGGCGTCGTGCTGCTGGTCATCTCCCTCGTACCGATCTCGGTTTTCCTGTACCAGACGTTCAGGCGGGAGGCACGGCGATGACGGCACAGGTCAGATCGCCCGCGGCGCCGGCCGTGGCCCTCGCGGGCAGCGGGCGGGTGAAGAAGACGCGCCGCCCGGCACGGGTGGCGGCGCTGGTCTTCATGATCACGATGACCGTGCTGTGGATCGTGCCGATCGTCTTCGCCCTGTACGTGTCCCTCCGGCCGGTCGAGGACACGGCGAAGAACGGGTACTTCTCGCTCCCCCACGGGCTCACGCTCGGCAACTTCACGGGGGCGTGGGTCCAGTCGGACATGCAGCAGTACTTCCTGAACTCGGTCATCATCACGGTCCCCGCCGTGATCGTCACGCTGTTCCTGGCCTCGTGCGTGGCCTTCGTGCTCACCAGGGTGCCCTTCAGGTTCAACGTGGCCCTGCTGATCCTGTTCACCGCGGGGAACCTGCTGCCCCAGCAGGTGATCATCACCCCGCTCTACCGGCTCTACCTGCTGATCCCTGTGCCGGAGTGGGTCAGCGAGAACGGCCTGCTCTACAACTCCTACGCCGGCCTCATCCTGATCAACGTCTGTTTCCAGCTCGGCTTCTGCGTCTTCGTGCTCAGCAACTACATGAAGTCGATCCCCCATGAGATCTACGAGGCGGCGGTGGTGGACGGGGCGTCGCTGTGGATCCGGTACCGGCGGCTCACCCTGCCCCTGTGCCGGCCGGCGCTCGCGGCCCTGGCGACGCTGCTCACGACCTGGATCTACAACGACTTCTTCTGGGCCATCGTGCTGATCCAGCGCGGCGACAAGCGGCCGATCACCTCGGCCCTGGCGAACCTGCAGGGACAGTTCGTCAGCAACCAGAACATGATCGCGGCGGCCGCCCTCATCGCGGCCATACCGACGCTCATCGTCTACGTGGCACTCCAGAAGCAGTTCATCGCGGGCCTCTCCCTGGGCTCCACCAAGGGCTGACCGCACCGCCCCGGTGCCTGCGTGCCCCTGAGCGCCGGGGGCACGCAGACACCGGCCAGGGTCGTCCTGGAGGGGCTCGGCCACGGATCCCTGACCGGATCGTTCCGCCCCCAGCCTCGATGGTGTCTTACGGACACCGCCTCCCGGGCGGCAGGCTGACGGCATGAAGCGCGCACTCGTCGTCATCGACGTCCAGGAGTCCTTCCGGCAGCGCCCCACCTGGCGGGCCGTGTCCAACCCCGGCATAGCGGGCCAGGTGAACCGTCTGGTGAGCTGGGCGCGGGACCAGGGCGACCTCGTCGTCTGGGTGCTGCACAGCGAGCCGGGCAGCGGCACGGTCTTCGATCCGGAGTCGGGCCACGTCCGGCTGATGGACGGCCTGACGCCGGAGAAGGACGAGCCGGTGCTCACCAAGACCTCGCGCAACGCGTTCACCACGACCAATCTGCAGCAGATCCTCACCATGCGGGGCATCCGGGATCTGGTCGTCTGCGGCATCCAGACCGAGCAGTGCTGCGAGACGACCACCCGCCTGGCCGCCGACCTCGGGTTCGACGTCACGTTCGTCACCGACGCCACCGCCACCTTCCCGATCCCGCACCGCGACGCGCCGCAGGACCGCACGGTGGAGGAGATCCTCGCCGACCCCAGGACCCTGCAGGTGGCGGAGATCATCGCCAGGACGGAGTACGCCCTGGCCGGCCGGTTCGCCTCCATCACCGGCACGGCGGCCTTGGTAGGCTGACCAGATCGTGCCCCGAGTCGTCTTCCTGCTCCTGCCCCGGCTGCACCTGCTGGACCTCGCCGGTCCGGCGCAGGTGTTCTCCACCGCCGCCGATCTCGGCCTCGGCTACGAGCTGAGCTTCGTGGGTGAGCGGGAGGACGTCCCCACCGCGCAGGGCCTGCCGGTCCGGGCCCGGCTCACCTGGCCCGAGCTGGACGCCGGCGACCTGGTCGTGGTGCCGGGCTGGCGGGGGCCGACGTTCCGCGACAGCCCCCGGATCACCCCGGACACCGTCCGCCGTCTCCGCGAACATCACGCGGCGGGCGGCACCGTGGCCAGTGTCTGCGCGGGAGCGGACGCGCTCGGCCGGGCCGGGCTGCTCGACGGCAGGCGCTGCACCACTCACCACGGGCTGCAGGACGAGCTGGCCCGCCGCTACCGCACGGCGACCGTGGTGCGCAACGTGCTGTTCGTCGAGGACGACAGGGTGGTGACCTCGGCCGGCATCGCCAGCGGCATCGATCTCGCGCTGCACCTCGTCGCCGTACGCCATGGGCCCGGCACAGCCGCGAGCATCGCCCGCGAGATGGTGGTGTACACCCGGCGCAACGGCGACGAACGGCAGGCGGGCGCCATGCGGTACCGCTCGCACCTGAGCGACGTGGCGCACCGGGCCCAGGACCTGATCGACGCCCGCTTCACCGAGCGGCTGACCCTGGCACGCCTCGCCGCCGCCTCCGGCGTCAGCCCCCGCACCCTGACGAGGATCTTCGGCGAGGCGACCGGGATGACGCCGCTGCGCTACCAGCAGACACTCCGGGTGGAGCGCGCCGAGCACCTCATCGGCCGCGGCTACACGGTGGAGTCCGCCGCCCGCGCGGTCGGGTTCCAGGACGCCCGCATGCTCCGCCGTCTCCGAGCCCGCGCGGACGAGACGGTGCCCGGCTCCGGCCGGGGATGAGGAGGCCCCGGACTCCGGGCCCCATGCCCGTCACGCGGTCATCCCGCCAGCCGCGTGCCTCCGGCGGTCAGGCGGACGGGGACGCCGTCGCGGGCCGAGGAGTCGGCGGCGACGCCGACCAGGACGCTGCGGACGCCGTCGAGGTGGCCCGCCTGACGGGCCAGCGGGTCGTCGCCGGGGCCGCGGAAGAGGTCGTTCAGCAGCAGGGCGTCCCCGCCGCCGTGGCCTCCGCCTCCAGCGCCGATCGGGACGTCCTCCGGTTCGCGCCAGTGACGGTGCAGGGTGAGGCGTTCCCAGGCGCCGGCGGCGAGCTCCCCCGCGGCCGCGGTTGGGTCGACGGCGGCGTGCGGCGGGGTCCAGGCCCGTTCCACCACCTCGAGCTCCAGGCGGCCCCCGGTGCCGTTGAACGCCACCCGGTACCCCTCGAAGGGGGAGTGCGCGTTGAGCGAGTAGGTCAGCATGGCGCCGCCGGCGTAGCGGACCAGGACCGCCATGTTGTCCTCGATGGTCACGCCGTCGCCGAAGACGTCCTGGTCGCGGATGTAGCCGTCCTCGTGCTCGGCGTCCAGATAGAGCCGCTTGAGCCGCGGATCGGCGGAGATGTCCAGCAGGAACGGATCCGCGCCGAGCCGGGGGGCTCCGTGGGCCCGGGAGGGACGCGGGCCCGGAGTGTTGCCCGGGCCGTAGAACCGCAGGGCCGACTGCGCGAAGACCGTCTCGGCGGCGTCCCGCAGCCACCAGTTGACCAGGTCGAAGTGGTGGGTGGACTTGTGAACGAGCAGGCCGCCGGAGTTGGCCTTGTCGCGATGCCAGCGGCGGAAGTAGTCCGCCCCGTGGACGGTGTCCAGCGTCCACTCGAAGTGGACGGAGGTCACGGCACCGACGGCGCCCTCCATGAGGAGCCGCCGCACCACCGAGTTGCGCGGAGCGTAACGGTAGTTGAAGGTGACGACGAGCCTGCCGTCGCTCCGCTCGGCCGCCGCGGCGATCGCGGCGCACCCCTCGGCGGTCGTGGCGAGCGGCTTCTCCACGATGACGTCGCGCCCGGCGTCCAGGGCGGCGCACACGTAGCCGGCGTGGGCGGCGTCCACGGTGGTCACCACGACGGCGTCGGCGATCTCCAGCAGCTCGCCGAACTCCTCGGGCGCGAAACAGGGAACGTCCCGGCCGATCCGCTCGGCGTAGTAGGCCATCCTGGTCCGGTTGACGTCGCACAGGGCGACGATCTCCCCGGCGTCGGCCCACTCGCCGAGCAGCGCGCCGACGTACAGCTCCGCGCGGTGGCCGAGCCCGACGAACGCGTACCTCATGCGACCTTCCGGCAGGGCTCATGCGACATTATGGACCCCTCCGGTGAATCGCGAACGGACAGCGCCTTCCTATAGCAGCCGGGAAAGTCACGTCAACCCGGTGCCGTGTCGCCGGACGCCGGGAATTGTCCGGCCCGGCGAAACACGTCGCACAGAGCAGTGGCCGCCGTCACATATTCGCACTCGGCGCCCGCGTGAATTGCGGAGCCGTCCGAATTCGGGGACTCCGGAAATCGGACGGGGCCGATGAGGGCTTTTCCCATTGGGCCGGCCGGAGTGAACAGAAGGCTCCGGCGGCTCCCGGTCAGCGCGGATTCCCCCTCGGCGTTCCCCCCGCATGACGCGAGCGGCCTTCCCCGAGCGCGGCCCGCAGGCCCTTCGCCGCGGACCCGGACCCAGACCTCTCTTGGGTCTTGCGGAGTTGTGAGAAGAACGTTTTAATCCCCGTAACACGGGCTCGGCGGTCGGGCGCCGGCCGGCGCAGGACGGAGCACAGCGTCCCGAGGAGGGCTCTTGATGTCTATGGCGGCGACGGGAACGCGGAGCAGCCCGGGCCGGGGACGTCGCACCGGCACATGAGGCGCGCGGCCCTCCTGGGAGCACCGGGCGCGGACCACACCACCACGTCCCCGCCCAGGTTCCGCGGGAGGCGTCCACGCCACCGGCGAGGCCGTCACCGTACAGGACTCCGGCGAGCGTTCAGCCAAGGAGACGGGCATGGAAGGTGAGCCGCCGCAGGGCGCCCGGACCCGCACTCGCGGGCCGCCAGGCTCCTCACGCGGCACGGCGTCCCGATCCGGGCCAGCCGGCCGCCCGCGCCCTCGCGGGCGAACGTCTCTGAACATTTCACGCCGTTCAGCAGACGATTGGCACCGGGGCCGACTTTCGGGCTGCGGCGGCACCTTCATCGGGGACGGACATCGGGGCGGCGAGCCATCGCGCGACCGGCCGGAGTGATGCCGATAAAGGCGTCAATGATTTGACAGTACGCAAATCTCGGGGGTTTCGCCGTGTTGACTTTTGACACGATTCAACATTACCTTCGCACCACCGATCGCCGTTCACCCGCTTTTAACAGGGCAGGAATCCCGGTGCAATCTCACACTTCCGCACAATCGCCCAGCCGGAGCGGCGGCACACGATGACCGCCTGGTCGATCAGGCTCTACACGGTCTGCGACGAGCTGCTGTGGGCGGCCCGGCTGAACCTCCTGTGGATCGCCTTCACCCTCCTCGGCGGCGTGGTCCTGGGCGTCGGCCCGGCCACCGTGGCGGCGTACACGCTGGCGCGGCGGCATGCGATGGGTGAATCGTTCGCCGTCTGGACCGAGTTCACCGCCGTCTACCGGCGGGAGTTCGTCCGCGGCTCGCTCCTGGTGCTGCCCCTGGCGGCGGCGGCCATCGTCCTGTTCGGCAACTTCCTGTACTTCACCGCCCTCGGGCCGGGGACGGCGGCGCTCCGGCTGACGACCTACGCGGCGCTGGTCGCGCTGGTCGTCGTCGCCGCCTACCTGCTGCCCATGTACGTCCACTACGACCTGCGGCCCCGCGCGTACCTGCCCAAGGCGTCGCTGTTCGCGCTCACCCGCCCCGCGTCGTCGCTTCTGCTGCTGTTCGCCCTGGCGGCGGTGATGTTCGCGGCCTCGTCGCTCCCGATTCTCGCGCTCACGCTCGCCGTGGGCGGCTGGATCCAGTTGAACACCTGGCTCTGCCTGCGCTTCTTCGCGGAGAACGAGGCGCGCCTGCATCCGAAAGGCGACTGATGAACACAACCCCCCGCCGGCTCGCCGCCGGTGTGTTCGCGTTGACCACCGCACTTCTCGCGTCCGCCTGTTCCAGCGGCGGGGAACAGGCCAGGAGCGACGAGCTGACCATGATGGTCCCGTTGTTCGGCACGGCTCCCAACCCCAGCGGTGAGATGCAGAAGGCCGTCGAGAAGCTGGCCGGCAAGAAGCTCAAGATCACTTGGGTGCCCAACGCCGACTACGGCGACAAGACCAACGTCACGCTGGCCTCGGACAGGATCCCGGATGTCATGGTGGTCCAGGACCAGAAGAGCCCGTCGTTCGTCAAGGCCGCCGAAGCCGGGGCGTTCTGGGACCTGACCGACAAGCTGGACAAGTACCCCAACCTGAAGCCCAAGAACGAGCAGACCCGGCTCAACTCATCGATCAACGGCAAGAACTACGGCATCTACCGGATCCGGCCGCTGCTGCGCTCGGCGGTGCTGCTGCGCAAGGACTGGCTCGACAAGCTCGGGCTGCAGCTGCCCAAGACCACCGACGACCTCTACGACATCGCCAAGGCCTTCACCGAGAAGGACCCGGACGGCAACGGCAAGAAGGACACCTACGGCCTCATCATCCCGAAGTGGCCGACCCCCGTCTTCAACTCGTCCAGCCCGTACAACGCCGTCGACGTCTGGTTCGGCGCGCCGAACGGCTACGGCATGCGCGGCGGCAGGCTCGTCCCCGAGTTCGACACCCCGGAGTTCTTCGAGGCCAACCGCTACCTCAAGAAGATGATCGACGAGGGCCTGGTCAACCCCGACTTCGCCACCCTCGACAGCGTCAAGTGGAACGAGCCGTTCGTCCAGGGCAAGGGCGGCATCATCATCGACGTCAACGTCCGCGCCACCCAGCTGTACAACCTCCTCAAGGAGGCGGACCCGGACGGCTACACCGGCAAGCTCGCGATGACCGGCAACCTGTCGCGCCCGGACGGGCAGAAGTTCTCCCTGCCCTTCACCGGCTACAACGGCGTCCTGGCGATCTCCAAGCAGAACATCAGGACCGAGGCGCAGCTCGACGACACGCTCAAGGCCCTCGACCGGCTGGCGTCCAAGGACGGCGCGATCCTGCTCACCAACGGCATCGTCGGGCGCAACATCAAGGTCGAGGACGGCTACGCCGTCCGGATCAACGAGACCGACCCCGCGATCAAGACGCTCAACAACGACGTCGACTACGGCTTCATCCAGATGGGCACCTCGGCCAGCGTCGGCGTGAACGGCGACGCCTACGAGTTCAGGCCGGCGTCCAAGGCCGAGCAGGACAACCTCAAGCTCCGCAAGGAGCTGGAGACGCTCGACCTGCAGACAGCGGTGCACGACCCGACGCTGCCGTACATCTCGAACACCCTGACGGCCAAGGGCGCGACGCTGCACCCCATCGTGTCCGACGCCCGGGTCAAGTACCTGGCGGGCCAGATCACCGAGGAGCAGCTCAGGGCCGAGATCAAGCGCTGGTACGACAGCGGCGGCACCCAGGTCGTCGCCGAGCTGCAGAGCCTGGTGTCCAAGGCGGGCAACTGACCCGCGAGCCGGCCCGGGACGATGTCCCGGGTCCTCTGGCACGAAAGGGGGCCGCTGTGGCCACCGACCTGGCGCCGCCTCCGGTCAAGGCGGTCCCCACCAAGCCCGCGCGCCGCGAGAGGCTGCCCCTGCGCACCGCGCTGCTGCGCTATCGCTGGCTCTACCTGATGCTCCTGCCCGGTCTCGCCTACTTCGTCATCTTCAAATACCTCCCGATGCACGGCCTGACCATCGCCTTCCAGGACTTCGTCCCGTTCCTGGGCTACGGCGGCAGCGAGTGGGTGGGCCTCAAGCACTTCGAGGAGCTGTTCACCGGGCCCGACTTCGGCCGCCTGCTCGGCAACACGCTGATCCTCGCGCTCCTGACGATCGTCTTCGCGTTCCCCGCGCCGATCATCGTCGCCCTCCTGCTGAACGAGCTGCGGCTGAACGTCCTCAAACGCTCGATCCAGTCGCTCATCTACATCCCGCACTTCCTGTCCTGGACGATCGTCGCGTCCCTGACGTACCTGCTGCTGTCGGTGGACTACGGGGTGATCGCGAACTGGATCCACGGCGTCGCCGGCGGCGCCAAGGTGGACTACGTCGCCCAGGCCCAGTGGTTCCGGCCCATCATCGTCATGCAGACGCTGTGGAAGTCGACCGGCTGGGGCACGATCATCTATCTGGCCGCGCTGGCGGGCGTGAACCCCGACCTGTACGAGGCCGCCCGCATGGACGGCGCGGGACGATGGCGGCAGTTCTGGCACGTCACGCTGCCGGCGATCCAGCCCACCATCGTCGTCATGGCCATCCTCACCTCGGGCCACCTGCTGGACGCCAGCTTCGAGCAGATCTGGCTGATGACCAACTCGCTCAACCGCTCGGTCGCCGACGTGTTCGACACCTTCGTGTACTACGTGGGCATCACGCAGGGCGGCTACAGCTACGCCACCGCCGTGGGCCTGTTCAAAGGCGTCGCCGGCGTCGTGCTGATCTTCGGCTGCAACTGGCTGGCCAAGCGCCTCGGTCAGCGCGGACTGTTCTAGGGAGCCCGGCATGTCCCCCCAGCAATCGGTGAAGAACTACGGCTCCCGCGGCAGCCGGATCTTCGACGTGCTCAACGTCATCCTGCTCCTGGGGCTGACGCTGATCACCGTGCTGCCGCTGCTCTACGTCGTGGCCGGGTCGTTCGCCGGCGAGTCGGAGATCGCCACACGGCCGTTCTTCCTGTGGCCGGAGAAGTTCGTCACCAGCACCTACGAGTACTTCTTCCGGACCGACACCCTCATGCGCGCGCTCGTCACCACCGTGTGCGTGACGGCCGTGGGCACGGTGGTCCAGGTCATGCTGACCTTCACCATGGCCTACCCGCTGGCCAAGCGGTACCTGCCCGGCCGTGCGCTGGTGCTGAACCTGGTCATCTTCACGCTCGTCTTCAGCGGCGGCCTGATCCCGACCTACCTGGTGGTACGCGACCTGGGCCTGCTGGACACCTACTGGGCGCTGATCCTCCCCCTGGCCGTCAACCCGTTCTATCTGATCATCGTCAAGAGCTTCTTCCAGGAGCTCCCCCAGGCGCTGGAGGAGGCGGCCCGCATCGACGGCTGCAGCGAGCTGGGCGTCTTCTGGAGGATCGTGATGCCGCTGTCCAAGCCGATCATCGCCACGTTCTCCCTCTTCTACGCCGTGGCCATCTGGAACGACTACATGTCGCCGCTGCTGTACATCGACGACAACAGCAAGTGGACCCTCCAGGTGATCGTCCGTCAGCTGACCGGCGCCAACGCGGAGAACGCCCTGAGCACGCTCGACTCCGTCTTCTTCCCGGTGGAGGGCATGAAGTTCGCCGTCGTGGTCATCGCCACGCTGCCGATCCTGTTCTTCTACCCCTTCCTGCAGAAGCACTTCGCCAAGGGTGTCCTGATCGGGTCGGTCAAGGAGTGACGCGGCCGCGCCGGCTGGAGGGACGTCCCGCCGGCGAGATCGGCGCCCCCCAGGACCTGCGGGCCGGCCTTCCGCGGCGACACGCCACGGCACATCCCGCCACGGCGGACACCTGCTGCTTAACCTGGGGAAACGGGAGCACGTCACGGTCAGCTCACCGATTCCGGCATGGACGTCACCATGCGGCCCAAAGTCGAATTCGAAAGCAGTTACGCGTTCACCTGTGCCGCGCGGGTTCGGGCAACGAAGGGGAAACCATGACCAGCATCTCGCCACACGTCACCTCCCTGGCGACGGTGTCCCCCGCATTCGAAAACGAACTCGGATCGGTCACCGTGGTCGACGCCACCGTGCTGCCGATTCTCAACCGGCTCTCGATCAAGCGCGTCGTCCTCGAACCGGGCGCGATCCGTGAGCCGCAGTGGAACGTCAACGCCAACCAGCTGGGCTACTGCCTTTCCGGCACGGCTCTGGTGTCGATCCTCGGAGACGCCAACGTCTTCTCCTCGTTCATCGTGAGCGCCGGCCAGATGTACCACGTCGAGTCCGGCGCCGTTTACCACATCGAGAACATCGGCGCCGAACGCGCCGAGTTCATTCTCGCGCTGCGCAATGAGCGGCCTCAGCACTTCTCGCTGCGCGCCGGCTTCAACGCCATGACCGATGCGGTGCTCGGCAACACCTACGACCTGCCCGGCTCGGCGTTCGCCGCCTTCGACCGGTCCGCGGCGCAACAGATCGTCCGTCGCACGGGAAGCGCCGATGTCCCGTCCACGGCCGGACGGCCCAACGCCCGTCTGTTCGATGCCGAAGGCCAGCATCCACCGCTGTCCTATTCCTACGGCGACGCCCGCCTCGCCCGTAAGCAGTATTGGGCCGCCCTGGAGGACATCTCCATGTACTCCCTGCGCATCAAGGAGAGCGGGATGCGCACTCCGCACTGGCATCCGATCACCGGCGAGATGGGATACGTCGCGAAAGGTCATGCCCGCATGCGCGTCCTGGACCCGGACAACACCCTCGACGAGTATCTGCTCGGCCCAGGCGACATGTATTTCGTGCCGCGAGCCTATCCGCACCATATCGAGGTCATCGGCGAGGAGGACATGCACTTCCTCATCTTCTTCGACCAGCCCATGCCCGGCGACATCGGCTATCGGGCCACCGCGTCGGCGTTCTCTCGCGAAGTTCTCGCCGCGAGTTTCGACGTCGCCGAGCGCGACCTTCCCCGATTCCCCTTCACCCCGGTCGACCCGCTCATCGTCGCCCGGGTCAACCCTCGCGACCCGGTCCGCTCCTGAGCGTGGCCTCGGGCTTTCACCGTGGATGACGGCGGGCCCGGCGGCGGTCAGGCGGCGGTCAGGCGGCGAGGGCGCGGCCGAGGAAGGCGAGCTGATCCGGGAGGCGGGAGCGCCAGAACGCGGCGTCATGACATCCGTCGCTCATCTCCCCGGCCGGGCGCAGCCGTTGGCGCAGCCGGCGCACCATCGGGGCGAAGGGATCGGACGTGCCGCAGTCGACCCGGACCGCGACGCCGTCGAGCGCGCCGAGCTTGGCGAACACGTCGTTGCGTGCGAAGTCGGCCGCGTCGTCGAACGCCAGGGGGTTGGCGGCGCGGGCATCCTCGTAGCCCTGGAACAGCGCCGGCGAGGAGGCGACGACGGCCGCGGTCCTCCCCGCCAGCCGCCGGCCCAGCAGCAGGGCGCCGTACCCGCCCATCGACCAGCCGATGACACCGACGCGGCCGGCCAGCGCTCCCTGCCGCCTCAGGAGCGGCAGCAGCTCCGCCGTGATCATGCCCAGAGGGTCGTCGCCGCTCGCCCGCCGGTGCCAGTACCCGCTGGAGCCCCCGTCCACCGCGACGATCGCGAACGGCGGCGCCCCGTGGCGCGCCACGGCGTCGGTGAGGTAGCGATCCAGCGCCAGGTCCCGCACCACGGACGAGCCGGTGGCGCCGTAGCCGTGCAACGCGACCACGACGCGCAGGCCGCGGATCGAGGTGACGCCCGACGGCAGCACGGTCACCGCCGTGACATCCACCCGGCGACGGCGGGAGGCGAACGCGCGCGCCTGTACGACGCCGGCGGCCGAGGGGGCGGCCGGAACGGTTCCGCAGCGTCCCAGGGTGCGGTCCAGCCAGCCCTTGCCCGGCAGGACCTCCCCCTCCACGAGCGCGGCGCCCACCGCGCCGGTGACCGCCAGCGCTCCGAGACCGCCCAAACCGCCGGCCAGCACCGTACGCCTGGTGATCACAGGCACCTCTCCTCACGTCATGACGGACACGCCGTTGCCCTTCTCGACACCCCTTAGATGCCGGTGCCCGGCCGGAGGTTCTCCATGATCACCCAAGCGAGATCCGGCCTTTCCCTGGAGCGTCCATTGGATACGCTGCTCGATCGTTGGCGAGAAAGCGGGAAGACGAGGCGGCGGCGTGACCGAGCGGGATGGCGAGCGGCTGACGACCCGGGACGCGGACGCCCTCTTGCGCAGGGCGGATCTCCTTCTCACCGCCGCGCGGACCCTGCTCGACGAGCACGCGTCGGTCCAGGACGGCGTGAAGAAGGCGCTGGGGACGGTCCGCGCCGACCTGGCACGGGCCGACCTGGGCGCGATCCCCGTGAGCCGTCTCAAGGAGGTGACCGGCGGGCGCCTTCGTGTCGGCGCTCTGGAGAAGGCCGGCTACACCACCGTCCTGCAGGTCCTGGACGCCACGCCGTACCAGCTTCAGCTGCTGCCGGGGATCGGCGCGCAGACCGCCCGGCAGATGCACGCGGCGGCCGGCGAGGTCGCGCGGGCGGCGCAGGAGGCCGCCGGTGTCCGCATCGACGTCGAGCGGCGGGACCAGACGTCGGCCGAGCTGGTGATCGCGCTCCACCGGCTGGTGAACGCCGGGCCCGACCTCCCCCGCGCCCTCGACGCCGCAAGGAGGCTCGGCGAGCGGCTCGCGCCGCTGATGGCGGACGCGCGCCCGGCGCGCGGGTGGCTCCGGATGCTGGTGGCCGGCGCGCGGCGCCGCCGCCTCGCCCGGGAGGCGCTGGCCTCGATCTCCGGTCTGCTCGACGACGCCGATGAGACCCGGCTGCTGCTGACCCAGGCCACCACCGATCTACTCCGCCCCCCGGCGTCGGAGTTCGAGGCGTGGGCCGACTTCGAGTTCCGCTCCCCGGAGTACTACAACCTCCTCACCGAGCTGGGCGGGGAGCCCACCGCGTCAGGTGAGGGGATGCTCCCCGACGACCTGGCCGCCAAGGTCGCCGCCCAGGACCTCGACGACACCCACCGCAGGGTCTCCCTCCGCGGCTACCAGGCCTTCGGTGCCCGCTTCGCCCTCGTCCAGCGCCGCGTCATCCTCGGCGACGAGATGGGCCTGGGCAAGTCGATCGAGGCCATCGCCGCCATGGCGCATCTCAAGGCGGCAGGCGAGGACCATTTCCTGGTGGTCTGCCCGGCCAGCGTGCTGATCAACTGGATGCGCGAGGTGGAGTCGCGCAGCGTCCTGCGGCCCTATCCGCTGCACGGGGCCGACCGTGCGGCCGCCCAGGAGGAGTGGGTGCGGCGGGGCGGGGTCGCCGTGGCCACACTGGACGGCCTCCACCGTCTGGAGATCCCGTCCGCCGTCACGGTCGGCATGCTGATCGTCGACGAGGCCCACTACGTCAAGAACCCGCAGACCAGGCGTTCCAGGACCGTCGCCGAATGGTGCCGGCGCACCGAGCGGGTGCTCTTCCTGACCGGTACGCCGATGGAGAACCGGGTCGAGGAGTTCCGGATCCTGGTCTCCTACCTTCAGCCGGAGCTGGTCGCCGAGCTTCGCGGCAGCGACGTCGTCGCGGGGGCGCAGTCCTTCCGCAAGGCCGTCGCACCGGTGTATCTGCGCCGCAACCAGCAGGATGTGCTCACCGAGTTGCCCGACCGCGTCGAAACGCGGGAGTGGGTGGAGTTCAGCGGCTCCGATTCAACCGCCTACCGGGACGCCGTGGCGGCGGGCAACTTCATGGCCATGCGCCGCGCCGCCTTCGCCGCCCCGGACACCTCCGCCAAGCTGAAGCGCCTGCTGGAGCTCGTCGAGGACGCGCGGGTCAACGGCCTCAAGGTGATCGTCTTCTCCTACTTCCGCGACGTGCTCGCCACTGTCGCCGCCGCCTTGAACGGCCGGGCGCACGGGCCCATCTCCGGCGCCCTCTCCCCCGAACGGCGTCAGCGGCTGGTGGACGAGTTCTCCGGCGCGGCGGGGCACGCGGTGCTTCTCAGCCAGATCCAGGCGGGCGGCGTGGGGCTGAACCTGCAGGCCGCCTCCGTCGTCATCATGTGCGAGCCGCAGGTCAAACCGAGCATGGAGACGCAGGCCGTGGCCCGCGCCCACCGCATGGGCCAGGTGCGCAAGGTGCAGGTGCACCGGCTCCTCGCGGTGGACTCCGTCGACCAGCGCATGCTCGACATCCTGGGTGTCAAGGGGGCGCTCTTCGACGCCTACGCACGGCGCAGCGACCTGGCGGAGTCCAGCGCCGACGCGGTCGACATCTCCGAACAGTCGCTGGCCCGCCAGATCATCGAGGAGGAACAGCGCCGCCTCCTGCCGGGCCCGGACGCTCACGCGGGCGGCGGCTCCTCGCAGGACGGGATATAGACCGCGCCGGGCCGTCGGCGTCTCAGACGCCCATCGCCACGAGGTGGCGGGATGGGCGGTGACGTCGCCACGCGGCGATCAGGAAGGCGAGCAGTCCGACGACGGGCAGGGCGCACAGGGTCCAGCTCAGCGCCAAAGGGGGGCCGGGCTGGTCGAGGACGGTGATGTCGCTGAGAGTGCCGGTTCCCTGCCCCTGAGGACCATGGATGGTGAAGGTGAAAGACCACCGCCCGGCCGTGGGCAGCGCCTGGATGTCCAGGCCCCAGACGGACCGTTCGCGCGGGTGGCGCGACAGCGGGCTCACGTTGCGCATTCCCGCCTTCATGCCGGGTCCCGTCATGCTGAGGGTGCCGGATTTGCCGGTCAGTCCGCCGTCCGGGGTGAAGGTGAAGTCCAGCGACTGCATGGCCCGAAGCGGCCACGTGGAGAAGCCCACGGTCAGGTGGTAGGGGCCGGCCCGCACCTGCTCGGTGTGGACGATCTCGACCGGCGCGTACGCCTGCCCGGGCTCGACCGGCGCGTACGCCTGTGCCGACGGGGTCCAGAGCAGGGCCGCGGCGCCCACGACACACAGGGCGAGGAGCAGTGCCCCCGCGCGGTCCCTCACCGGCCGGCGCGTCGCGCGGGCCGGTCGTGTAAGAAGCGTTCGAAGGTGCATCGGGTCAGCGGCTTTCCTGATCGGCGGCGGGGGTGTTGAGGCGCAGCAGGACGGCGAAGCGGGCGGCGAGGTAGCCGGCCAGGGCACCGAACGCCAGCCCGAGGATCGCGACGGCCAGCACCGTGGTCGCGGATGTGGCGGACCGGCCCATCGGCCCTCCCCCCGCCCCTCCGCGCAGCATCGACGCCTGCACGAGCATGGAGAGGCCGAGCACCACTCCTCCGGCGGCACCGGTGAGCTGGGGCAGCAGGCGGACCGGCCAGCCGCGTCCGCGCCCCAGCCAGAGGAGCGCCTCCATCACCAGTGCCGCGGCGAGCAGGAACATGGGCATTCCGGCGGGGACCTGAGGGGGCATGTCCCTGAGGTTGTCCCGCAGAGGCAGTCCCACGTAGTCCGCGTAGACCTTCGCGGCCCATGGCGAGAACCACCAGACAAACAGCTGCATGACGCCGAGGACGGCCGCGATGGACAGGGCCACCCACCGGTGGCGCAGGGTGATGGCGCCCATGAGAACGAAGCAGACGGCGAAGAAGACGGTGCCCGCGAGCCTGTGGTCGACGGGCAGGCCCAGCCCGTTGAGGGCGTTGGTGGTGATGGGGGTGAACGTGATCAGCACGGGGATGCTCACGACGAACCCGATCCGCCCCCAGCGCTGGGCGCGGGAGGCGGAGAAGACGATCACGGCGCCGGCCATGGTCAGGCTGACGGAGATGAACAGGGCGACGTGCGGCGGGGAGTTCAGCACGGCGTCGAATCCGTACAGGGAGTGCCACCACAGGTCCAGCAGGCCGTACAGCAGGAACAGCGCGGCGCCGGTCCCGGCGACGAGGTACCCCAGGGGCGCGGTGAACGTGCCGCCGAGGACCCGGACCGGGCTGCCGCCGACGGTGGGGTCGACGGGACGTCCGGCCCGCTGGGCGAAGGTGGCGCTGAGCACCATCGCCAGGCCGGCGATGCCGGCGATGGCACTGCCGGAGTACAGCACCAGGTGGGGCAGGGTGAAGAAGGTGTCCGGGCCGACGTCGACGTGCCACTGGACGTCCCAGCATGTGCCGATCAGCGACAGCAGGGTGCCGGCCAGCACGGCGTACGCGCCGGCCACGCCGGCGGACTGAGGCCGCGGCGGCCGGCCGGGCGGGGACGGCCGGCCTGGGCCGGTGAGCGTGGACGCGGGATCGGATTCCATCGGGCCTTCCTTTCTGGAAGGGGGCGGCACGTTCAGCGGGGGATGGTGAGGGGGAAGACCAGCCGGTCGTGGCGGCCGTCCCCCTCGACGGCGACCACGAACTCCCAGCGTCCGGGCATCATCAGCGGGAGGCCGGCCACGTGGTAGCGGCCGCCCGCGGCCGGTGCGGCGGTGAAGCCGGGAACCGCGTGGCCCGCGGTGGGCAGCACCGCGGAGACCGTGACGACCGGTGACGACCTGCCGCTCGCCGCACCGGTGCGCGGCGCGAGCCGCACGTCGACCCCGGTGGTGCCGGTGACGGGCGTGGAGACCGTCAGGGTCACCACGTCGTGGGCGGTGCCGCCCGTGAGCGTCGCCGCCCCTCGTGGCGTTTCGCCGGACACCGGCGTGCCCGGCCACGGGCCCCACAGGGCAGGGACCGACAGCGCGGTGAGCAGGATCGCCGACAGGACCACCGCGGCCACCAGGACCCGCTGACCGGACGGCGGCAGACGCCGGCTCATGGGGTCTTCTCCGGAGTGCCGGTGACCTGGAGCAGGTAGGGGACGGTCAGGATGGTGTTGCCGCGCTCGGCCTGGATCCAGATCCGGTAGAAGCCGGTGGCGGCGAAGGTGTAGACGAAGGAGATGTCGGGGCCGTAGGCGGCGACGGTCTCGTCGGCGACGCTGTCGCCGTTGACCGAGGTCAGGCCTCTCATCGAGCGCATGTCCGAGAACGACTCCGGCGATTGCCCCTCCATCCCCTCCATGTGTGACATGCCCTCCATGCCGCTCATGTCGTGGGTGCCGTCCGGCATCGCGCCCATGGAGTGGGAGTGGGCCCACACCTGGGCGCCCTGCGTCGCCGTCCCCACCGCCTCCGTGGGTGAGACCGGACCGACGACGATCAGATGTCCGAGCATGCCGAGCCAGGGCTGGAGAGCCGCCGTCTGTCCGACGCGGGCGGTGAGCACGGTGGCCATGCCCGCCACCAGCGACGACGCGGTCAGCCGTACGTCGACGCCCGCCACGGTCCGCACGCCGGTCCCCACCCGGGGCGAAGCGCCACCGGACGTGGTCGGCACGGCGGCGCCGGAGCCGGGGACCGCGTCGATGCCGGTGGCGGAGCGGAGCTGCTGGACTCCGCCACCCCGGCGGGCGAACTCGGCCGAGACCGCGTAGTGGCCCTCGTCGGGCAGGGACAACGGGACCTCGAATGCGCCGGCACCGATCCTGATGGGGTGCAGGTGCCACAGCGTGCCCGAGGGGCCGACGACCAGCAGGTGCAGCAGCGCCCCGTCGTGGACCACGACGTCGTCCACGGGCAGGCCGGTGGACGCGTCGGACAGGGTCAGGCGCAGATCGGCCACCTCGCCCGCGCGGTCCGTGGAGGACCGCAGCAGCAGCGTGGCGGGCGGGCGCGAGTAGTCGGCGGTCCGCTGCCCGACGTAGGCGTAGGGGTCGCCGACGCCGTCGATGGTGGCGTCGACCTGGCCCCCCTGGGACGGCGGCAGCGGCAGCCGGGACGACAGCAGCGCGCCGGTGACCGCCACAGTCAGGCAGGCGACCAGCCCGCCGGCCGGCAGCAGCGTCCACCAGACGCGGCGCGCGCGCACGGCGACCAGGACGGTGACGAGGATGAGAACCCCGGCGCCGCCGAAGCCCACGTAGACGGCGGTCTCCGCCGGTGAGGTGGTCTGCTTCGGCACGACGAACGGAATCGTCGCGGTCCTGCGCCCGTCGTTCAGCGACAGCTCCCACGGGCCGGCCCGGGTGACGTCCAGTACGGCGGAGAAGGTCCCCGGCCGGCCGCCCAACGTGATCACGGCGGTGTCGGCGGTCGTGCCCGACGCCGAGGCGGCGGACGCGGACGTGGAGACCCCGGTGGGAGTCACCGCCAGCGTGAGGCGTCCGGCGGCCGTGCCCGTGTGGGTGATCACATCCACGTTGAGAGGCCCGGGCACGCCGGTGACCCGGCGCAGGATGACGGTCAGCTCTCGGTCGCCGAGTGTCTGGGCGACCTGCACGTCGCCGCCGGCGGTGGAGTCCGCCTCGGCCCCCGGGCTCATGACGAACAGCAGGGCCACGGCGCTCAGCGGGACGGCGAGTACGGTGCCGAGCCGGCGCCGGAACGCGTGACCCGCATGCCGGGGGCTGTCGTGTCCCTTCGTACGAGCGGCGGTGTCGTCCATCGTGCGGGGAGCCTAGGGAAGGCCGCCTGCCGCTGTCGTCACGGCGACAGGGGATGCGGGTCCCCCGGACGGGGGACTCTGCGACACTCCGCGACCGGCCATCATGGATCGTCATGGCCGCCCCCGGGATGACGCGGTCGCTGGAACGGTGGACGGAAGGGGTGCCGGTGGCCGGCAGGGATGGAGATGACGGGCGCCGGGCCGGACCCGCCCGCACCCGCGACGTCAGCGGGTCGCTGACCCGCCAGGCGATCGTGATCGCCGCGGTCACGATGACGGTGGACTGCCTGTCCTTCTCCATCGGCGCCGCCTCCTTGCCCTATCCGATGGGATGGCGCTGGGCCATGCTGGCGGCGGTCGTCGTGGTGGACGCCGGCCTGGCCGGCGCACCGCGCTTCTCGGGGGTCGTGGCCGTCGCCCAGGCGGCCGTCGCGGTGGGGAGCGCCTGGGCCGCCGTCGCGATGCGGGACGCCGTGCCGCACCCAGGGCCCAGTCCGCTGGGCATGCTGAACTACGCGGGTCTGCTCATCTCCGCCTACCGGGCGGGTGCCTGGCTGAACCGATGGCCGGCGGTGGTGTCCCTGGTCTGCCTGGCGACGGGGATCGTCGTGAGACAGACCCTCGCCGGGGCGCACGTCGCGCCGAGGCGAATACTGGTCAACGCCATGGCCGACGCGCTGCTGCCCTGGCTCGTCGGGCGGTACACCACCGCCCGGCGCGCGTACATCGCCGAGCTCGAGCAGCGCTCCGAGCGGGAACAGCGAGAGACGCGGCAGGCCCTGGCCGCGGCCATCGCGGAAGAGCGCAGCAGCATCGCCCGCGATCTGCATGACGTGATCTCCCACCATGTAAGCGCCATCGGAGTCCACGCGGGGGTGGCCCGGCTGCGGGCCACGACGGCGCCGGACGCCCAGGACCTGACGAAGTCGCTGACCGCCGTGGAGACCTCCAGCCGGGCGGCCATGCTCGACCTGCGGCGTCTGCTGGACTTCCTGCACGGCAACCCTTCAGGGGAGGACAGCCAGCCCGGTCTGGACAACCTCCCCGAGCTGCTCGACGCCGTACGCGCCGTCGGCCTGCGGGCGAGGGTGACCGTCCACGGCGTCCCCTCCCGGCTGCCGGAGTCTTTGGACATCGCCGTGTACCGGGTGGTGCAGGAAATGCTCACCAACGCCCTGCGGCACGGCGCCGGCGGTGTCGCGGAGGTGGAGCTGCGCTACGCCCCCGCCAGCCTCACCGTGACGACCTCCAACCCGCTCGCCGCGGAGCCACGCGTCCGGCCCGACTCACCGCATCGGGGACTGCAGGGGATCCGCAGCCGTGTCACCATGTTCAAAGGTGGCACCAGTTACGGGCCCGCACCTGACGGCAGAACGTGGATCACCACCGTGACCTTCCCCCGGGACCCCTCATGACCTTGCGCGTCCTGATCGCCGACGACCACGCCATGTTCCGCTCCGGGCTGCGGGCGGTCCTGGACACCCAGCCCGACCTGGCATGCGTCGGGGAGGCGCCGGACGGGCGGACCGCCCTGAGCGAGGTGCTCCGGCTGCGTCCCGACGTTGCGATCATCGACATCCGCATGCCCCGGCTCGACGGCCTGCGTGCCGCGGAGACGATCCTCGCCGACACGGCCAACGCCACCAAGGTGATCCTGCTGACCACCTATGACCAGGACACGTACGTCCATCGCGCCCTGCGCGCGGGGGCCAGCGGCTTCCTGCTGAAGAGCCTGCCGCCGGAGGAGCTGATCGCGGCGATCCGGGTGGCCGCCCGCGGCGACGCCCTCATCGATCCCTCGGTGACCCGCCGCCTCAGCGCCCGCCTCGCCGACGGGATCGCCCCGCCTCCCGTCCCGGCCGGCCTGGACCTCCTCACCACACGGGAACGCGAGGTGCTGCTGCTGCTCGCCGAGGCGTACAGCAACGCCGAGATCGCCGATCGCCTCGGAATCGGTGACGAGACCGTCAAAACGCATGTCTCCCGCGTCCTCACCAAGTTGAATCTGCGCGACCGGGTCCATGCGGTCTCCTACGCCCACCTCCACGGCCTCGTCGGGCATGCCCTCACGCCGTTCGACGCGCTCCCCGATCCGGCAGGCGGCAAGGCCGGCCGGGGCAGGCGCGGCACCAGGTAGGTTCCGCACGCGACTCCGCGCGTCGCCGGCCGCCTTCCTGGGCCGAGCCGGCGACGTTTCCCGCGCGCATGTGTAAGTCCGGCTGAGCTCGGTAGCGGGATCGGGAGAGGAGAAGCCATGGATCTGACGGCCACGACAACCATCCGCAAGCCGGCGTCGGACGTGTACGCGTTCTGGCGTCACCTGGAGAACCTCCCGGCGTTCATGTCCCATCTCGACGAAGTGCGGTCGACGGGCGAACGGACGAGCCACTGGACGGCGAGCGCCCCGTTCGGCAGGACGGTCGAATGGGACGCCGAGATCGACGACGAGGTGCCGGGTACGCGCATCGGCTGGCGGTCGACCGGCGACGCCGACGTGCCGAACACCGGGAAGGTCTGGTTCGTGCCCGCCCCGGACGGCGTGAGCACGGAGGTCCACGTGGTGCTCGCCTACGACATCCCGGGCGGCTCGCTCGGCAAGGCGGTCGCCAGGTACTTCGGCGAGGAGCCGCACCAGCAGCTCGACGACGACCTGCGCCGGTTGAAGCAGGTGCTGGAGACCGGCGAGGTGGTGCGGTCCGACGGGGCTCCCTGGGGCAAGCGGGCCCGGCACGAGTTCCCGCAGCGCCCGGCGCAGCCCCTGTCCGCCGAGGAGCTCGCGAAGGGAGCGCAGGCATGAAGGCCACCACCTGGGCCGGACGCGACAAGGTCGAGGTCCGCGACGTGCCGGACCCGGCGATCCTCAACAGCCGAGACGCGATCGTACGGGTCACCTCGACGGCGATCTGCGGCTCGGACCTGCACCTCGTCGACGGGTACGTCCCGACGATGCGGGACGGCGACGTCCTGGGCCACGAGTTCATGGGCGAGGTGATCGAGGTCGGCTCCGGCGTCGACCCGGAGCGGCTGCGTGCCGGCGACCGCGTCGTCGTGCCGTTCCCGATCGCCTGCGGCGCGTGCGCGGCGTGCGCCGCCGAGCTGTACTCGTGCTGCGAGAACAGCAACCCGAACGCCGGCATCGCGGAGAAGATGTTCGGTCACCCGCTCGCCGGGATCTTCGGGTACTCGCACCTGACCGGCGGGTTCGCCGGCGGGCAGGCGGAGTACGTGCGGGTGCCGTTCGCCGACGTCGGCCCGCTGAAGATCGAGTCGGATCTGAGCGACGAGCAGGTGCTGTTCCTGTCCGACATCCTGCCCACCGGTTACATGGGCGCCGAGATGTGCGACATCCAGCCGAGCGACGTCGTCGCCGTGTGGGGCGCCGGCCCGGTCGGGCAGTTCGCCATGGACGGCGCCCGGGTGCTCGGCGCCGCTCAGGTCATCGCGATCGACAAGGAGCCGTACCGGCTGCGCATGGCGGAGGAGGCCGGCTACACCGTCGTCAACTTCGACGAGGTCGACGTCCGCTCCAGGCTGCTGGAGCTGACCGGCGGGCGCGGCCCGGACAAGTGCATCGACGCCGTCGGCCTCGAAGCCACGCACGGAAGCGCCCACATCAGCGTCTACGACCGGGTCAAGCAGGCCGTCCGGTCGGAGACCGAACGGCCGCACGCCCTGCGGCAGGCCATCCTGTCGTGCCGCAGCGGCGGCGTCGTGTCGGTCGTCGGCGTGTACGGCGGCCTGCTCGACAAGTTCCCCGCCGGGGCGTGGATGAACCGGTCGCTCACCCTGCGCACCGGGCAGTGCCACGTGCAGCGGTACATGAAACCGCTGCTGCGGCGGATCGAACGAGGTGAGATCGACCCGACCCGGATCATCACGCACACCCTGCCGCTGGAGCAGGCGCCGCACGGCTTCGACATCTTCAAGAACAAGCGGGAGAACTGCGAGAAGGTCGTCCTGAAGCCCTGACCCGTCCAAGGATCTCCCCAGATCCGGGGTTCCCCTGCCCCGAGCGGGGGTACGGAGCCTGGCGGCCGTCCATCGGGCGGCCGCCAGACCGCTTGGATACGCTGTGACCGCCGGACATGTCGGGTTTGCAGACACCGGCCGAGACAGCGGAAGTCCATCGATGGACGCGGGTGATCACATGTGGCCGGGACCGTGGTAGACGCCGCAACGGCACGGATGCTCACCGGGCTGCTCGAAGCCAGCCACCTGGCCGCGCTGGAGCAGCTGCCGGCACTCACCAAAGAGCACGCGGCTCAGGCCGGCCTCCACGGAGTGCTGATCTACCTCGTCGACCTGCAGCAGGACGTGCTTCGGCTGATGGCCGACCAGACGAAGGAGACGGGCGGGGACGAGGACGCGCAGACGGCCGAGCTGAGGATCGACGCGACGCTGGCCGGGCGCGCGTTCCAGGAGACCCGGATCTTGGAACGGCCCCGCACCGGCGACGAGCCGCGCTGCTGGTGGGTGCCGCTGCTGGACGGCACGGAACGGCTCGGAGTCTTAAGGGTCGGCTCCTCTGACGCCCGCCCGGAGGCCGAGGACGACCTCAGAGCCCTGGCGTCGGTGATCGCGCTGCTCGTGGCCAGCAAGCGTTCTCTGAGCGACTCATACCCCCGGCTGGTGCGCACCCGGCCGATGCACGTGGCCGCGGAGATGCAGTGGAAGCTGATGCCGCCGCTGGCCTTCGCCTGCGAGCAGGTGGTGATCAGCGCCGCGCTGGAACCGGCCTACGAGGTCGGCGGCGACGCCTTCGACTACGCCATCGACGACGACACCGTGCACCTCGGGATCTTCGACGCGATGGGCCACGACGTCTCCGCCGGGCTGACCGCCTCCCTCGCGGTCGCCGCCTGCCGCAACAACCGCCGCCGGGGAGCCGGCCTGGTCGAGACGAGCGAGGCGGTCGAACGCACGTTGATCGGCGAGTTCGGCCGGGCCACCCGCTTCGTCACCGCGATCCTGGCCGATCTGGACATCTCCACCGGTGTGCTGAGCTGGGTGAACCGCGGCCATCACCCACCGGTCGTGATCAGGGACGGCCGGAGGATCACCACCCTGCGCTGCCCGCCCGCCCACCCGATGGGGCTGGACCTCGGCCTGCCCGTCACGCTGTGCCACGAACAACTGCAGCCGGGCGACCGGGTGGTGTTCTACACCGACGGCATCACCGAGGCCCGCGGCAGCCAGGGCCGCGAGTTCGGCCTCACCCGCTTCGTCGACTTCATCATCCGCCACAACGCCGACGCCCTGCCGGTGCCGGAAACGCTGCGCCGCCTGATCCACAGCGTCCTCGACTACCACGGCGGCCATCTCCAGGACGACGCCACCGTGCTGCTGGTCGAATGGCACGGTACGGACGCCGGCGAGCTGACTCCCTGACCGCGCGGGTCGCCGTGGCCCACCGCGCCGGCGTCACCCGAACCAGACGATCGCCTGCCCGTGCCCCCGGGTCCAGGCGAGCGGCGTCCCGTCCAGTGCGAGCACGTTGTGCAGCGCCTCCCCCGGCGGCCGCGGCAGCCCGTCGCAGGGCATCACGCCCGGGGCCTCGTTCGCGATCCAGTGCCCGGGCAGCCGGCGTACCACCTCGGCGAACGCCTCCCGCCTCGGCGCCGGCACCTGGTACATCACGGAGGTGTGGAACACCACCAGCGTCGCGCCCGCCGGCGCCCGCGCGGCCAGCGCCGGCAGGTCGTCCACCAGGTCTCCGCGCACGAGGAGCGGCGGCTCGGCCGCGGCGACGGCCGCCGCGGCCCGCAGCCGGGCGCGGCGGTGCGCGTGCTCCGGCCAGATGAGGGCGTCGAGCCACGCGACGTCGGCGGGGTCGGTCACGTCGAGCGGGTTCAGATCCAGGCCGGCCCGCCACACCACCTCCGGCACGCCCGCCGGCGGCGCCACTCCGGTCGCCGCGCATTCGAGGACCGGTTCGCCGGAGCCGACCAGGTGGTCGCCGTAGCGGTAGGCGTAGCGGTCGGGGTAGAGACACAACCCGGCGGACGCGCCGACCTCCAGCAGCGCGAGCGGCTGCGGCAGCGCGGCCAGCAGCGGGAGCAGCACAGCGCACCGCCCCGCCTCGTTCGTCTGGGTGGCCCGGGTGCGCATCTCCGTCTCTATCGCCGGCCAGTTCGCCACCGTGTAGTCGTGGAAGGCGGCCGGATCCTCGACCGGGCCGCCGAGGAGCCGTACGACGCCGAACAGCAGGTTCGGCTGCCGCTTGGCCGGCGGCAGCGTGCCGAGCAGCCCGAGCACCTCGTCGTCGCGGGAGACCGCGAGCGACAGCCGCTCGTAGGCGGGCGACACGCCGTGCGCCTCCCGCGCGGCGAACTCGGCGTAGCTCTCGGCGGTCGTCATGTCCCCATGATGACCCGAACGGCCGGCGCGCCGAACCAGAAGTGGACCCGGGCCTGCACCCGGGCTCAGCGGCGGCCGAGGGCGCGCAGCTGGCGGGGAGTCAGGGAAGAGACGTTCTGGTCGATGGGGGTGTCCGTGTACTGGTGGATCGTCCAGGTCTTCCAGTCGGCGGGCGGTGTGACGTCCCCCTGGGCCCTGCCGTAGTGAGCCACCCACAAGGGGTACTGCTGCAGGCCGTAGCCGTAGGTGTTGGCGAAGTTCCAGCCGCTGTAGAACATCGGGGTGACGCCGGTCTTCTCCTTCACGTGAGCCAGCCAGGCCTTCGCCCAGCTGTTGACGTGGGCGACGGACTCGTCGTCACTGGTCTCCAGGTCCAGCACGAGCAGGTCTCCGGGCTTGCTGGGCTGCTCGTTCACCACCGACAGGAAGTAGTCGGCCTCGGCGATGGGATCGTTGGAGGGGTGGCCGTAGTGGTAGACGCCCCGGACGATGCCCTTCTTGTCCAGCTCACGCCAGTGCCGTGCGAAGGCGGGGTCACGGAAGTCCAGGCCCTCGGTGGCCTTGATGATTCCGAACTGTGCCCGGCTGGCACCCCAGTCGTAGTCAGACTCGTAGCCCGAGACGTCGGAGCCGTAGGTGTACGGGGCGGTGTGCTCGGGGCCGCCGGGCACGCCGCCGGCGTGCGCCGGGCCGCTGGGCACGAGGGTGGCGGTGGCGACCGACATGGCCATGGTCACGCCTGCGATGACGGCGCCGAGGCGCTTCTTCGAGAGGCTCAGCCGCTTCTTGGGAGAGGGAGCGGCCGAGATGGGGCGATGGTCGGGCATGAAGGTGTTGACTCCTTGCTTCCATGCCGCCTACCGGGTTAGCTGACGGGTTCGGGCAGGAAGTGCCCTACGGGGCGCAGCCTGGGCCGGCGCTCCGATTCACCCCGAGAGGATGGGTCCCCGGCTCCGCGAGACGCGGATTCGGCGGCCGCGCACTCCTGCCGGGACGGAGGTCCCGCCGGAGCGCGCGGTCCGGGCAACGAAAGTGGCAGCGGAAGCGAGGGTGGGGGGCATCGCTACACGCGCCACTACCCTCAAAGGTACACACAACACCATAAGGGTGTAAATAGGACAAAACACCTCTTTGCCTGGCGAGCGCGTAGGTCGGTCTGCGGATCACGACCACAAGGGAGGGGCGTCGGCATACGGCTCTCCCGGCGCGGGCGGCGGCGCGGGCCGCACGACGTCGGCGCCCCGCTCTTCCAGCAGGTCGGCCAGCCGCGCGGCGTTGCGCTGGGAGTTGTCGGCGCAGCAGTTGTTGGTCAGCACATGCGTCGCCGCCGCCTCCTCTGACAGTTCCGCGATCCGGCCGGCCCAGCCCTGAAGCTCCTGCTCGGAGTACAGATATCCGAACCGCTCCTCGATGACCCGGCTCGTCCACTTCTCCGAGTGACCGTGCAGCCGGACGACGGCGAGGTCCGAGGTGGCCGCCAGCACCGGCGGGATCGACGACGGGTGACCCTGCGGCATGTCCACTCCCACGTACGGCAGATCGTTGCCGGCCAGGAAGCCGAGGGTGTCCCGCTGGGTGTCCCCGTCCATCCACGCGGCGTTGCGGAACTCGACGCAGACGCGCATCGGCAGGCAGCGGTCCCGGCATTCGAGGATGTAACGCCGGTTGGCGGCGCCCGGCGGGAACCACTGCGGGAACTGGAACAGCACCGCGCCCAGTTTCCCCGCCTCGTGCAACGGCTCCAGCGCTCCCAGGAAGCGGCGCCACACCTCCTCGACGGCGTCCGGAGGGAGATCACGCAGGTAGAGGGTCCGCTTGGACTCCCCGGCAGCGGCCCGCAGATCCTTGTAGAGGGCCGCCGGCCGGGTCGGATGCTGCGTGAGCAGGGAGAACGCCTTCACGTTGAAGGTGAAGTCCTTCGGCGTACGGTCACGCCACAGCTCGGCCGTACGCCGGGCCGGCGGGTTGTAGTAGGTGGCGTCCACCTCCACCAGGGGGAAGCGGCCGGCGTAGTAGCCGAGCCTGGCCTCGGGCGTGGAGGCGTCGCGGGGGTACCAGCCGGAGGCGAGGAGCGACTTGTCCGTCCACGAGGCCGTACCGATGAGGATCTTGCCCATTCCCCGACCGTAGGCGGCTTCGCGTCTCCATATGGGCGGTACGCCTCGAAACCCATCACACCGGGCACCCATCACACCGGGCACCCATCACACCGGGCCGAGCACGCCGGCGGAACCGGACGGACCTGAGAGACTGTCGTCATGCCCCACAGCCATGATGAGGACCCCGCGTGTGACGTCGCCCACGGCGACGCGCTCCCCGAGGGGGCACGCCGGACGCTCGTCGCGGTGTTCGCGTCCCCGGTGGCGGGCCACCTCCTGAGGCTCGGCGCCGAGCTGGGCTTCCGGCCGATCCTCCTGGAGCCGGACGCCGGGCGCCGCCTCGACGGCCTGCCGATGGGCTCGTTCCCGGTTGTCCGGGAAGCCGGCGACTACCTGGACGGCGCGGCCGACGTGGTGGTCACCGACCACCACCGCGAGGAGATCGGGCCGATGCTGCGCGACGTCCTCAGGAGCCCCGCCCGCTGGATCGGCATCATGGGAAGCCCGCGCCACACCGGCCCGCACGTACGGGCGCTGGCCGAGCTGGGCGTCCCGCCCGAGGAGATCGCCCGCGTGCATCGCCCGATCGGGCTCAACATCGGCTCCCGTACGCCCGCGGAGATCGCCGTGGCCACGCTCGCCGGTCTGATCGCCGACCGGAACGGCCGGCCCGGCGGCTTCGCGTTCTGATCACCGATCGCGCCGGCCGGCGCCTGTCCGGCCACGTGAACGGCCCCAAGCGCCTAGTGAAGCCCAAGCAGCATGAGGATGACGAGGCCGACGAGGTGAAGGCCCACGACGAAGGCGATGAGGAAGAAGAACACGAACTTGGCCGGTCCGTGCTCGAAGTCCTTTCCCTCCTTCAGCGGCGGCCGTGCCGCCTGGCGGTCGGCGATGCGCTCTTCCAGGGTTTTCCTCTGAGACATGACAGCCTCCGCTGACGTGGTCATCTGCTGGACCGGCCCCTCTTCCGTACGGGCCGCGATCAGGAGGCGGGGCCGCGCTCGACGGGGACGCCGACGAGCGAGCCGTACTCCGCCCACGAGCCGTCGTAGTTCTTGACGCCGGGCCGATCGAGCAGCTCACTGAGCACGAACCAGGTGTGCGCGCTGCGCTCGCCGATGCGGCAGTAGACGATGGTCTCCTCCGCGTCCGGATCGACCGACGCGCCGGCGTACAGACGGCGGAGCTCCTCGTCGGATTTGAACGTGCCGTCGTCCGCGGCGGCCCTCGACCATGGGACGTTCCTGGCCGTGGGGATGTGGCCGGCCACCTGAGCCTGCTCGTGGGGCAGGTGCGTGGGGCCGAGGATCTTGCCGGAGAACTCGTCGGGGGAACGGACGTCGGCGATGCTCTTGGTGCCGATGGAGCCGATGACCTCGTCCTCGAAGCCGGCCTTTCCGACGAAGTCACGCCGGACCGGATCCTGGAGGTCTTCCCTCCAGTCGATCTTCACCGCGCCGCGGATGTGGTTCTCGTCATAGGCCCTGCTGTTCTCGTCGACCTCGGCCAGGACGACACCCGGGTCATCGAGGTGCTCCAGGACCCAGGCGGCGTCGACAAGCACGTGGGAGCGGCTCATGGCTTCTCTCTCTGACGAGGGGATGCGGGGTTGCCGGCGAACGATTAGTACACTAATCGTTAGTACACTATCTGTTATAGCATGGGTTTCGACTTCCATGGAGGTGCCCATGAGTGACCTCGGCGACATCGCCGACCCGCTGGCCCTGGAGAACCAGGTCTGCTTCGCTCTGGCGGTCGCCTCGCGCACGGTGATCGCGGTCTACCGCCCCCTGCTGGAGCCGATGGGGCTGACCCACCCGCAGTACCTGGTGATGCTCGCGCTGTGGCAGCACGCGCCTCTGTCGGTCAAGGACCTCAGCCGGCTGCTGCAGGTCGATCCCGCCACGCTGTCACCGCTGCTCAAACGCCTTGAGACCGCCGGGTTCGTCCGTCGGCCCCGCGCCAGCGACGACGAGCGCTCCCTCGCGGTCACCCTCACCGAGGCGGGAAGGCGACTGCGCGCCGAAGCCGAGAAGATCCCCCCGGCGATCGTCGGGCGCCTGGGGATGGAGCTCGCCGAGCTCAAGGATCTCCACCAGGCGCTGACCCGGGTGATCGCCGCCGCCAACGATGCCAACAACTCTCACCGGGCCGCGCACGGACAGGATCCGCAGGGCATCGCCGCCGTGACGTGACGTCCGAGGCCGGGCCCGGGCTTCGTCCCGGCGGTTCCGTACCCGCGCTCAGACGACTTCCAGGGCGGGACGCCGAGGCGTCGCCCGGGAAGCGGGGACGGTCGTGCGGAAGCGGGCGGCGTACGCGGACGGGGTGGTGCTCAGGTGGCGGGCGAAGACACGTCGCAGGGTCTCGTCGCTGCCCAGGCCGCTACGGCGGGCCGCGGTGGTCACGCTCTCACCGCGCTCCAGAAGGATGCGGGCGGCCTCCAGACGCATGATCTCCACGTACGCGGCCGGAGTGGTGCCGGCCTGCTCCCGGAACAGCCGGGACAGATGACGGGTGCTCACCCCGGCGGTCCTGGCCAGCGCGTGCGGGGTGTGATCGGCCGCCGGATCGGCGGCGATGGCGTCGAGCAGCGGGCGCAGGACGGGGTGGCGCGTGCCCGGGGTGCGTGAGGCCACGGAGAACTGCGACTGGCCTCCGGGCCGCTGGAGGAAGACCACGAGGTCGCGTGCGACCTTCCGCGCCACTTCCGGCCCCTGGTCCTGCTCCACCAGGGCCAGGCAGACGTCGATGCCCGCCGTGACTCCGGCCGAGGTGAGCACCGGACCGTCCTGAACGTAGATCGCGTCCGGGGTGACGGTGACATCCGGATGGTCGCGGGCGAGATCGGCGGCGTGCTCCCAGTGCGTCGTCGCCCTCCGGCCGCGCAGCACGCCGGCCGCGGCGAGGGCGAAGGCCCCGGTGCACACGGCCGCCACCCGCTGGGACCTGCCGGTCAGCCGTCTCACGTGATCGACGAGCTCGGGCCGCTTCCGGAAGGCGGCCAGGTCGGCCGGGCCGGGCACGATGAGCGTGCCGACGGCGGCGACCCCCGCGGCCGGCAGGTCGGCCGAGATGCGCAGGCCGGTGGAGGTGGTGACCTCACGGCCGTCAGGCGTGCACACGCCCACGGTGTAGGGATGCGCGGCGGTGGACGCGGTGGCGAACACCTCCAGCGGCGCGGCGACGTCCATCAGCCGCACCCCGTCGAAGGCGAACACGATGACCCGGTGCGGCCGGGGATCGCACGTTCCGTCTTCCATGCCCCCAGCGTACGGCGGGGCTTGGCGGGCTCCCGGGGTCATGTCCTTGTCTGTGGGGTATCTGTCCTGGAAGACCTGGCCGAACGGCCCGGCCCGGGGACAGCCTGGAACTCGAAAAGACCTCTCCACGTGAGGAGTGCACGTCAATGACGGTTCAGGAGAAGGTCACCGCGGGGGTGACCGTGCCGGACACCAAGCTCGCCACGGAGGCCACCGAGCTCGTGCGCGACACCACCAGCGACCTGATCTACCACCACTCACGCCGCGTCTACTGGTTCGGCAGCCTCCAGGGCAGGAACCGCGGCTTGAGCTTCGACCCCGAGTTGCTCTACATCGGGGCCATGTTCCACGACCTCGGCCTCGGCGAGGCACACCGCGGCAGCGGGAGGCGGTTCGAGGTCGACAGCGCCGACGAGGCCCGGCGCTTCCTGCAGGGCCATGGTGTGCCGGAGGACAGCATCCGGAGGGTGTGGACGGCGATCGCCCTGCACACCACGCCGGGCATCCCCGAGTTCATGGAACCGGAGGTCGCGCTGGTCACGGCCGGCGTGGAGTACGACGTGCTGGGTATCGGCTATGCCGACATCGGCGAGGCCGCTCGCGCGGAGATCACCGCGCTGCATCCACGCCCGGACTTCAAGCGGCGCATCCTCCAGGCGTTCACCGAGGGCATCGCCCCGAGACCGGAGACCACCTTCGGGAACGTGAAGGCGGATGTCCTCGAGCACTTCGTCCCCGGGTTCATCCGCGGCGACTTCGTCGAGGTCATTCAGAGCTCGCCCTGGCCCGAGTGATCGCCGGGCTCGGGATCGCGGCCGGAGGCGGGTTACGCGTCGGCGTGGGAGGCGGGGCGGGTGTTCACGAGCCGCCGTTCCAGGCCCATCTCTGGTTGGCGCCGCCCGTGCAGGAGTAGAGCTGGAGGCGGGTGCCGTTGGCGGTGGCGGCGCCTACGGCGTCCAGGCACAGCCGGGACCGGACGCCGACGATGGTGCCGTCGGAGTTGCGGCGCCACTTCTGGTTGTCGCCGCCCCAGCAGGAGTAGATCTGGACGACGGCGCCGTTGCGGGTGCCGCCGGCGTCCAGGCACTTGTTGCCGTACACCCTGATCTCGCCGGCCGGGGTGGACGACCACTGCTGGTTGCTCCGCCCGTCGCAGTCCCACAACACCACCGCGGTGCCGTCCGTGGTGGAGGCGCTGGGCACGGCCACACACCGGCCGGACGCGACACCCCTGATCGCCCCGTTCCCTCCCGCGGACGGAGTCGGCGTCGGCGTCGGGGTCGGCGTGGGTGTCGGCGTCGGCGTTGGTGTCGGGGTGGGAGTCGGCTGGGCGGCGTTGAGTGCGTTGAGGACGGCGGTGTAGGCGGGCTTCTTGTTGCCGTTGCCGTCGAACAGCAGTGGGGTGTCGCCGGATCGCCAGGAGTCGATGTCGCGGACGCCCCACGTGGTGATGCCGGTGCAGCGGGCGACGGCCAGGCAGTCGTTGACCACGTCGGCGTAGGTGGTGGCCGGGGCGCCCTGGATGTCCAGCTCGGTGATCTGCACGTCCACCCCGAGGGCGGCGAAGCTCTCGATGGTGGTGCGGTAGTTGGCGTTGTAGGGGCTGCCGCTGTTGAAGTGCGACTGCAGGCCGACGCAGTCGATCGGCACGCCGCGCTGCCTGAAGTCGCGGACCATGTCGTAGACGGCCTGGGTCTTGGCCCAGGTCCAGTTGTCGATGTTGTAGTCGTTGTAGCAGAGCTTGGCGGCCGGGTCGGCGGCGCGCGCGGTGCGGAAGGCGACCTCGATCCAGTCGTTGCCGGTGCGCTGGAAGTTGGAGTCGCGCCGGCCGCCGGAGTTGCCGTCGGCGAAGGCCTCATTGACCACGTCCCAGGCGTACATCTTGCCCTTGTAGTGGCCCATCACGCCGTTGATGTGGTCGATCATCGCCTGACGCAGCGCGCTGCCCGACAGGGACTGCAGCCAGCCCGGCTGTGCGGAGTGCCAGACCAGGGTGTGCCCGCGCATCCGCTTGCCGTTCTGGACGGCCCAGTTGTAGATGCGGTCACCGCTGGTGAAGGTGAACTGGCCGCGGCTGGGCTCGGTGGCGTCGAGCTTCATCTCGTTCTCGGCGGTCACCATGGTGAACTCGCGGCTCGCGATCGTGGTGTACTGCGCGTCGCCGAGCCTGACGGCCGAGATCGCGGTGCCGAAGTACCGGCCGCTCTGCGCCGCCGCCGCGCCGAGCGTGTCCGCCGCCGCATCGGCGGGAACCGGCACTGAGAGCGTCGTGGCCGCGGCGAGTACGCCCAGAGCGCCGGCGGCCAAGGCCCGGCGAAGACCTCTGAGAGGCCGCCGGACGCCAGGTGGGGGGATGACGTTGGTGCCCATGCCTGAGCCTCCGTAACTGACTCACAAACGGGAACGCGGGAACATCTCGCGTCGCCGACGCCGCGCCCCGTCGACCAGGAGGCGCACCACCATCAGGGCGTCGCAGACGGTTGCGTCCCGCCGGGGTATCGCCATCCGGCAGAAAGACCGCTCCGGAGACCCAGTGTGGAAAGCTTCCCGAAATAGGTCAAGACTATTGCGAAACTTTCGAGGATCATGGACCGGCGGAAGGCGCTTGTCATCCATGCCGACTTCCCTCCCGACTTCCCGAAAGTCGCGATCGGCCCATCCAGCCGCGATGGGCAAAGTCAGTGAAATTTTCAGCACGTCACCGCATCGGCCGGATTGGAAAACTCCCGATAACCGCAGATGAGCCGCCGCTTCCTCCAGATGTCCAGGTATGGCGGTGTATCGGCCGCTTGACGGCATCTCCCACCTCGTATTTGCTCCGCCCCATCACCATCTCCGACCGTGGCGGAAAGGGGCGCCGAAGCGGCAGTTTCGATTGTGACGCTGACAATGCAGGGGAGGGCTCCGCATCCACGCCCCGATGCCCACGCTGACGTCGCCGGCCCGCCGGCCGGAAAGGTTTCTCCGTGAACAGCGGAGAGAGCCGGACCACCGCGATCGGCCGGTGCGCCCCTTTATAACCGGCGAGTCGCCCAGCGCGCGTCGGATTTCGCCATGTCCGATGCGGAGCGCAGCACCTTACGGCGGTCGGTGACGAGAAAGCTGAAGTATCCGTGATGTCGGTAATTACACACAGTGCTGGCCGGGCTCGCTCGCTGATGGCCAGAAGGGGCTGAGCATGCGTACGTGGAGAAGGTGGGTGGGCGCCGGTCTGTCGGCGGTCGCCCTGTCTGTGGCCGGCGTGACCTGGGGAGCGGGACCCGCCGGTGCGGAGTCCAACGGCGGGGTGCGGGTGATGCCGCTGGGTGACTCGATCACCGAGGGCACCCAGGTCCCCGGCGGATACCGGATCGGCCTGTGGCAACGCCTGGCCGCCGGACGCTACACGATCGACTTCGTCGGCTCCCAGTACAACGGGCCCGGCAACCTCGGCGACCACGACCACGAAGGCCACCCCGGCTGGCGCATCGACCAGATCGACGCCAACATCACCGGCTGGGCCCGCACCT